>NZ_JBIUYD010000017.1:0-200532 GCF_044744345.1 Kitasatospora sp. NPDC087315 | reverse complement strand
CCGCCCGCTCCCGGACCTCACTGGGGTATGGCTTCCTCATAACGGACTCGATCCTTCCAAGAGAACGAGTCTCGGTCAAACCCGCAGCGGTTCAGCTGTCAGGGTCCAGCGGACGTAGAGCTTGCGGTCCATGAGGTGGACATCCGACCAGTGCAGGGCGAGGATCTCGCCGCGGCGCATGCCGGTGCCGAGCATGACCTCGAACAGGTCGGTGAGCCGGTCGGCGTAGTGCTCCGTGTTGTGCCGCAGGAAAGCTGCGGCCTGGTCGGGGGTCCAGCAGGTGCGTACGGCGGCGCGGGGCTTGGCGGGTACGGAGTGCTTGGCCGGGTTGTAGCGCAGCCGCCACGTCCGCACCGCGCTGTTGAGGGCGTTGCGCAGCATGGCCACCGCGTGGTGAACCGTGGTGCGGCCCCGGCCGGCGGCGAGCTGTGTGCTCACCCAGGCGTCGATGTGCTTGGGCCGCAGATCAACGAGCAGCATGCCGCCGAACGCGGGCAGCAGGTCGCGCTCGATGCACGCCCGGTAACCCGCCCAGGTGTTCGGGGCCAGCGTCGGCCGCTTCGACTCCAGCCACTCGTACAGGAACAGCCCGACGCGCAGCGTGCGGTCCTCGTACACACCCCGGTACTCGGCATCCAACACCCGCGCCATCTCCCGGGCCGCCTCCGCCCGACTGGCGAACCCACCCCGCCGCCGAGTCCGACGCTTGCCGTCCTCCCGCGCCAGGTCCACCGCGTACGTCCACCGGCCATGCGCGGTGTCGGCGGCCGACTGCGGACACCACGGGCCCAACTGCTTCCCGCTGGTGCCGTCCTTGCACCCGCATCGCCGATACACCCTGCCCCGCTTGGGACGCTGCGCTATGGGCTCCTCCTCGAACCAAGTGGTGATGGCGTGTCCAGAGTTGCGGGAGTGGTGGCTGTGGCGGCAGAGCGTGCAGGACGGGGCGTGGAGCACAGGCAAGATCGACTGGCCGGGACACGCGCCGGCGACACACCGCGAAGGGGATCACGGAGCCCGTTCGGTGGGTAGGCGAGCTTGATAGCGCAGCATCGGCCCGCACGGGGTCGCTGCTCCGAAGAGTGGCCGCGGACGGAAAGAAGGCGGTCGGTGCAAGCTGATGCCGGAGCCAAGACGGCTCAGCCATGGACGCGAGGGCGCCGGTCAGCTATCTCGCAGCTCACACCGCCCTTGTCGCTGGCGTGCGATAGCGTTCGGATTGATTCTGGGGCGAGGGGGTTTCGGTGACCGGCAGTGCGTATGCGGCCGAGCTGCGAGAGTACTCACTGGAGGTGCTCGGGGACTCGCTGGGGATGAAGCGCTGGCGGGGGCCGGAGCAGTTGCGAGCCGCCTCGTTCAGCACCGCGCGGGACTACGCCGGTCGCTTCCTGCTTGAGCTTCTGCAGAACGGGCACGACGCTCACCCGCGGCAGCGGCATGACGGTCGGGTGCATGTTCTCCTTGACGAGGACGACGGTGAGTTCGGCACTCTGCTGGTCGGCAACGGTGGCACCCCCTTCACCTGGGCCAGGGTCGAGTCGGTGTGCAACCTGGCGATCAGCGAGAAGGTGATCGGTGAGGGCATCGGCAATAAGGGGGTGGGGTTCCGGAGCGTCCTGCAGATCACGGACGCACCGGAGATCTACAGCGCCCGAAGCGCGGGGCCGGGTCCAGCGCTGCTGGACGGCTACTGTTTCCGGTTTGCCCTGGAGGAGGAGCTGGCGGCTCTGCTGGGGGACCGCGAGACGGCCCGGAACGCGGCGAAGAAGCTGCCGCCGTTCCAGATTCCCTACCCGATAGCCGAGGTACCGGAGGCCTGTGCGCGGCTGGCCGAGGCGGGGAGCGTGACCGTGGTCCGGCTCCCGCTGCGCCATGCGGCCGCCCTCGGTGAAGTGCGGCGTCGCCTGGAGGAGTTGGCTGCCACCAAGGCCCCGGTAATGCTCTTCCTGGACCGGTTGTCCCGCCTGGTGTTGGAGCGGCGCGTCGCCGGTGTGGTGGAGACCGTCAGCGAGCTGACCCGCGTCGAGCGGCAGCTGGGGCCGGTCGTCCCCTCCTCGGCCGTTGCTGTTTCGCTCGCCGAGGTCGATCTCGGTCCGGCCGGGTGCTTCGTGATCGCGCGTCACACCGTGGACGACGAGCGGCTGCGGTCCACCGTCGAGGCGGCGGTGGACCTGGGCAGGCTGGACGAGTCCTGGCGGGAATGGGCCGAGCCGGCCGTGGTGGAGGCGGCGCTGCCGGTGGCGGCCGCCAGACCGAGGCGTGGGCAGACTTTCACCTTCCTGCCACTGGGGGAAGAGGTTCTCGCGCCCTTCCCTGGCCATCTCAATGCCCCCTTCTACACCAAGATGGACCGCATCGACCTGGACCACGAACACCCCCTGAATAGGCTGCTGTTCGAAGTGGCTGCCGAGACCTGTCTGGCAGGGTCGGAGCACCTGCGCGGGCTGCCGGAGCCCCGGATGCGGCAGATGGCGGTGGACCTGGTGAGCTGGGAGTGGACGGGCAAGTACGCGGGACTGCTGTCGGCGGCGGCCCGGCGCGTGCACGGCCGTGACCTGGGCGAGGTGGCCATCGTGCCGGCGGTGCGGAGCGAGGGTGCTCCGCCGGAAGAGGGCTGGACGACACCGAGGGACGCGACGTTCTGGCCGGAGGATGAACTCGCCCTGCTCACAACGGGGAAGGCACACGCGACCGGGATCTCCGTGGTGGATCCGGACGCCGGCACCGACCGGATCAGGCGGCTGGCGGCGATGTGCCGCGCTCTGAAGTACCCGCTGGAGCCCCCGCGGTCGGGGCTGGCGGACCTGGCGGAACGGATCGTGGCCACGCTGCCGCTGCCCCGGGCCGGTGGATCCGTCCGGGAGTGGGACGCCCTGTACGCGGACCTCGCCACGCTCTTCGAGTACGACGGGGAGGTGCTGCGCGGCCGGATGATCCTGCTGGCCGAGGACGGCACGCTCCGGCGCGCGAACGGCGGTGGCGACAACGGAAAGCCTGGGCAGCGGGAGAAGCGGCGGCAGGCGTTCTTCCAGCCCGGACACGGCATACGGGGCGACAAGGGGACGCCCGCAGTGCCTGCCGCGCTCGGCAAGCGGCTCTTCTGCCTGCACCCGGACCTGAGCTGGGCCGAGAACTACGACGGCGGACACCGGCAGGGGGTCCGGTCCTTCCTGCAGGCGGCCGGTCTCGTCCGGGCGTTCGACGCCAACGGCCTGCTGGAGCACGTCCGGCTGGCCCTGGGCGGCAGCACGGACCAGAAGTTGCGTCTCCAGGCCCTCCGGTTCGTCTTCCGGCTTTGGCGCTCGAAGCAGTTCACGGGAGAGTCGGCGCTGTCCTCGGTGGGGCTGTACGTACCCTCTGCGGACGGGGTGCTGATCCAGGCTTCCGGGGCGGCCTTCGGCACGGGATGGACGGGCACGACAGGGGACGACCTGGCGGCGGTGGTGGCGGACGGGCGTGAGCTGTCGTCCGCGCTCCGGTGGATCGCCAAGCGTCTGATCGCGCCGCCGGACACAGTGGTGAAGCGGGGCGAGAGCCTGGACGAGTGGCGTGACTTCCTGACCGCCCTAGGCGTCACTGACGGGCTGATACCTGTCATTACGCAAGGGGCCGGGCGCCGGGCCAACGGGGGCGCTCTGACGACGGGCAACCTGCTCAGGATGGCGAACGTCCCCAAGGGGGTCGACGAGCAGTGGGTGGCGCACATGGGACGATCGCGGTCCACCGCGTGGTACCCCCAGACGCCCTACAACGGCGGCCACGCCTACCGGCTGCCGGGCCAGGAGGTCGTCGGGCGGCTCGGCGAGGCGGCCCGATTGGCGTACGCCCGACTCGTGCTGCGCGGCCTGGCGACGTGGACGCGGGGTCACTTCAGGACGGTCTGGACGAGTGACAGCAGCCGTAAGGCGGACCAGGAGATCGTACCGACACCGCTGGAGGCCTTCGTCCACGGACAGCCCTGGCTGCCCGTGCGGGGCGCCGGCCGCGCCGTGCGCTGGGTACGCCCGGCCGAGGCCTGGTACTGCCCGCCCGGGGCGGATGAGGAGCCCGCCTTCGTATCGACGGTCGACCGGCGGCTGCGCCACCTGCTGGAGCAGAAGGCCGTCCGAGACCGCCTGGGCGAAGCGGGCCTGTCCAGCTGGGGAGAGCCCGAGCACAGTGCGCGCCTGATCGCGGCCCTCGGCCGGTTCCTGGAGGACGGCGCGATCCGCGGTGAGGACTGGCCCTTGGCCCAGCGTGCCAACGAGCAGGCCTGGAACGAGCTCGTCGCACAGCCCGACCCCGAGCTCTCGGAGGACGCCGTCCTGCTCGCCGAAGCGGGCGACAGGATGGTGGCCGTGGCCCTCGCCGAACTCGCCGACGACAGTGCGGTGGTGTACGTCACCGGCGACCGAGACAGCCTCGCCGCTCGCCTGATCCGCGAGATGGAAGAGCCGCTGCTTGTGCTTCCGGGCATCGCCCGGCAGGCCCGCGACCTGCTCGAGGAGATCTGCCCCGGCACCTTCCGGGCCGTGGACTCCCTGGAATTCTCGGCCACCGTCGACGGCGAGCTGGTGGACCCGGCGACCATGGGCGAGCCACTGGTCGACGAATACCCCTGGCTGACCCTGGCGATAGCCGCACTCGCCGACCACGATCCACACACGCCGCGGCCGAGCGACACCGCCCTCACCGAGCTGACGGGCGCGCTCCGCGCCGTTCGACTGCACCGCTACACCAACTGGGAGGTCACCCTCGACGGGGAGCCGGTCGCCGTACCGGACCGGTTGGACGGAGTGCTCCCGCTGTCCGACCCCAAGCACCCGCTGCTACTGACGCGGGAGGGCGACCGGAGCTGGCGCGAGGTCGCCCGGTTCGCCGTCGCCATGGCCGACCTGATCGGACACCGCGGCTTCGGCGACCGACTGCAGCTGGCCGCTCTCAAACTCGGGGACGCCCACGCAGACCTGCGGGAACCGGCCGAGCAGGAACTCGCCCGGGCCCTCGGCCTTTCCACCCACCAGCTCGACCAGACCGGCCGACGGATCGACGGCGCTGTCGGAGGTGTCCTGCAACGCGGCTACCCGCTGCTCGTGCACCTGCTCGGCCGACCGAAGGCGGACGAGCTGACCGAGCCGACACCGCGGGACACCCAGGATCTCGCGGCCGCGCTGCGCTCTTACGAGAACGAACTCCCGGTGGCAGCCGAGAGGTTCATCGGTGAGGCCCGAGTGGCCAGGTCGACCGACGAACTCAGGGCGGCGCTCGGGATCGACTTCGCCGCGCTGAACCACACCCTGGCCACGCTGGCTCCGCGATACCGGCCGATCAGCCACGGCGAGACACACGAGGAGGCGCTCCGGGCGTTCGTGGACCTGCACAGGAAGGAGTTGCTGAACCGGCTCCGCTGGTCGGCCCTGGAAGATTTCGACGCCAGGCGACCGCTGACCGACTGGCCGGAGATCCGCACCCTCGACTGGATCACCGCACCCTCGGCCTGGGCCCTGACCGTCGAGACCGCCGACACCGCACTGCTGTGGGCACAGGTCGAAGAGGCACTCGCCGTGCGGCTGGGCGGGCCGGCCCCGGAAGAGGGGGACTCGCTGCCGCCGATCGACTACGCGCGCGGCCGGAACAAGAGCGTGATAGCGGGCAGGGCGGAGGACCTCGTCGCCTTGGTGACGGCGTCCGGCCGGACGCTTCCCGCAGCGCTGTCGGCCCCCGCCCCGGCGGAGGAGATCACCACCCGGCTGGAGGCTGCCGGTGCGCTCGACTTCCGAGTGCTGGGCCCGGACGACGTGGTCGCCTGGCTGGCCACGCTCGGGCAGTGGCCGGCCGACCTGCCCCGCACGGCGGACCTCGACCGCCACGGGCTTACCCCGGAGGACCTGGACGAGGCGCGGAACGAGACGAACCGGGCCCGCGCGGCACGGGAGCGTGCCCGACGGCTCATCTCGGTGGGAAACCGGGAACTCGACGTGCACTCCGGCGACTTCACCGAACTCAACGCCGTCCTGCGCGAAGCACTGGACGCCAGGCCCGAACTGGTTGGCGGCCACCACCACTTCGCCCAACTCACCCCGCTCGTGCCGCGAAGCAGGACAGGACGATCTGGGCACCGCCCGGGCGGCACCCGGGGCCATGCGGACAGCGGACTGTCCCAGGCTCAGCGGACGGCGATTGGGTACGCGGGCGAGTGGTACGCCTACCACTGGCTGTGCCGCCAGTACCCTGGCACCGACGAGAGCAGCTGGGTCTCCACCAACCGTCGCGGTGCGTTCCCCGGCACACCGGGGGACGACGGTCTGGGCTTCGACTTCCGGGTCGGGTCCGGCAAGCAGCCGCTGATGTTCGAGGTCAAGGCTACCCAGGGGCAGGGCGGACAGATCGAACTGGGGGAGAGCGAGGTCCGGGCGGCCCAGCGGCACGCCGGCCACGACCGGTGGCGGCTGCTGGTGATCACCTCGGTCCTCGACTCCGAACGGCTCCAGGTGCACATGCTCCCCAACCCCTTCGGGGCGCGGGGACGCGGGTACTACCAGGAGGAGGGAGGCGCGTTGCGCTTCACCTACCGGCTGTGATTCCGGGCTGCAGAGGCTTGCGATCGACGAATTCGGACTGGGTGGGCCACGGCCTCGTTAGCCTTCCGGGATGGCACTTTCATCGGCGTTCAGCTCTCGACGCTGATGGCCCTTTGCCATGGACTCCTCCTCGAACCAAGTGGCGATGGCCCGTCTACGGTTGCCGGGATGGCGGGTATGGCGGCAGAGGGTGCGGGGCGGGAGCGGGGAGCATGACAAGAACGACTTGTCGGGATGCGCGCTGGCGACACGCCGCGAGGGTGATCATGATGTGTGGCCAGCGGGCAGGTCGGCTTGATTGCGCAGCATCGGCCTTTGTGCGTTCACCGTCCGAAGGGGGCGCGGACCGGGAGAAGGTGCTCTGTCTGTCGCCCGCAGGGCTGCTCGGCCCGTTCCGGTGGGTGGTGGAATTCCGGCCCCTTTCCGGGGTTGCGGAATTCCCGAACCTGATTGAACGCCAGACGTGCACGCTGGGGCGGTTACGCTGAGTAGTATCGGCCGGGGTTCGGGCGCGCGCGTCGACGGCCTGGGTGAACGTGCGGTTGCCGACAGGTCGGCGCGTGTCACGCGGAGTCGCCGAGGGGAGCGGGTGGCCAGACCCCCCGTCGTCACCCTGGGTGATTGTCGAGGGGGTGCGTCGGGTTCGGGTGGTCGGTCACGTGAGCCGGTCGCGGTGGCGGGTTGCGGTTTCGCGGACGAGGTGGGCGAAGCGTTCGCGGCCGTGGCCCTGGTGCTGTTCGGCCTGTTCGTCGTTCCGGTCCTCCGCCTCGTCGGCATCGGCGTCCTCGTCGTCGGGGTCGTCGTATTCCTCGTGGAGGAGCTGGCAGCCGTGGATGCCGGTGAGGAGGTCTTCGAGGAGGTCGCGGGCGGGGCGCCTGGGGTCGAGGGGGGTCAGGCGCAGGCCGGTGTCCTCGGGGTCGGTGTCCGGGCCGGTGTGTTCGGCGAGGTCGTCGTCGAGGTCTTCGAGTTGTTCGCGCAGGCCCGCCGGGTCGGGGAGGAGGCCGTCGGCGATGTGGAGGGCGTGGCGTACGAGGCCGGTGACCGCGTCGTAGGGGGAGACGCCGGCTTCGAGGAGTTCGAGGACGAGGGTGGGGGTTTCGTGGGGGAGGGCTTCGCTGTTGTCGGCTTCGAGGAGCAGGGTGGTGGGGGAGTGGCCGGTGGCTTCGGCGGTGACCTCGGCGGCGGCCGCGAGCCAGTGGGCGGCGGCGACGGCGGCGGCGGTGGGGTCGATCTCGGTGAGGAGGGCCGCGGGGCCGAAGGGGTTCTGTTCGAGGAGGCGGTCGGCGGCGGCGACCTGGACGGGGGAGGCGCCTTCGCGGCTGAGGAGGACGGCCTGGCGGGCGCGGCCGGTGAGGTCGCCGAGTTCGGCGTTCTCCACGGCGGCGAGTTCGGTGGCGGTTTCGGCGAGGACGGCGTCGGTGAGCTCGCGGTCGTCCAGGGTGTGGAGGGCGCGGCCGGCGCGGTGGGCGGATTCGACGAGGGGGCTGTAGGAGACGTCGAGCATGCCGTCCTGGGGGAGGTTGGGCCGGGTGATGGCGAGGGGGACCTCGTCGAAGGCCTTTCGCTCCTCCGAGCGGCGCCAGCCCTCGGAGTTGGGTTCCTGGGAGGAGGCGGCGCTGGCGGGGTGGGTGTAGGTGCGCCACGCGGCCTCGGACAGCTGGGTGAGCGCACGGGCCAGGCCCAGGAGCGCGGAGGTGCCGGTCCCAGCGGGGAGGACGCCGATGCGGGTGGCGAGACCACCCTCGCCGGTTCCCCAGGTGGCGATCAGCTCGTGTCGTTCGGGGTCGATGCTGTACCGGGTCATGAAGCCCTACCTCCGGTTCGTGATTCTGCCAGCACATCGCCAGGCCACAAGCCATTCTGACGTGCCGACAGGTTCGGCGGCCCCGGGGACGTCGAAGAGCGGGGCAGCAGCGGTCTTCGGACAGGAGACGGGTGGAGCCGCGGAGGGGCCGCCGCCGGCGGTAGGACGAGGTGGCGCACCTCGCGGCGTCGGCTGTCGTACAGGCGCAGGAGCTGGAGCAGCGTGCGGTGTCGGACTGCCCGCTGGAGGGAAGAACCGGATACACCGCTACGGTGCAACCGCTCTGGGCGGGTTGACTCCGAGCGAACGACTCTTGGGCCGACGTGCGGGCCGACGCTCCTCGGCCCGCGGGCAGGGGAACGTTCATGTCGCTGTCGTATCCACAGGACCGTACGTGTCCCTACCAGCCGCCGTCCGGCTACCTGTCGACCGACGGGCCGGTGAGTCGGGTGACGCTGTACGACGGCCGCGCGGCCTGGCTGGTCACCGGGCGCGCGGAGATCCGCACGCTGCTGGCCGACCCGCGGGTGTCGGCCGACCGCACCAACCTGGACTTCCGATCGTCTCCGAGCGCATGGAGTCCATCCGCCGGCAGCCACGCTTCGCGTTCCCCGCGATGGACCCTGTAGGGTTCCAAAAGTCCCGCAGATGAGCCGAACTGTGTTTTCGTCAGCTGCTCTGGTCTTCGTCAGGCGGTGTTGCGGTACTCGTGGATGAGTCCGTCGAGGACGTCGTGGCGCTGGATCCGCTGGGCTGGGAACGGGATGACGTCGGGGTTGTCGGCAGGAGCGCGAAGTTGCAGCGCTCGGTGCGGCCGGGGGTCGTCCCGTGCGCACGGGTTTCTGCTTCCATTTCCAGCGGAGCAGTCGGCGGTGTCAGGTGAGCAGGGTGCCGGGGGTGACCAGGCGGTGCCGACGGAGCCTGCCCGGCAGGTGCCGGGCGAGAGCGGAGAGCACCGCGCGGTCCGGCCAGGAAAGGCGTGGCCGGACGCCGAGCCGACGGCGCAGCACCGTGTTCTCGTGGCGTAACGCGAGGATCTCGGCGTCCTTCGCCCCCCTCCGAGCGGGAGAGCAGCAGGGGCAGTCCCAGGAGCCGGAGAAAGACCAGGTAGAGCATGCGCAGCGCCATACAGACCGAGCCTGCCATGATCACCTGGAGCTGCAGAGTACCTGCTCAGGGGCATTGCGTCACTCATGGCACCCCACAGGGCGGGCCCGGTGGATCCTGAGGGTTCCGTCCCGCCGGGCACGCCCCCGTGCCCCGTTTCTCCCCCCCCGTCCTGCGGGTCCAGCCCGTCCCGCCCGTTCCGGGCTCTCCGGCGGTTCCGGAGGAACGGGGGTCACCCCGGAAGGCGGAAGAAGGAGCGGTAGAGCGGAAGTTGCTCGGCGAGCATGTGGATGCCGGGGTGGGTGGCGAGGCCGAGGGCGGCGGCGGTGCGCAGCAGCGGGGTCTCGGCGGGCGTCATGATGATGTCGGCGACCAGCGCGCCGGGCGCCAGTGCTGCCGGGTCGAAGGGGAGCGGGTCGGCCGGGTCCAGGCCCAGCGGGGTGGCGTTGACCGCGAGGTCGACGCCGGAGGGCGGGCGCGGGGCGGCGGCCACGCGGCCGGGCCAGCGGGTGCCGAGCCGCTCCAGCAGGGCGTCCACCCGGCCCCGGTCGGGATCGGTGACGGTGAGTGCGGCGGCTCCTTCGGTGAGCAGGGCGGCGGCGATGGCGAGCCCCGCGCCTCCGGCGCCGGCCAGCGCCACCCGCAGCCCGGCCGGGTGGTGCCCCGCGGCGGCCAGGCCCCTGACGAACCCCGCGCCGTCGAAGTTGTCGCCGTACCAGCGGCCGTCCGGCTCGCGGCGCAGCGCGTTGGTGCTGCCCAGCAGGGCGGCGGCGTCGCTGAGTTCGTCGGCGTGCCCGCACATCGCCAGCTTGTGCGGGACGGTGACCAGCAGCCCGTCCAGGTTGGCGACGGCCTTCAGCCCTCGCACGACCTCGTCCAGCCGGTCCGCCGGGGCGTGCACGGGGACGAGCACGGCGTCCACGCCGCTCGCCGCGAACAGCGGGTTGAGCAGAGCGGGCGCCTTGGCCTGCGCGACCGGGTCGCCGAGCACCGCGAACAGCCGGGTGCGGCCGGAGATCGGCGGCCCGGCGGCCGGCGCGTCGGGGGCCGGCAGGTCGAGGGGAAGGGACACCTCAGGCCTCCCCGGCGGCGCGCGGCATGGCGTCCAGCGTGCGGGCGACCAGTGACTCGGGGACGTCGCTGACGAGTTCGGCGCCGCGCGGGCCGTCCAGGACGAAGGAGAGCCCGTCGACGGCCTTCTTGTCCAGCCGCATGAGGGCGATCAGCGCCCCGGTGTCGACCTCCGGCGGCAGCGCGGTCGACAGCCCGTAGTGGGCGACCACCTCGTGGTGCTCGGCGACCCGCTCGGGGCCGATCCGGCCGAGCGCGCCCGCCAGCCGGCCGGCGAAGACCGTGCCGACGCCGACCGCCTCGCCGTGGCGCAGCCGGAAGTCGGTGGCGCGTTCCAGCGCGTGGCCCAGGGTGTGGCCGTAGTTGAGGATGTGCCGCAGCCCGGCGTCGCGCTCGTCGGCGGCCACCACGGCGGCCTTGCGGGCGACGCTCGCGGCGATCTGCTCGGGCAGCGGCAGGTGGCGGAGGTCCCCGGCGCCGATGAAGTGGCAGCGGGCGATCTCCCCGTAGCCGTTGACGCGTTCGCGCGGCGGGAGGGTGCTGAGGTAGTCGGTGTCGCAGAGCACGGCGGACGGCTGCCAGTACGCGCCCACCAGGTTCTTGCCCTCCGGGAGGTTCACCGCCGTCTTGCCGCCGACGCTCGCGTCGACCTGGGCCAGCAGCGAGGTGGGCAGGTGCACCACCGGCACTCCCCGGTGGTACAGCGCGGCGGCGAGCCCGACCGCGTCGGTGGTGGTGCCGCCGCCGCAGGAGACCACGGCGTCCGCCCGGCCCAGGCCGAACGCGGTGAAGCGGCTGCACAGTTCGGCCACCCCGGCGAGGGACTTGCCCTCCTCGCCGTCCTTCGCCTCCACCACCAGGGTGTCGAGGCCGGTGTCGGGCAGCCACTCGGCGGGCCGGGCGCTGACCACCGCGACCCGGCGGGCGCCGATCCTCGCGAGTACCCCGGCCAGCCGGTGGCGGGCGCCGGGGCCGATCAGCACCGGGTAGCCGCGCTCGCCCAGCTCCACGTCGATGCGCCGCAGCCCGCCGTCCGTGCGGACGAGGGTTTCTGTCGTGGTCAACTCGGCTCCCAGGGCTGGTCGGTGCGGTGGTGTGCGGTGGTGTGTGGTGCGATGTCGCTCGGTGGGGTGGGACTGGGGCGCGCGGGCGCGGGCACGGCTTCAGGACGCGGGCTGCAGCCGCGCCAGCGCGAGGGCGCCGTGCAGCGAGGACAGCCCGCCGAGCACGGCCGGCCGGATCGCGGGGGCCGGGCCGCCGGGGCGGGCCAGCGCGGCGGCGTGCGCCTCCACCCGCGCCGTGAAGCCGGGCAGCCCGTCGGCGAACCCGCCGCCCAGCACGGTCAGTTCGGGGTGGAACAGCTCGCCGAGCGAGACGGCCACCGCCGCCAGCGCGGCGCAGGTCTCCTCGACGGCCTCCACCGCCCACGGCGTGCCCTCGGCCAGCCCGGTCCGCAGCTCCGCGTACTCGACCGGCGCGCCGCGCAGCAGTTCCGCGCGCCGCAGGGTCGCCGGACCGGAGGCGGTGGCCTGCAGGCAGCCGCGCCGCCCGCAGTCGCAGACCGGGCCCCGGCGGTCGACGATCAGGTGCCCCGCCTCGCAGGAGCCGCGCCCCGGGCCCGGCAGCGGCGCGCCCTCGTGCACGACACCGCCGCCGACGCCCGTCCCGACACCCAGGTAGACCACGTGCCCGGACCCGGCGTGCACCGCCTCGGCGAGCGCGGCGAGATCACCGTCGTCCGCCCAGGCCAGCGCCGCGGTGGGGAAGAGCCGCCGCAGCGCCGGGACGAGGTCGAAGCCGCGCCAGCCGGGGCGGCCCGGCCAGGCGAGCACCCGGCCGTCCGGGCCGATGGTCGCGGGCACGGCCACCCCGACCGCCGCGAAGTCGCCCTCCCAGCGCTCCCGCAGGTCGGCGACCGTGCCGGCCAGCGCCGTCCAGTCGGCGTAGACGCCGGCCACCCGGGCGCCAGGCCAGCGCAGCACGGCTTCCTCGGTGCGGACCGGCCCGCCGGGCGGGCCGTCCTCGGCGCGCAGCGCCACCTTGGTGCCGCCGATGTCGATGCCGAGCACGCCCCGGGCGGCCGTCGGGGCCTGAGCCGTCGGGGCCTGAGCCGTGGGGCCCTGCGCCGCCGCGGCCCGCGTCGTCGTGGTGTCCCCTGCCGGGGTTCCCGTCGCGAAGCCCATCAGGACGCCGGGACCTTCGCCAGCAGCGCCTGCGCGGCGAGCCGGTAGCCGAGCGCGCCGAGCCCGACGATCACGCCCGAGGCGAGCGGCGCCAGTACCGACTCGTGCCGGAAGGACTCGCGCGCCCAGACGTTGGACAGGTGCACCTCGACGAACGGCCGCGGGTAGGCGGCGAGCGCGTCGCGCAGGCCCCAGCCGGCGATCATCAGCGCGCCCGGGTTCACGATCGCCCCGACGGAGCCGTCCCAGGCGTCCTGCACCGCCTCGATCAGCTGACCCTCGGACTCGCGCTGGACGGAGACCACCTTCCAGCCCCGGCCGGCCACCTCGGCGGCGACCGCGGCCTCGATGTCGGCCAGGGTGTCGGTGCCGTAGACCTCCGGTTCGCGGCGGCCGAGAATCCCGAGATTGGGGCCATTCAGCAATAGCAGTTCGCTCATATTCCGGTTATAGCAGCGAGTTCCCCGGGCGAACCCCGAAGAGGGCTACCGGACTGCAGGACAAGGGCTTTCTAGGGGGGTGTGTAGGGGAAGTGACGGGCCGCATTTCCTGGGTTAGCGTGCCGTTCCACGGTCCCCCCTACAGGAAAGGCTGCGCGGAATCATGAGTGCCCAAGGACGTCCGGCCCCGGAGTTCCCGGTCTGGCCGCAGTACGACGATGCCGAGCGCGAAGGACTGCTCAGGGCCCTGGAGCAGGGCCAGTGGTGGCGGATGGGCGGCAAGGAGGTCGAGACCTTCGAGCAGGAGTTCGCCGACTACCACGGCGCCGCCAAGGCGCTCGCCGTCACCAACGGTACCCACGCGCTGGAGATCGCCCTCCAGTTGCTCGGTGTCGGCCCGGGCACCGAGGTCATCGTGCCCGCGTTCACGTTCATCTCCTCCTCCCAGGCCGCCCAGCGGCTCGGCGCCACCGCGGTGCCGGTCGACATCGACCTCGACACCTACAACCTGAGCCCCGAGGCGGCCGCCGCCGCGATAACCCCGCGGACCCGCGCGATCATGCCTGTCCACATCGCCGGCCAGATCGCCGACCTGGACGCCCTCGACAAGCTCGCCGCCGACTCGGGCGTCTCGATCGTGCAGGACGCCGCGCACGCCCACGGCGCCCGCTGGCGCGGCCGCCGGGTCGGCGAGCTGGGCTCGATCGCCGCGTTCAGCTTCCAGAACGGCAAGCTGATGACGGCCGGCGAGGGCGGCGCCGTCACCTTCCCGGAGACCGCCCAGTACGACGAGGCGTTCCTGCGGCACAGCTGCGGTCGCCCGCCGACGGACCGGAAGTACTACCACCAGACCTCCGGCTCCAACTTCCGGCTCAACGAGTTCTCCGCGAGCGTGCTGCGCGCCCAGCTCGCCCGCCTGGACAGCCAGATCAGCGTCCGTGAGGAGCGCGCCAAGCTGCTCAAGAGCCTGCTGACGGAGATCCCCGGCGTGGTGCCGCAGGGCCACGACGAGCGAGCCGACCGCGTCCCGCACTACATGGCGATGTTCCGGGTGCCCGGCCTCGGCGAGGACAAAAGGCGCAACGCCCTGGTCGACGACCTGATCGCGCGCGGCCTGCCCGCCTTCGTGGTCTTCCGCGCCATCTACCGCTCGGACGGCTTCTGGGAGTCGGCCGCGCCCGACACCACCGTCGACGAGCTGGCCAAGGCCTGCCCCAACAGCGAGGCGCTCACCGCCGACGGCATCTGGCTGCACCACCGCACCCTCCTCGCGAGCGAGCGGGCGATCGAGGACACCGCCCAGATCATCGCCGACGC
This sequence comes from Kitasatospora sp. NPDC087315, assembly GCF_044744345.1. Classification (NCBI taxonomy): domain Bacteria; kingdom Bacillati; phylum Actinomycetota; class Actinomycetes; order Kitasatosporales; family Streptomycetaceae; genus Kitasatospora; species Kitasatospora sp. NPDC087315. Next base: position 186,050 of record NZ_JBIUYD010000017.1, on the reverse strand, counting down.
CCTGGCCGCGGTGTGAACGCGTGGGTGAGCACCGCCGGACGGGGGCCGGCCGCCCCGGTGCGGGTGGCCGTCGTCGGCCTCGGCTGGGCGGGCCGCACCATCTGGCTGCCCCGCCTGACGGCCCACCCGGCCTACCGGGTCACCGCCGTCGTCGAGCCCGGCCCCGGCGGCGCGGAGCACGTGCCGTCCGGCGCCGCGCTCCTCGCCGGCGCCGACCTGCTCGGCCCCGATGTCGACCTCGCGGTCGTCGCGGTGCCCAACCACCTGCACACCCCCGTAGCCGAGCGCCTGCTCACCCGCGGCATCCCGGTGTTCCTGGAGAAGCCGGTCTGCCTCAGCGCCGCCGAGGCGGACCGGCTGGCCGCCGCCGAACGCGCCGGCGGGACCGTCCTGCTGGCGGGCAGCGCCGCCCGCTACCGGCCGGACGTCGCCGCCCTCACCGAACTGGCGGCGGACCTCGGCCCGATCCGCCACGTCGACCTCGCCTGGGTCCGTGCCAGCGGTGTCCCCGACGCCGGCGGGTGGTTCACCAGCCGGCGGCTCTCCGGCGGCGGCGCCCTGGTCGACCTCGGCTGGCACCTGCTGGACACGGCCCAGGCCGTGCTCGGCGGCGGCGTCCGGTTCCCGTCGGTGCTCGGCTCGCTCTCCGCCGACTTCGTCAACGACGGCAGGCGCGGCGCCGGCTGGCGCGGCACCGAGGGGCCGGACGGCGCGGGCGACGTCGAGGACACCGCCCGCGGCTTCCTGCTCACCGACACCGGCGTCTCGGTGGCGGTGCGGGCGAGCTGGGCCTCCCACGAGCCCGTCGACACCACCCGGATCACCGTGGAGGGCGCCACCGGTTCCGCGACCCTGGAGTGCACCTTCGGCTTCAGCCCGAACCGCCGGGTCCCGCGCCTCACCCGGACCCGCGACGGCGTCACCACCGAGGTCCCGCTGCCCGGGGAGAGCGTCGGCACCGAGTACGTGCGCCAGCTCGACGAGCTGCCCGCCCTGCTCGCCGACCCGGCCTCGCGCGGCGCGGCCGTGAACCGCGCCCACCACACCATCTCGGTCATCGAGCGGCTCTACGCGGCGGCCCGCGCCCCGCGGCCGCGGCTCGCCGACGAGGCCGCGGCCCTCGCCGTCTGACCGTCGTCGGCGTCCGACCGCCGTCCCCGCCGTTCCCCGCCGAGCCGCGGCTCCACCCGAGCAGCCCCGTGTCCCGGCCCCGGAGGCCGTGCCCATCTCGTCGGCCCCGGGGCGTCAGGCCCGGTCACCCGTCCGGGCAGCCTCTCGTCCCATGGAGATCCCATGCCGATCGACCAGCCCGCAGCCACCGCCCCGACCACCAGGCCCGACGGCCACGCGCTCGCCGCCTCCTCCCCGCTGCGCGCCGTGGTCTTCGACCTCGACGGCGTCATCGTCGACAGCTTCGACGTGATGCGCCGGGCGTTCCTCACCGCCTACGAGGAGGTGGTCGGCGACGGCAACCCGCCGTTCGAGGAGTACTGCCGCCACCTGGGCCGCTACTTCCCGGACATCATGCGGATCATGGGGCTGCCGCTCGCCCTGGAGGAGCCCTTCGTCCGGGAGAGCTACCGGCTCGCCCCCCAGGTCACCGTGCACGCCGGGGTGCGGGAACTGCTCATCGACCTCAACCGGCGCGGCATCCGGCTGGCCGTGGCCACCGGCAAGAGCGGCCCCCGGGCCCGCTCGCTGCTCGACCAGCTCGGCCTGCTGCACCACTTCGACCACGTGCTCGGCTCCGACGAGGTCCCCCGGGCCAAGCCCGCGCCCGACATCGTGCTGCGCGCCCTGGAACTGCTCGACGTGCCGGCCGAACGGACCGTCATGGTCGGCGACGCCGTCACCGACCTGGCGAGCGCCCGGGGCGCCGGGGTCGGCGCGATCGCCGTGCTGTGGGGCGAGACCGACGAGGCGGCGCTGCTCGCCGAACGGCCCGACGCGGTGCTGCGCCGGCCCGACGACCTGCTCGCCCTGCTGCCCGAACCCGTCCCGGCCCACTGACCGGCCGCGAGCCCGGACCACCCGGCCGCCCCACCGGCCGGGCCGGTCCGCCCTCCCCTCCCCGCCCCGCCCCGCCGCGCCCGGCGGGGCGGCGCCGTTCCCGCCCACCGTGAATAGGGCCCGTATAGGGGGTCGGATAGGGGCGGCCCGGAGCCCCCGCCGCACGAGACTGTGACCGGCGGGAATTCGCGCAAGGCCGCCCCGGAAAGGCCGCCCGGCAATGCGCCGGCCCCGTACCGCGAAAATCCGGCCCGGAAATGGAATCCCATTCCGCCGCCGCCCACCCCTGGTGCCAGGCGGAAATCTAATGCCCCCCGCCCGAGGCCCGAACCGAGTCGACCCGAACCGAACCGACCCAAGGAAGTGACGGCATGTTGCGCACCGAGCTGATCCGGCCGCTGCCCGAACTGCTGGCCGAGCACGCCCGCGACAGCTCGGACAAGACCGCGTTCCGCGACGCCGTCCGCGGCGTGACCTACGCCGAGCTCCACGCCCGCACCGGCCGGATCGCCGGCCACCTCGCCGACCTGCGCCTCCAGCCCGGCGACCGGGCCGCGATCCTGCTCGGCAACAGCGTCGAGGTGGTGGAGGCCTACTTCGGCATCCTGCGCGCCGGCGCCATCGGCGTCCCGCTCAACCCGCACGCCACCGAGGCCGAACTCACCCACCTGCTGGACGACAGCGGCGCCCGCGTCGTCATCACCGACGCCGCCCGCGCCGCTGGCCTGGACGCCCTCGCCCGCGGCCGGGCCGACCTGCGGGTGATCGTCACCGGCGAGGGCCCCGTCCCGGCCGGCACCCTCTCCTTCGAGACCCTGGCCGGCACCGACCCCGCCACCCCCGCGCGCGACGACCTCGGCCTCGACGACCCCGCCTGGATGCTCTACACCTCCGGCACCACCGGCCGGCCCAAGGGCGTGCTGTCCACCCAGCGCAACTGCCTCTGGTCGGTCGCCGCCTGCTACGTGCCGGTGCCCGGCCTGAGCGCCGTGGACCGGGTGGTCTGGCCGCTGCCGCTGTTCCACAGCCTCTCCCACATCGCCTGCGTGCTGAGCGTCACCGCCGTCGGCGCCACCGCCCGCATCCTCGACGGCTTCGCCGCGCGGGACGTCCTGGAGGCCGTCCGCGAGGAGTCCGCGACCTTCCTGGCCGGCGTGCCCACCATGTACCAGCAGCTGGTGCGCGCCGCCCGAGAGGACGGCTTCACCGCGCCGGCCCTGCGGATGTGCCTGGTCGGCGGCGCCATGACCACCGCCACGCTGCGGCGCTCCTTCGAGGAGGCGTTCGGCGCGCCGCTCATCGACGCCTACGGCTCCACCGAGACCTGCGGCTCGATCACCGTCAACTGGCCCACCGGCGCCCGCGTCGAGGGCTCCTGCGGCCTGCCCGTCCCCGGCCTGGGTGTGCGCCTGGTCGACGTCGAGACCGGCCTGGACGTCGCCGACGGCGAGGAGGGCGAGGTCTGGGTGCGCGGCCCGAGCGTGATGCTCGGCTACCACAACCAGCCCGAGGCCACCGAGCAGGCGCTGCGCGGCGGCTGGTACCACACCGGCGACCTCGCCCGGCGCGACGGCTCCGGCTACTTCACCATCACCGGCCGGATCAAGGAACTCATCATCCGCGGCGGCGAGAACATCCACCCGGCCGAGGTCGAGGAGGTGCTGCGCGGAGTGCCCGGCGTCGCGGACGTCGCCGTCGTCGGCAAGCCCCACGAGGTGCTCGGCGAGGTGCCGGTGGCCTTCCTGGTGCCCGGCCCCGGCGGCCTCGACCCGGAGGCCCTGCTGGCCGCCTGCCGGGAACGGCTCTCCTACTTCAAGGTCCCCGAGGAGCTGTACGAGACGGAGCGCATCCCGCGCACCGCCTCCGGCAAGATCACCCGGCACGTGCTGCTCGACGCGCCCGCCCGGCTGCGGGCCGCCGGCGGCAGCCACTACGAGCACCTGTTCCGCGTCGACTGGCTGCCGCTCTCCTCCGTCCCCGGCGCCCGCCCCGCCGCCGGCACCTGGGCGGTGCTCGGCGCGGACGCCTTCGGCCTCGCCGACGCCCTCGGCGCCGCCGCCCACCCCGACCCGGCCGCGCTGGCCGCGGCCGGCCCGCTGCCCGATGTCGCCGTGCTCGGCGTCGGCGCCGGCCTGCGCACCCCCGGACCGCTCGCCGCCGATGTCGAGGACGCCGTGCGCGCCCTCGACGGGCAGCTCACCGCCTGGCTCGCCGAGGAACGGCTCGCCGACACCGCGCTGGTCGTCGTCACCCGGGGCGCCGCCGGACCCGGCGGCGCCACTGACCTCGTCCAGGCCGCGCTGCGCGGCGTGGTCCGCGCCGCCCGGGTGGCGAACCCCGGCCGGTTCCTGCTGGTCGACCTCGACGCGGAGGAGAACGCCGCCGACGCCCTGGCCACCGCCGTCGCCTCCGGCGAACCCGAACTCGTCGTCCGCTCCGGCGTGGCGCTGCGCCCGCGCGCCGCCCGGGTGTCCGCCGCGCTCGCCCACGGCGAGCCCGGCGCCCGCTTCGACCCGCGCCGCGCCGTCCTGGTCACCGGCGCCGACGGGCCGGCCGCCGCCGCCGTCGCCCACCACCTGGTGGCCGGCCGCGGCGTGCGCCGGATCCTGCTCACCAGCCCCCACGGCCCCGCCGACCGGGCCGCCGCCGAACTCGCCGAACGGCTCACCGCCGCCGGCGCCGAGACCACCCTCAGCGCCCTCGACCTCGCCGACCGCGACGCCCTCGCCGACTGGCTGGCCGGCCCGGGCACGCGCTTCAACGCCGTCGTCCACACCCCCGGCGCGGCCTTTCCCGGCCTCGGCGCCGCCCTCGCCGCCGCCGTCAACCTGCACGAACTGACCGCCGGCACCGAGCTGTCCGCCTTCGTCGTGCACACCCCCACCGTCGGACCGCTCGGCACCCCCGGCGCCCCCGGGGAGGCCGCCGCCGCGGCGTTCCTCGACGCCCTCGCCCACTACCGCAGCCGCCACGGCCTGCCCGGCCTCGCCCTCATCACCGGCCCCGCCGACGGGGACGGACGCCCCGTTCCGCCCGGCCTCGGCCGGCTCACCGCCCAGGAGAGCGCCGCCGCGTTCGACGCCGCCCACCTGGCCGACCACACCTCCCTGCTGCTGCTCCGGCTCGACCCCGAAGGGCTGGACGCCCTCGCCCCGCGGGACGTCCCGGCCCTGCTGCGCGACCTCATCGACACCCCGGCCGGCCCGAGCGCCCCGGACACCGCGACCGCCGCCGCGCTGCGCCGCCGCCTGGCTGGCCGCCCGGCCGCCGACCGGCAGCGCGAACTGCTCGACCTCGTCCTCGCGGAGACCGCCGGGCTGGCCGGCGACGGCCCCGACCCGATCCGCCCCGACGGCCCGTTCAAGGACCTCGGCTTCACCTCCGCCACGGCCGTCGAACTGCGCGGCCGCCTCACCGCGGCCACCGGCCTGCGGCTGCCCGCCACCCTCGCCTTCGACCACCCCAACCCGACCGCCGTCGCGGCCTTCCTGGTGAACACGCTGACCGGCCGTCCGGCCACCGCCGCCCGGCCCGCGCCCGTACCGCGCACCGTGCCGCCCGCCGAGGACCCCGTCGTCATCGTCGGCGCCGCCTGCCGCCTGCCCGGCGGCGTCGCCTCCCCGGCCGACCTGTGGCGGCTGGTCGCCGAGGGCACCGACGCGATCACCCCCTTCCCCGCCGACCGCGGCTGGGACCTCGACGCCCTCTACGACCCGGACCCGGCCGTCCCCGGCACCTCCTACGCCCGTCATGGCGGATTCCTGCACGACGCGGGCGAGTTCGACGCCGCCTTCTTCGGGATCTCGCCGCGCGAGGCGCTGGCGACGGACCCGCAGCAGCGGCTGCTGCTGGAGACCTCCTGGGAACTGCTGGAGCGCGCGGGCATCGACCCGACCTCGCTCAAGGGGCAGCCGGTCGGCGTCTACGCGGGCCTGATGTACCACGACTACGCCACCGACCTCGCCGAGGTCCCGGACGGCCTGGAGGGCTACCTCGGCACCGGCAACGCCAGCTCGGTCGCCTCCGGCCGCATCTCCTACACCCTCGGCCTCGAAGGCCCTTCGGTGACGGTGGACACCGCCTGCTCCTCCTCCCTGGTGGCCCTGCACCTGGCCGCCCAGGCGCTGCGCGAGGGCGAGTGCACGCTCGCCCTGGCCGGCGGCGCCGCGGTCATGGCCCGGCCCACCTCCTTCGTCGAGTTCTCCCGCCAGCGCGCACTCTCCGCCGACGGCCGGGCCCGCGCCTACGCGGACGGCGCCGACGGCACCGCCTGGGCCGAGGGCGTGGGTCTGGTGCTGCTGGAGCGGCTGTCGGACGCCCGGCGCCTGGGGCACGAGGTGCTGGCCGTGGTCCGGGGTTCGGCCGTCAACCAGGACGGTGCGTCCAACGGTCTGACCGCCCCGAACGGCCCTTCGCAGCAGCGGGTGATCCTCGCCGCCCTCGCCAACGCCGGGCTGACGCCCGCGGACGTCGACGCCGTCGAGGGCCACGGGACGGGGACCTCGCTGGGCGACCCGATCGAGGCGCAGGCGGTGCTGGCCACCTACGGGCAGGGCCGTTCGGCCGAACAGCCGCTGTGGCTGGGGTCGTTGAAGTCCAACATCGGCCACGCCCAGGCCGCCGCCGGCGTCGCCGGCGTGATCAAGATGGTCGAGGCGCTGCGGCACGGCGTGCTGCCGAAGAGCCTGCACATCGACGCGCCCAGCACCAAGGTGGACTGGGAGTCCGGCGCGGTCGCCCTGCTCACCGAGGAACGGGCCTGGCCCGAGGTCGACCGGCCGCGCCGGGCCGCCGTCTCCTCGTTCGGCGTCAGCGGCACCAACGCCCACGTCGTCCTGGAGCAGGCTCCCGCCCAGGAGCCGGCGAACCGAGCGGTGCCCGCCGGACTCGACGGCGAACTCGACGCCGGCTCCGGTACCCCGGTGCCCTGGCTGCTCTCCGCCCGTTCCCCCGAGGCCCTGCGCGAACAGGCCGAACGGCTTGCCGAGTTCACCGAGGCCAGGCCCGTCGCCGAGGCGCCGGCCGTCGCCCGCGCGCTCGCCGGCTCCCGGGCCGCGCTGGAACGGCGGGCCGTCGTGGTCGCCGCCGACCGGGCGCGGGCGCTGAGCGGGCTGAGGGCCCTGGCCGAGGGAGGGGCCGTGGCCGGGCTGGTGTCCGGTCGGGCGGAGGTGAGTGGTCGGTCGGTGTTCGTTTTCCCGGGTCAGGGTTCCCAGTGGGTGGGGATGGGGCGTCGGTTGCTCGCTGAATCCGTGGTCTTCGCGGAGGCTCTCGGTGAGATCGACGAGGTTTTGAAGTCTTATGTCGACTGGTCGTTGCTCGATGTGGTGAACCAGGTGCCGGGTGCGGCCTCGCTGGAGCGGGTGGACGTGGTGCAGCCGGTGTCGTTCGCGGTGAACGTCGGCCTGGCGCGGCTGTGGTTCTCGTTGGGTGTGGTGCCGGACGCGGTGGTGGGTCACTCGCAGGGGGAGATCGCGGCGGCGCATGTCGCGGGCATCCTCTCGCTGGAGGACGCGGCGGCGGTGGTGGCGTTGCGGTCGCAGGCCATCGCGCGGGGTCTGGCGGGTCGGGGCGGGATGGTGTCGGTCGGGCTGCCGCTCGCCGAGGTGACCGGCACGCTGCCGGACGGCGTGGAGGTCGCCGCTGTCAACGGTCCGTCCTCGGTCGTGGTGGCCGGTGACCCGGCGGGTCTGGACACGCTCGTCGTCTCGTACGAGGAGCAGGGTGTGCGCGTGCGGCGGATCCCGGTGGACTACGCCTCGCACACCGCCCACGTGGAGTCGATCGAGGCCGAACTCGCCGAGCTGCTGGGTTCGGTGAAGCCGCGGCCGGCTGTCGTCCCGTTCCTGTCGACGGTCGAGAGCCGCTGGCTGGAGGGTCCGGAGCTGGACGCGGGGTACTGGTACCGCAACCTGCGGCAGACCGTCCGCTTCGCCGAGGCCGTCGAGACCCTGGCGGGCGAGGGTTTCCGGGCGTTCGTCGAGGTCAGCGCGCACCCCGTGCTCGCCCACGCCGTCGTCGAGGCCCTGGAGGAGGCCGTCCAGGCGCCGACCGTCGTCACCGGGACCCTGCGTCGTGAGGACGGCGGCTGGGACCGCGTCCTGCTCGCCGCCGCCGAACTCCACGTGCACGGCCTGCCCGTGGACTGGTCCACGGCCTACGCCGAGGCCGGCACCGTCCGCCCCTCCGAACTGCCCACCTACCCCTTCCAGCACCAGCGCTACTGGCTCCGGCCGGGCCGCGCCGCCGGCGACCTCGCCGCCGTCGGCCTGGACAAGGCCGGCCACCCGCTGCTGGAGGCCGAACTGCTGCTCGGCACCGAGGAAGGCGCAGTCTTCACCGGCCGGATCACCGAACGCACCCTGCCCTGGCTGGCCGACCACCGGATCGGCGGCGCGACGCTGCTGCCCGGCACCGCGCTGCTCGACGCCCTCGCCCACGTCGGCCACCGGCTCGGCGTGCCCACGGTCGAGGAACTGACCGTCTCCGCCCCGCTCGTCGTCCCGGACGGCGGCGGCCTCGACCTCCAGGTCCACGTCGGCGAGGCCGAGGACGGCCGCCGCGCCGTCCGGCTGCTCACCCGCACCGGCCCCGGCCTGCCGTGGCACGCCAACGCCACCGGAACGCTCGCCCCTGAGGGCCCGGAGCCCGCCACCGCAGACGAACTGACGGTCTGGCCGCCCGCCGGAGCCCGCCCGCTCGACATCGACGGCCTCTACGACCGGCTCACCGTCGCCTACGGCCCCGCGTTCCACGCCGTCGAGGCCGCCTGGCTCGCCGACGGCCGCCTCTACGCCCAGCTCCGCCTCCCCGACACCACCTCGGACGCCGCCGCCTACGGCCTGCACCCCGCCCTGCTGGACGCCGCCCTCCACCCGCTCGGCGAGGCCGGCTTCTTCCCCGGCGCCGACGTGCCCAGGCTCGCCTTCTCCTGGGCCGGCGTGCGCCTGCACGCCACCGGCGCCGAGGCGCTGCGCGTGGTCGTCACCTCCGCCGGCCCCGACACCCTCACCATCCGGGCCGCCGACGACACCGGCGCCCCCGTCGTGGACGTCGAGGCCCTCACCGTGCGGCCGGTGGACCCGCGCGGCCTCACCGCCGGTCCGGCGGACGACGCGGCCCTGTTCGAGGTCGACTGGGTCCCCGCACCCGAGGCCTCCGACGCGCCCGCCGACTGGACCCTCCACAGCGACCTGCCCGAGGACGGAGCCCTGCCGCCCCTCGTGGTCCTGCCCGCCGGCGGCGGCGCGCCCTCCGACACCGTGCCCGAGCGCGCCCACGCCGTCGGCCACGACGTCCTGCGGGCGCTCCAGGCCTGGCTGGCCGACGACCGGACGGCCGACTCCCGGCTCGTCGTCGTCACCCGGCGCGGCGAACTCGTCCAGGAACCCGTCCGGGGCCTGGTGCGCACCGCCCAGTCGGAGAACCCCGGCCGCTTCGTCCTCGTCGAGGCCGACGACCCGGCCGACGCCGCCCGGGCGGTGGCCGCCGCACCGGGCGACGAACCGCAGCTGGCGCTGCGAGACGGGCGACGGCTGGTCGCCCGCCTGCGCCGCCCGGCCGCCCGGCCCGCCCCCGCAGAGGGCGCGCCGTCCCCGCTGGCCGGTGGCACCGTCCTGGTCACCGGCGCCAACGGTGGCCTGGGCCGCCTGGTGGCCCGTCACCTCGCGGCGGTCCACCGCGTCGCGGAACTCGTGCTCCTCTCCCGCTCCGCCGTGCCCGCCGACCTGCTCGAAGAACTCGCCGCGCACGGCACCCTGGTCCGCGCCGAGGCCGTCGACACCGCCGACCGCACCGCGCTGGCCGCCGTCGTCGACACCCTCGCCGACCGCCTGACCGGCGTCGTCCACGTCGCCGGGATCGTCGACGACGGCGTCATCGAAGCCCTGGACGCCGCCAAGTGGCACAGCGTGCTGCGCCCGAAGGTCGACGCCGCCTGGCACCTGCACGAGCTCACCGCCGGCCTCGACCTGGCCGCGTTCGCGCTCTACTCCTCCGCCTCCGGCGTCCTCGGCGGCTCCGGCCAGGGCAACTACGCGGCCGGCAACGCCTTCCTCGACGGCCTGGCCGCCCACCGGCGCTCGCTCGGACTGCCCGCCGTGTCGCTCGCCTGGGGCCTGTGGGCCGAGGCCGCCGGCATGGGCGGCCGGCTCAGCGACACCGACCTCGCCCGGATGGCCCGGGTCGGTACCCGCCCCCTCTCCGCCGACCAGGGCCTCGCCCTCCTGGACGCCGCGCTCACCGGCGAGCCCGCGGCCGTGGTGCCGATCAGGCTCGACGTCACCGGCGTCCGGACCGAGGACCTCCCGCCGCTGCTGCGCGACCTGGCACCCGCCGCCCGCGCACCCCGCGCCCTGCGACGGGCCGCCGCCCGCACCGCCGCGGACGGCGCCGGCACCCTCGCCCGGCGGCTCGCCGGACTCTCCGCCGCCGACCGCGACGAGCTGCTGACCGCCCTCGTCCGCGACACCGCCGCCGCCGTCCTCGGCCACGGCTCGGCCGCGGCGCTGGACGTCGACAAGGCGTTCAAGGAACTCGGCATCGACTCGCTCACCGCCGTCGAACTCCGCAACGCCCTCGGCACCGCCACCGGTCTGCGTCTGCCCGCCACCCTGGTGTTCAACTACCCGACGCCCAAGGCCCTCGCCGCCCACCTCGCGACCGAACTCGTCGGTGCGGAACCGGCCCCCGCCGCCCCCGCGGCACAGGCCGCCGGGACCGAGGACGAGCCGATCGCGATCGTCGCCGTCGGCTGCCGCTTCCCCGGCGGCCTCGACTCCGGCGAGGACCTCTGGCGCTTCGTCGCCGCCGGCAGCGACGCCGTCACCGGCCTGCCCACCGACCGGGGCTGGGACCTCGACGGCAGCTACGACCCCGACCCCGACGCCCCCGGCCGCACCTACGTGCGCGGCGGCGGATTCCTGCCCGGCATCGCCGACTTCGACGCCGCCTTCTTCGGCATCAACCCGCGCGAGGCCCTGGCGATGGACCCGCAGCAGCGCCTGCTGCTCGAAGTCGCCTGGGAGACCCTGGAGCGCGCCGGACTCGACCCCACCGCCCTGCGCGCCACCCCGACCGGCGTCTTCATCGGTACCCACGGCCAGGACTACGGCACCCAGGGCACCGGCGGCGCCGCCGACGAGGGCTACCTGGTCACCGGCAACGCGGGCAGCGTGCTCTCCGGCCGCCTCTCCTACGCCCTCGGCCTGGAGGGACCCGCGATCACCGTCGACACCGCCTGCTCCTCCTCCCTGGTCGCCCTGCACCTCGCAGCCCAGGCGCTCCGCGCCGGGGAGTGCACGCTGGCCCTGGCCGGCGGCGCCTCGGTGATGTCCACGCTCGAAGGCCTGGTCGGCTTCTCCCGGCAGCGCGGCCTCGCCGCCGACGGCCGGAGCAAGGCCTTCGCCGACGCCGCCGACGGGTTCGGGATGTCCGAGGGCGTGGGCCTGCTGCTGCTGGAACGGCTCTCCGACGCCCGGCGTCTCGGGCACGAGGTGCTGGCGGTCGTCCGGGGTTCGGCCGTCAACCAGGACGGTGCGTCCAACGGTCTGACCGCCCCGAACGGTCCCTCGCAGGAGCGGGTGATCCGGGCCGCGCTCGCCAACGCCCGCCTGACGGCCGCCGACGTCGACGCCGTCGAGGCGCACGGCACCGGCACCCCGCTCGGCGACCCGATCGAGGCACACGCCCTGCTCGCCACCTACGGCAAGGACCGCCCGGCCGAACAGCCGCTCTGGCTCGGGTCGGTGAAGTCCAACATCGGCCACACCCAGGCCGCCGCCGGTGCGGCGGGCGTGATCAAGATGGTCGAGGCGCTGCGGCACGGCGTGTTGCCGCAGACCCTCCACATCGACGCGCCCTCCTCGCACATCGACTGGTCCTCGGGCGGCATCGCCCTGCTCACCGAGCAGCGGGCCTGGCCGGAGGCCGGCCGCCCGCGCCGGGCCGGCGTCTCGGCGTTCGGTGTGAGCGGGACGAACGCGCACGTGATCCTGGAGCAGGCGGAGCCGGCCGGCGGCGCCGTGTCCGTCGATGGCACTCCCGTCGGTGTCACGACCGGTACCGATACGACCGCCGGGACGGCCGGCGCCGCCGATGCCGCCGTGTCCGTCGAGGACACCGCCGTCGAGGACACTGCGGCCGCCACCGCTGCGACGGCCACCGCGACCGGCACCACCGAGCCCATCGATGGAGCCGCAACGCCCGCCGGTGTCGGCGCCACCCCGACCGGTACCGCCGGTGCCGGCGCCGGGGAGAACGTGGTTCCCTGGGTGGTCTCGGCCGCCTCGGAGGCGGCGCTGCGTCAGCAGGCCGCGCGGCTGGCGGCCTTCGCGGAGGGGCCGTCGGTGCCGGACCTCGCCGCCACCGCCCGGGCGCTCGTCACCGCGCGTACCCGGTTCACCGAGCGTGCCGTGGCCGTCGGCGCCGACCGGGCCGCGCTCGTCGCTGCCCTGAGGGCCCTGGCCGAGGGAGGGGCCGTGGCCGGGCTGGTGTCCGGTCGGGCGGAGGTGAGCGGTCGGTCGGTGTTCGTTTTCCCGGGTCAGGGTTCCCAGTGGGTGGGGATGGGGCGTCGGTTGCTCGCTGAGTCCGTGGTCTTCGCGGAGGCTCTCGGTGAGATCGACGAGGTTTTGAAGTCTTATGTCGACTGGTCGTTGCTCGATGTGGTGAATCAGGTGCCGGGTGCGGCCTCGCTGGAGCGGGTGGACGTGGTGCAGCCGGTGTCGTTCGCGGTGAACGTCGGCCTGGCGCGGCTGTGGGCGTCGCTGGGCGTGGTGCCGGACGCGGTGGTGGGTCACTCGCAGGGGGAGATCGCGGCGGCGCATGTCGCGGGCATCCTCTCGCTGGAGGACGCGGCGGCGGTGGTGGCGTTGCGGTCGCAGGCCATCGCGCGGGGTCTGGCGGGTCGGGGCGGGATGGTCTCGGTCGGGCTGCCGCTCGCCGAGGTGGCCGACCGGCTCCCCGTCGGGGTCGAGGTCGCGGCTGTGAACGGTCCGTCCTCGGTCGTGGTGGCCGGTGACCCGGCCGGGCTCGACACCGTGGTGGCCGCCTTCGAGGAGCGCGGCGCCCGGGTGCGGCGGATCCCCGTCGACTATGCCTCGCACACCGCCCACGTGGAGTCGATCGAGGCCGAACTCGCCGAGCTGCTCGGCGCCGTGAAGCCCCGTCCCGCCGCGATCCCCTTCCTCTCCACCCTGGAGAGCCGCTGGCTGGAGGGTCCGGAGCTGGACGCGGGGTACTGGTACCGCAACCTGCGGCAGACCGTCCGCTTCGCCGACGCCGTCGAGACCCTGGCGGGCGAGGGTTTCCGGGCGTTCGTCGAGGTCAGCGCCCACCCCGTGCTCGCCCACGCCGTCGTCGAGGCCCTGGAGGAGGCCGTCCAGGCGCCGACCGTCGTCACCGGGACCCTGCGCCGCGAGGACGGCGGCTGGGACCGCGTCCTGCTCGCCGCCGCCGAACTCCACGTCCGCGGCCTGCCCGTGGACTGGTCCACGGCCCACGCCGAGGCCGGCACCGTCCGCCCCTCCGAACTGCCCACCTACCCCTTCCAGCACCAGCGCTACTGGCTGGAGCCCGTGGCCGCCACCGGTGACGTGACCGCGTTCGGGCTCGCCGCCGCCGGGCACCCGCTGCTCGGCACCTTGGTCGAACTGCCCGACGGGGGAGAGGTGTTCACCGGGCGGCTGTCGATCCGATCGCACCCGTGGCTGGCCGGCCACGCCGTCTCCGGGACGGTCCTGCTGCCCGGTGCGGCCTTCCTCGAACTCGCCCTGCGGGCGGGGGAGCGGACCGGTCTCGGCCGACTCGACGAACTGGTCGTCGAGGCGCCCGGGATCCTGCCCGAGCGCGGTGGCCTCCAGGTCCGTGTCACGGTCGATCCGGCCACCACCGCCGACGACCGCCGGGCCGTCCACGTGCACTCGCGGCCCGAGGACGCGGAGGGCGGCGTGTGGACCCGGCACGCCACCGGCTTCCTGGCGGCCGAGACCGCACCGGAGTTCGGCTACGAGGCGTGGCCGCCGGCCGGCGCGGAGCCGGTCGCCCTGGATGGCTTCTACGAGCGGCTGGCCGAGGCGGGCTACGAGTACGGCGACGCGTTCCGGGGCCTGCGGGCCGCCTGGCGGTCGGGCGAGGAGGTGTTCGCCGAGGTCGCGCTGCCGGAGGAACTGACGGACTCCGCCGGGCGGTTCGGACTGCACCCGGCCCTGCTGGACGCCGCCCTGCAGTCCGCCAACCTGGGCGCGGCGCCGGTGGCAGGACCGGGGGAGGTGCTGCTGCCGTTCGCCTGGAACGACGTGGCCCTGTACGCGTCCGGGGCCACCGCGCTGCGGGTGCACTCCCGCCGGGAGGGCCCGGACAGCGTCTCCTTCGCGCTGACCGACCCGGTCGGCCGGCCCGTCGGTGCCGTCGGGGCGCTGGTCCTGCGGCCGGTGGCGCCCGAGCGGCTGTCCGCCGCCCAGGACACCGCCGCCGAGCACCTGTACCGCGTCGACTGGGCGCCAGTCGACCTGCCGCGGGCGGCGGACCGCCCGTCCGAGGACGACGTGCTCGACCTGACCCGCGTCCCCGAGGGGTTGCCGGCGCCGCAGGCGGCCCGCGCACTCGTCGGCGCCGCGCTCGGCGGGATCCAGGAGCACCTGGCCGGTGACTCCGCCGGCCCGCTCGCGGTCCTGACCGCGAACGGCGCCGGGGACCCGGCGGCCGCCGCCGTCCGGGGTCTGGTCCGCACCGCGCAGCTCGAACACCCGGGCCGGATCGTCCTGGTGGACACCGACGGCTCGGCGGTGCCCGCCTCACTGGTGGCCGACGCGCTCGCGTCCGGCGAACCCCACGTCACCTGGCGCGACGGGACTGTGGTGGTGCCGCGCCTGGCGCGTGCTGAGGTGCCCACTGGCACCGGGCTGGTTCTGGATCCGGCGGGGACGGTGCTGGTGACCGGTGGTACGGGGACGCTGGGCGGGCTGGTGGCCCGGCATCTGGTGGAGTCGTACGGGGTGGGGCGGCTGTTGCTGGTGAGTCGTCGCGGTCCGGAGGCGCCGGGTGCGGCGGAGTTGGTGGCCGGGCTTGAGGCGCTCGGTGCGTCGGTGGAGGTGGTGGCTGCCGACGTGTCGGACCGTTCGGTGGTCGACGAGCTGGTGGGTGGGGTTCCGGCGGAGCGTCCGCTGACGGCGGTGGTGCACACCGCCGGCGCGCTGGCCGACGGTGTGTTCGAGGCGGGGTCCGCGGAGCGGCTGGGGGAGGTTTTCGCCCCGAAGGCGGACGCGGCCTGGCATCTGCACGAGGCGACCGAGGGGCTGGGCCTGGCGGCCTTCGTCCTCTTCTCCTCCGGCGCGGGCGTGTTCGGGAACGCCGGGCAGAGCTTGTACGGGTCGGCGAACGGTTTCCTGGACGGTCTGGCCGGGTGGCGCCGTGAGCGGGGCCTGCCGGCGGTTTCGCTGGCCTGGGGCCTGTGGGCGCAGGCCAGTGGCCTGACCGGGCACCTGGACGAGGCCGACCGCGCCCGGCTGGCCCGGGGTGGTCTCAAGGCTCTGGCGACGGAGGAGGCGCTGGTGTTGTTCGACGCCGCGCTGCGTTCGCCGGAGGCGCTGCTGGTCCCGGCCCGGCTGGACCGCGACGCGCTGCGCAAGCAGGCGGCGGGCGGCGAGCTGAACCCGCTGCTGCGCGGTCTGGTCCGCACCCCCCGCCGCACCGCCGCCACCGGCGCACCCGCCGACGACGGCCGTGAGGTCCTGTTCCGCAGGCTCTCCGCGGTGGGCGAGGCCGAACAGCTCCGGCTGCTCCTGGACCTGGTCCGGGCCAGCGCGGCCAAGGTGCTCGGCCAGAGCATCGACGAGACGGTGAAGCCCGCTCAGGCGTTCAAGGACGTCGGTTTCGACTCGCTGACCTCGCTGCGGATCCGCGGCAGCCTCACCGAGGCCACCGGTGTCCGGCTCCCGGCGACCCTGGTCTTCGACCACCCGACCCCGGCCGCCGTCGCCGAGCACCTGCGAGACCGGCTGGGCCTGGCGGGCTCGGTGGCCGTGCCGCCCATCCTGCTCGAACTCGACCGGCTGGAGCAGGCGTTGGCGGCCACGGCCGGGACGGCCGGCGCGTCCGGGGCGCCCGACGGACTGCGCGCCCAGGTGGCCGCCCGTCTGGAGGCCCTCACCGCCCGCTGGGCGGAGTCGGGCGAGGAACCCGAGACCGAGGGCGTCGACCTGGGCGCCGCCTCGGACGACGAGCTCTTCGACCTGATCGACAACGAACTCGGCCTTTCCTGATGACGGATACGAGGAAGAACCCCATGTCGAACGACGACAAGCTGCGCGACTACCTCAAGCGCGTCACGGCCGACCTCCAGCAGACCAAGCGCCGCCTGCGCGACGTCGAGGCCCGGCGCACCGAGCCGATCGCCATCGTCGGGATGGCCTGCCGGCTGCCCGGCGGCGTCGCCTCCCCGGCCGACCTGTGGCGCCTGGTCCACGACGGCACCGACGCCATGGCCCCGTTCCCCCGCGACCGGGGGTGGGACGTGGACGGCCTGTACGACCCCGACCCGGACGCCGCCGGGAAGACCTACGCGGAGGAGGGCGGATTCCTCGCCGACCCGGGCGGCTTCGACGCCGCGCTCTTCGGGATCTCGCCGCGCGAGGCGCTGGCGACGGACCCGCAGCAGCGGCTGCTGCTGGAGACCTCCTGGGAGGCCCTGGAGCGGGCCGGCATCGACCCGGCCTCGCTCAAGGGGCAGCCGGTCGGCGTCTACGCGGGGCTGATGTACCACGACTACGCGCACCACGTGCTCAACCTCCCGGAGGGCCTGGAGGGGTACTTCGGGATCGGCAACTCGGGCTCGGTCGCCTCCGGCCGGGTCTCCTACACCCTCGGTCTCGAAGGCCCTTCGGTGACGGTGGACACCGCCTGCTCCTCCTCCCTGGTCGCCGTCCACCTGGCCGCGCAGGCGCTGCGCGAGGGCGAGTGCACGCTGGCCCTGGCCGGCGGTGTCGCCGTGATGGCCACGCCGGAGGTGTTCGTCGACTTCGCCACCCAGCGCGGCCTGGCGCGCGACAGCCGCTGCAAGGCGTACGCGGACGCCGCCGACGGCACCGGCCTGGCCGAGGGCGTCGCCGTCCTCCTGCTGGAGCGGTTGTCGGACGCCCGGCGCCTGGGGCACGAGGTGCTGGCCGTGGTCCGGGGTTCGGCCGTCAACCAGGACGGTGCGTCCAACGGTCTGACCGCCCCGAACGGTCCCTCGCAGCAGCGGGTGATCCTCGCCGCCCTCGCCAACGCCGGGCTGACGCCCGCGGACGTCGACGCCGTCGAGGGCCACGGGACGGGGACCTCGCTGGGCGACCCGATCGAGGCGCAGGCGGTGCTGGCCACCTACGGGCAGGGCCGTCCGGCCGAACAGCCGCTCTGGCTGGGGTCGGTGAAGTCCAACATCGGCCACACCCAGGCCGCCGCCGGCGTCGCCGGCGTGATCAAGATGGTGGAGGCGCTGCGGCACGGCGTGCTGCCGAAGAGCCTGCACATCGACGCGCCCACCTCGAAGGTCGACTGGGACTCGGGCGCGGTCGCGCTCCTCACCGAACGCCGCGACTGGCCGGAGGTCGACCGGCCGCGCCGGGCCGCCGTCTCCTCGTTCGGCGTCAGCGGCACCAACGCCCACGTGATCCTGGAGCAGGCCCCGGTCGGGGACGCGCCGCAGCCGGACGCCGAACCGACCGGTGCCGCACTGCCGTTGGTGCTGTCGGCCGCCTCCGAAGACGCCTTGCGTGCCCAGGCCGGCGCCTGGGGCCGGCTCCTGGCCGAGCAGCCGGACACCGGCCTGGCCCGTACGGCCCGCACCCTCGTCGCCGCGCGCACCCGGTTCACCGAGCGGGCCGTCGTGGTCGCCGCCGACCGGGCGCGGGCGCTGAGCGGGCTGAGGGCCCTGGCCGAGGGAGGGGCCGTGGCCGGGCTGGTGTCCGGTCGGGCGGAGGTGAGTGGTCGGTCGGTGTTCGTTTTCCCGGGTCAGGGTTCCCAGTGGGTGGGGATGGGGCGTCGGTTGCTCGCTGAGTCCGTGGTCTTCGCGGAGGCTCTCGGTGAGATCGATGAGGCTTTGAAGTCTTATGTCGACTGGTCGTTGCTCGATGTGGTGAATCAGGTGCCGGGTGCGGCCTCGCTGGAGCGGGTGGACGTGGTGCAGCCGGTGTCGTTCGCGGTGAACGTCGGCCTGGCGCGGCTGTGGTTCTCGTTGGGTGTTGTTCCGGATGCGGTGGTGGGTCACTCGCAGGGGGAGATCGCGGCGGCGCATGTCGCGGGCATCCTCTCGCTGGAGGACGCGGCGGCGGTGGTGGCGTTGCGGTCGCAGGCCATCGCGCGGGGTCTGGCGGGTCGGGGCGGGATGGTGTCGATCGGGCTGCCGCTCGCCGAGGTGACCGGCACGCTGCCGGACGGCGTGGAGGTCGCCGCTGTCAACGGCCCCTCCTCGGTCGTCGTCGCCGGTGACCCGGCGGGTCTGGACACGCTCGTCGTCTCGTACGAGGAGCAGGGTGTGCGCGTGCGGCGGATCCCGGTGGACTACGCCTCCCACACCGCCCACGTGGAGTCGATCGAGGCCGAACTCGCCGAGCTGCTCGGCGCCGTGAAGCCGCGGCCGGCTGTCGTCCCGTTCCTGTCGACGGTCGAGAGCCGCTGGCTGGAGGGTCCGGAGCTGGACGCGGGGTACTGGTACCGCAACCTGCGGCAGACCGTCCGCTTCGCCGACGCCGTCGAGACCCTGGCGGGCGAGGGTTTCCGGGCGTTCGTCGAGGTCAGCGCGCACCCCGTGCTCGCCCACGCCGTCGTCGAGGCCCTGGAGGAGGCCGTCCAGGCGCCGACCGTCGTCACCGGGACCCTGCGCCGCGAGGACGGCGGCTGGGACCGCGTCCTGCTGGCCGCCGCCGAACTCCACGTGCACGGCCTGCCCGTGGACTGGTCCACGGCCTTCCCGGACGCCGCCCTCCTCCCCGCCTCCGAGCTGCCCACCTACCCCTTCCAGCACCAGCGCTACTGGCTGGAGACCCGCCCCGCCACCGACGTGGGCGCCGCCGGGCTGGCGCCCGTCGGGCACCCGCTGCTGGGCGCGGCGGTGCAACTGCCCGAGGGCGGGGCGCTCCTCACCGGACGGCTCGACCCGAAGGATCACCCGTGGCTCGCGGACCACGCCGTCGCCGGCACCGTCCTCGCCCCGGGGGTCGTGCTGCTGGAGCTGGCCTCGTGGGCCGGCGACGAGGCGGGCACGCCCACCGTCGAGGAGCTGGTGATCGAGGCCCCGCTGCTCGTCCCCGGGCGCGGCGCCCTGCAGCTGCACCTGCGGGTGGACGCGCCGGAGGACGGCGCCCCCGACAGCCGGCGGCCGTTCGCCCTGTACTCACGGCCCGAGGACGGCGAGGGCGGTGCCTGGACGAGGCACGCCACCGGTTTCCTGGGCGGCGAGCAGGCGCCGGACACCGTCGCCCCCGGCGCGTGGCCACCGGCCGGCGCGGAGCCGGTCGCCCTGGACGGCTTCTACGAGCGGCTGGCGGACCGCGGCTTCGGCTACGGACCGGCGTTCCAGGGACTGCGGGCCGTCTGGCGGCTCGACGGCGAGGTGCACGCCGAGGTGTCTCTGCCCGCCGGCCGGGCCGCCGAGGACTTCGGCATCCACCCGGTGCTGCTGGACGCCGCTCTGCAGTCCACCAACTTCCTGGGCATCGCCGAGCCGGAGCCGGGCCACGTCCTGCTGCCGTTCGCCTGGAACGACGTGGCACTGTTCGCCACGCGTCCCACCGCCCTGCGGGTGCACGCCCGGCAGACCGGCCCCCACGCGTTCTCGCTCGTCCTCACCGACCCGACCGGCGGACCGGTGGCCTCGGTCGGCTCCCTGTCGCTGCGGCAGGTGCCGGTCGACCGGCTCGCCGGCCTCGGCGGGGCCGGTACCGACCACCTCTACCAGGTGGGCTGGACGCCTCTCGTCCTGCCCGCCGACGCCGCCGGTGTCGCCGCCCCGGCGGTGCTGGACCTGACCGCCGGGACGGCCGAGGGGCCCGAGGGCGCCCGGGCGCTGGTCGGCCGGGTCTCGGAGTTCCTGCACCAGGGACTCACCGATCCCGCCCGGAGCGGGGAGCCGCTGGCGGTCGTGACCGGGCCGCCGGACGCGGACCCGGCGGTCAACGCGGTGTGGGGGCTGGTCCGTTCGGTCCAGCAGGAGCAGCCCGGCCGGGTCGTGCTCCTCGGTGGCGAAGGGACGGGCTTCCCTGCCGCGGCGGTGGACCCGTCGGTGGTGGGCGGCCTGCTGGCGTCGGGCGAGAACCAGGCGCTCTGGCGCGACGGGACTGCGGTGGTGCCGCGCCTGGCGCGTGCTGAGGTGCCCACTGGCACCGGGCTGGTTCTGGATCCGGTGGGGACGGTGCTGGTGACCGGTGGTACGGGGACGCTGGGCGGGCTGGTGGCCCGGCATCTGGTGGAGTCGTACGGGGTGGGGCGGCTGTTGCTGGTGAGTCGTCGCGGCGCGGAGGCGCCGGGTGCGGCGGAGTTGGTGGCCGGGCTTGAGGCGCTCGGTGCGTCGGTGGAGGTGGTGGCTGCCGACGTGTCGGACCGTTCGGTGGTCGACGAGTTGGTGGGTGGGGTTCCGGCGGAGCGTCCGCTGACGGCGGTGGTGCACACCGCCGGCGCGCTGGCCGACGGTGTGTTCGAGGCGGGGTCCGCGGAGCGGCTGGGGGAGGTGTTCGCCCCGAAGGCGGACGCGGCCTGGCATCTGCACGAGGCGACCGAGGGGCTGGGCCTGGCGGCCTTCGTCCTCTTCTCCTCCGGCGCGGGCGTGTTCGGGAACGCCGGGCAGAGCTTGTACGGGTCGGCGAACGGTTTCCTGGACGGTCTGGCCGGGTGGCGCCGTGAGCGGGGCCTGCCGGCGGTTTCGCTGGCCTGGGGCCTGTGGGCGCAGGCCAGTGGCCTGACCGGGCATCTGGACGAGGCCGACCGCGCCCGGCTGGCCCGGGGTGGTCTCAAGGCTCTGGCGACGGAGGAGGCGCTGGTGTTGTTCGACGCCGCGCTGCGTTCGCCGGAGGCGCTGCTGGTCCCGGCCCGGCTGGACCGCGACGCGCTGCGCAAGCGGGCGGCGGGCGGCGAGCTGAACCCGCTGCTGCGCGGTCTGGTCCGCACCCCCCGCCGCACCGCCGCCACCGGCGCACCCGCCGACGACGCGGCGGACTTCGCCGCCCGGCTGGCCGCGCTGCCGGAGCGCGATCAGCACCGCGAGGTCCTCGACCTGGTGCGCTCCGCCGCCGCCGCCGTCCTCGGGCACCCGTCCAAGAACGCCGTCGCCGCCGCCCAGGCCTTCAAGGAGACCGGGTTCGACTCGCTCGGCGCGGTGCAGCTGCGCAACCGGCTGGCCCGGGCGACGGGCGTCCGGCTCCCGGCGACCCTGGTCTTCGACCACCCGACCCCGCTCGCGCTCGCCCGCCACCTGCGGTCCGAGCTGCTGCCGGAGCCGGCGGCCGGCCCGGCGGCCGTGACCCCCGGGCCGCGTGCGGCCGGCCCGGACGCGGGACCCGTGCCCGTGGAGGGGCCCGCCATCGCGGACCTGGACATCGACGGCCTCGTCGCCCGCGCCCTACGTGGCCGCGGCTGAACCGCCCACCCGACCGCGCAGACCCACCGAGCCGACCCACCGAGCCGACGCACCGCGCTCACCGACCCGCGCCCGTTCGTCCGCGCTCGGCGCCCGGCACACCTTCCGAAAGGCTGACATGACCACCACCAACGACGGCGCGGCCGCCTTCGACCAGACGGCGAGGCTGGTCGCGGCACTGCGGGCCGCGCTCCAGGACAACGAACAACTCGCAGCCGAGAAAGCCGCGTTGGAGGCGGCGGCCGGTGAGCCGATCGCCATCGTCGGGATGGCCTGCCGGCTGCCGGGCGACGTCACCTCCCCGGCCGAGCTGTGGCAGCTGGTCGCCGACGGACGCGACGGCGTGGCCGAGTTCCCCGAGGACCGCGGCTGGGACCTCGACGGGCTCTTCGACCCCGACCCGGACCGGGCCGGCCGCTCCTACGTCCGCGAGGGCGGATTCCTGCACGGCGCCGCCGACTTCGACGCCGCCTTCTTCGGGATCTCGCCGCGCGAGGCGCTCGCCATGGACCCGCAGCAGCGGCTGCTGCTGGAGACCTCCTGGGAGGCCCTGGAGCGGGCCGGCCTGGACCCGGCGGGCCTGCGCGGTACGGCCGTCGGCGTGTTCTCCGGCGTCATGTACCACGACTACGCCACCGGTCTGCGAAGTGTGCCCGCCGGGCTCGAAGGCTTCCTCGCCACCGGCACCTCCGGCTCCGTGGCCTCGGGCCGGGTCGCCTACACGCTCGGCCTGGAGGGGCCCGCGATTACCGTCGACACCGCCTGCTCCTCCTCGCTGGTCGCCGTCCACCTGGCCGCCCAGTCGCTGCGCAGCGGCGAGTCGACGCTGGCGCTGGCCGGCGGTGTCGCGGTGATGTCCCAGCCCTCGCCGTTCGTGGAGTTCTCCCGGCAGCGCGGCCTGGCGAGCGACGGGCGCTGCAAGGCCTTCGCGGACGCCGCCGACGGCACCGGCTGGGCGGAGGGCGTGGCGGTCCTCGTCCTGGAACGGTTGTCGGACGCCCGGCGCCTGGGGCACGAGGTGCTGGCCGTGGTCCGGGGTTCGGCCGTCAACCAGGACGGCGCGTCCAACGGCCTCACCGCGCCCAACGGGCCCGCCCAGCAGCGGGTGATCCGGGCCGCGCTCGCCAACGCCCGGCTGACGGCGGCGGACGTCGACGCCGTCGAGGGCCACGGGACGGGGACCTCGCTGGGCGACCCGATCGAGGCGCAGGCGGTGCTGGCCACCTACGGGCAGGGCCGTCCGGCCGAACAGCCGCTCTGGCTGGGGTCGTTGAAGTCCAACATCGGCCACGCCCAGGCCGCCGCCGGCGTCGCCGGCGTGATCAAGATGGTCGAGGCGCTGCGGCACGGCGTGCTGCCGCGGACCCTCCACGTGGACGCGCCGACCACCCAGGTCGACTGGTCGGTCGGGGAGGTGCGGCTGCTGACGGAGGCCCGGCCGTGGCCGGCGGCCGACCGCCCGCGCCGGGCCGCCGTGTCGGCCTTCGGGGTGAGCGGCACCAACGCCCACGTCATCCTGGAGGAGGCACCCGCCGCCGAGCCCGCCGCCGAGCCCGCCGCCGAGCCCACCGCCCCCGAGGCCGCCGCCGTCCCCTGGCTGTTGTCCGCCGCTTCCGCCGGCGCCCTGCGCGCCCAGGCGGAGCGGCTGCTCGACTACACCGAGGCGCGCGGCCCGGCACCCGCCGACGCGGCCCGCGCGCTGGCCGAGGCCCGGACACTGCTGGCGCACCGCGCCGTCGTGGTGGCGGACGCGCTCGACGGTCACCGCACCGGCCTGGCCGCGCTCGCGGGCGACGCCGCCTCGCCCGCCCTGGTCACCGGCACGGCGGACGTCGCCGGGCAGACCGTCTTCGTCTTCCCGGGTCAGGGTTCCCAGTGGGTGGGGATGGGGCGTCGGTTGCTCGCTGAGTCCGTGGTCTTCGCGGAGGCTCTCGGTGAGATCGACGAGGTTTTGAAGTCTTATGTCGACTGGTCGTTGCTCGATGTGGTGAATCAGGTGCCGGGTGCGGCCTCGCTGGAGCGGGTGGACGTGGTGCAGCCGGTGTCGTTCGCGGTGAACGTCGGCCTGGCGCGGCTGTGGTTCTCGTTGGGTGTTGTTCCGGATGCGGTGGTGGGTCACTCGCAGGGGGAGATCGCGGCGGCGCATGTCGCGGGCATCCTCTCCCTGGACGACGCCGCCGCCGTGGTGGCGTTGCGGTCGCAGGCCATCGCCCGCGGCCTGGCCGGACGCGGCGGCATGGTCTCGGTGGGCCTTCCCCGGGAGCGGGTGGCGAGCGCGCTCCCCGTCGGGGTCGAGGTCGCGGCCGTGAACGGTCCGTCCTCGGTCGTGGTGGCCGGTGACCCGGCCGGGCTCGACACCCTGGTGGCCGCGTACGAGGAGCAGGGTGTGCGGGTCCGTCGGATCCCGGTGGACTACGCCTCGCACACCTCGCACGTGGAGTCGATCGAGGCCGAACTCGCCGACCTGCTGGGCTCCGTGAAGCCCCAGCCCGCCGCGATCCCCTTCTTCTCCACCGTCGAGAGCCGCTGGCTGGAGGGTCCGGAGCTGGACGCGGGGTACTGGTACCGCAACCTGCGGCAGACCGTCCGCTTCGCCGACGCCGTCGACACCCTCGCCGCCGCCGAGTACCGGGCGTTCGTCGAGGTCAGCGCCCACCCCGTGCTCGCCCACGCCGTCGTCGAGGCCCTGGAGGAGGCCGTCCAGGCGCCGACCGTCGTCACCGGGACCCTGCGCCGCGAGGACGGCGGCTGGGACCGCGTCCTGCTCTCGGCCGCCGTCCTGCACGTCCGCGGCGTGGAGGTCGACTGGTCGGCCTCCTACGCGGGCGCCGGCACCCTCCCCGCCTCCGAGCTTCCGACCTACCCCTTCCAACACCGGCACTACTGGCTGGAGTCGGTGCCCGTGACGACCACCCCCGCAGGAGATTCCCCGATGGCCACCGAGACCGAGCCCGACATCACCACCGAGGAGGCGCCCGGCGCCGTCCTCGCCCGCCGGCTGGCGGACGCCGACCCGGGGGAGCGCCTGGCCGTGCTGGTCGACGTGGTCCGCACGGAGGTCGCGGCCGTCCTCGGGCACGAGGGCACCGGCGAGATCGGGGCGGACGCCGTCTTCTTCGACATCGGCTTCGTCTCGCTGACCGCCGTCGAACTGCGCAACCGCCTCCAGAACGTCACCGGGCTCGAACTGCCCGCCCTGCTCGCCTTCGACCAGCCCACCCCGGAGCGGCTCGCCGGCCACCTCCTCTCCCTGCTCGACGAGACCGGGTCCGGCGACACCGGAGCCGCCGAGACCGTGCCCGCCGAGACCGGAGCCGCCGAGACCGGAGCCGCCGAGCAGCGGACCGAAGGGAAGTGACCGCCGTGTTCGACACCACCGCCTACCTCAAGGCCCTCGACTACGACGGCCCGCTCGACCCCACCGCCGACACCCTGCGCGAGCTGCACCGGCGCCACCTGATCGCCGTCCCGTACGACTCCTCGCTCAACACCGCCCGCGGCGAGGCCCTGTGGGCGGGCGTCGACATCGACGTCGACGCCGTGTTCGACGCCGTCGTGCTCGGCGGCCGGGGCGGCGTCTGCTACGAACTGAACGGACTCTTCCTCGTGCTGCTGCGCGAACTCGGCTACGAGACCGGGCTGTTCTCGGCCGGGATCCGCCAGGTGGACGACAGCTTCGGGCCGGACCTGGAGCACGTCCTCGGCTTCGTCCGGCTGGACGGCGACCTCTGGCTGGTCGACGTCGGTTTCGTCGGCCCGTCCTACCTGGAGCCGCTGCGGGTGGTGCCCGACGAGGTGCAGCCGCAGTTCGGCACCGACTTCCGCGTCGTGCGCGCGGACACCGGCCACTACGTGGTGCAGCGCCGGGGCCGGGTCGGCGACTGGCGCGCCGTCTACCGGTTCCACTCGCGGCCGCGCGCCTTCGCGGACTGGCTGGTCCCCTCGCCGGAGCTGGACCGGTTCGCCCGGGCCCTGGCCGGCTCCGGCATCGTGGTGCGCGGCCGGGCCTTCGAGGGCGGCCAGCGGATCCTGATCGGCACCCGCCTGGTCGTCGTCGAGGACGGCACCGAGCGGCTGCGCGGCCTCGCCGACCCGGAGGAGCACGCCCGGGTGCTCGCCGAGATCCTGCGGAAGGACGCGGCCACCGAATGAGCGCCCCCGTCCACACCGAGACCGCCACCGACGCCGCGGGCAACGGCGGCGGCCTCGACACCGACATCGCGATCGTCGGCTACGGGCCGGTCGGCCAGACCGCCGCCCTGCTGCTGGCCGCCCGCGGCCACCGGGTCACCGTCCTGGAGCGCTTCCCCCGGCCCTACCCGATGCCGCGGGCGGTCTCCTTCGACGGCGAGTCCGCCCGCATCCTCGCCGCCACCGGCGTGGGCGCGGCCCTGGACGAGCACGTCGAGTCCTCCCGGGACTACGTCTGGCACAACGCCGACGGGCAGACCCTCTTCCGGGTGGACGTCGAGGACGCCGGCCGCTCCGGCTGGCCCGACTCCAGCGCCGTCTACCAGCCGGGCCTGGAGACCGCGCTGGCCGCCCACGGCGAGCGGTACCCCACGCTGCGCGTCCTGCGCGGCCACCGGGTGACGGCGCTCGCCGACCGCGGCGACGCGGTCACGCTCACGGTCGAAGGACCGCGGACCGGCCCGTCGGGCGGCCCGCTCACCGCCCGCTGGGTGATCGGCTGCGACGGCGCCAACAGCGTGGTGCGCCAGGAGGCCGGGCTGACCGCCACCGACTTCGCGTTCTTCAACGACTGGCTGACCTGCGACGTCGTCCCGCACGACGGCCGGGAGTCCGTTCCCAACAACCTCCAGGTCTGCGACCCGGCCCGGCCGCGCACCGCCGTCTCCGCCGGGCCGGGCCACCGGCGCTGGGAGTTCATGCGGCTCGACCACGAGTCGCCCGAGGAGTTCGGCGGCGAGGCCAACGTCTGGAAGCTGCTCTCGCTGTTCGACATCGACCCCGGCAACGCCACCCTGCTGCGGCACGCCGTCTACACCTTCCAGGCGCGCTACGCGGACCAGTGGCGGCGCGGCCGGGTGCTGATCGCCGGGGACGCCGCCCACCTGATGCCGCCGTTCGCCGGGCAGGGCATGTGCTCGGGCTTCCGGGACGCCGCCAACCTCGCCTGGAAGCTGGACCTGGTGCTCACCGGCCGGGCCGCCGAAGGGCTGCTCGACAGCTACACCGCCGAGCGGCGCGAGCACGTGCGGCACGCGCTCACCATGTCGATGGACCTGGGCCGGGTCATCTGCCAGACCGACCCGGCCGCGGCCCGCGACCGCGACACCGTCATGCTGGCCGCCCAGGAGCGCGCCCGGCGCGGCGCGGAGGTCGGCGCAGCCCGGCCGCGCACCCCGGTCCAGCCGCTCACGGCGGGCCTGCGGCACGGCGGTGGGCCGGCCGGCGACCTGGTCGTGCAGGGGCGCGTGACGGCGGCCGGCCGGCCCGCCGGGCTCTTCGACGACGTGGTGGGGCGCGGCTTCGTGCTGCTCACCACCGAGCCGCCGGAGAGCCTGCTCACCGACGGGGACCGCGTCTGGCTGGCCGACCTCGGCGGCCACGTGGTGAGGGTGCTCGCGCCCGCCGACGAGGAGCCCCCGGCGGGCGCGGTGGGCGACACCGACGGGGTGTACCTGCCGTACCTGGCCGAGACCGGGGCGGTCGCGGTGCTGGTCCGGCCCGACTTCTACGTCTACGGCGCGGCGGCGGACCGGACGGAGCTGGCCGCGCTCCTCGAAGCGCTCCGCACCGACCTCGCCGCCTGACGGCCCGACCGCCGCCCGTCGGAACCCGCCGGAACCTGCGGGGACTCGCCCGCCGGCCCCGCCCCGGCCCGCCGCCCGCCCCCTCCCGCGCACGCGCTGACGGCCCGCTCCCCCTCCGCGTGGAGGAGCGGGCCGTCGGTCCGGGTGGCGGTCCTCAGACCGCCACGGGCGCCCGCCGGGCGGAGTGCTCCAGCAGGATCTCCGCCACGACGCGCGCCAGGTCGAGGGTCTGGCGCCCGTTCAGCCGCGGGTCGCAGCCGGTCAGGTAGCGTTCGGGGAGCTGCTCCTCGCGCAGGTCCTCGCGACCGCCGAGGCACTCGGTCACGTCGTCGCCGGTCAGTTCCAGGTGCAGGCCGCCGGGGTGGCTGCCGAGCGCCCGGTGCACGGCGAAGTAACCGCTCACCTCGGCGGCGATCCGGTCGAAGCGGCGGGTCTTCAGCCCGCCGGCCGCCGTCTCGGTGTTGCCGTGCATCGGGTCGCAGAGCCAGACCACCGGGTGCCCCGCGTCCGCCACCGCCTCCACCAGCGGCGGCAGCACGTCGGACACCTGGTCCGCGCCCATCCGGCTGATCAGCGTCAGCCGGCCGGGGACGCGGTCCGGGTCCAGCGCCTCGGCGTAGGCGACGGCCTGGTCCGGGGTGGTGGACGGGCCCAGCTTGAGGCCCAGCGGGTTGGCGATCCGGCGGGCCAGGGCGACGTGCGCGCCGTCGAGCTCGCGGGTCCGCTCGCCGATCCACAGGAAGTGGCCGGACAGCGCGTACCCGTCGCGCACCAGCGGCACCTCGTAGTCGAGCAGCAGGGCCTCGTGACCGGCGAACAGTTCGGTGCGGGTCGCGTCGGCCACCGAGTCCAGCACGTCGAGCGCGGCGCCGGCGCCGTCGTACGCGGTGAGCATCCGCCGCGGGTCCGGTGTGCGGGCCTCGGCTGTCGCCGCGAGGCCGTTGACGATGTCGCCCCGGTAGGAGGGCAGCCCGTCCGGGCCCGTCGGGCTGGAGCGCGGCTTGGCGTACTGCCCGGCGACGCGTCCGACCGGCACCACCGGCAGGCCGGAGGCGACCTCGAACAGGGTCGCGCAGTGCAGTAGGGCGTGCAGGTTGGCGCGCACGTGCTCGGGGGTGTTGCCGGCGAAGGTCTCGGCGCAGTCCCCGCCCTGGACGACCAGGGCCCGGCCGAGCGCGGCCTCGGCCAGGCGCTCCCGGAGCCGGTCCACGGCGGCCGGCTCCACCAGGGGCGGCAGGGCGCCGAGCGCGGCGCGCACCTCGCGCACCCGTTCCTGGTCGGGCCACTGCGGCTGCTGACCGGCGGTCAGGCCCGCCAGGGCCCGGGCGAGGTCGGGCCCGGTGCCGTCGTGCACCGTCGGGGTCGTGGTGGTCGGCGTCGTCATCCCGTCTTCCTCAGGTTGGCCCACAGATCGGCTGGCAGATCCTTGCGTCGGCGTACCCCGAGCTTGCGGTAGACCCGGGTGAGGTGCTGTTCCACGGTGCTCGCCGTGACGTACAGGCGTCCGGCGATCTCGCGGTTGGTGTAGCCGAGCACGGCGAGCGAGGCGACCCGCCGCTCGGACTCGGTGAGCGCGCCGACCCCGCCCGGCTCCCGTGCCTCGTCGGCGGCCGGGCCGCTCTCGCCGAGGTCCGCCGAGACCGACAGCAGCTCCTGGGCGAGCGGCTTCAGGGCGCACATGTTCGCCACGTGCAGGGCCTGGCGCAGCAGCAGCCGGGCCCGGCGCTTGTTGCCGGCGCCCTGGTGCGCCCGGCTCAGGTCGGTGAGCACCCGTACCTGCTCGTAGCGGTCGCCGGAGGCCTCGGTGAGGTCGACGGCCTCGGTGAGCAGGGGGCCGCGCCGCCCGGCCGGCCCGGCCGCGGCGAGCAGCCGCAGCGCCGGGCCGCGGTTGTGCGGCAGGTCGGCGTCGGCCCGGCTGAGCTGTTCGTGGATCAGCCGCCAGGCGCGGTCCCGGTTGTCCAGCCGCAGCCAGGCGTCGGCGGCCTGGGTGCGCCAGGGCACCACCCCCGCGCCGTCCAGGCCCCAGGTGCGCAGCAGTTCGCCGCAGGACAGGAAGTCGGCGAGTGCCGCGTGGCCGTGCCGGGTCGCCAGGTAGTGCTCGCCGCGGGCGAACAGGTAGTGCAGCCCGTACAGGCTCTGGAACATCGCCTCACCGACGGCGTGGGTGAGGTGCTTGGCCGCCGAGCGGTGCTCGCCCGTGCGGCTCTCGGCGATGATCAGTGTGCCCAGCGGCAGGCCCACCGCGATGCCCCAGGCGGTGGGGCTGAGGTGGGTCAGCGCGGCCCGGCTGTGCTCGGCCGCCGTGGTCGGCTCGCCGAGCCGCAGGGCCGCCTCGGCGTGCGCCGCCGAGTACAGGGCCGTCGCGGTCGGGACCTCGCGGCGCGCGGCGGTGTCGAGCAGCCGTTGGCTCCAGACCGCCGCGGTGTCGGCGCGCCCGGCCTGGAGCAGCACCCGCAGCGCGAGCAGCGCGGCCTCCTCGGCCCACGCTGTGCGGCCGTGCAGGTGGGCGTCGTGCAGCACCTGCTGGGCGTGGTCGACGGCCTCCGCGGCCCGTCCCCGGGTGAGCGCCCCGGCGAGCGCGGCGGCGGCCCGCAGCTGCGGGTCGACGTCCGGGGCGACCGCGTGCCGCAGGTCGGCGGGCAGCGCCGGGACGCGGCGGCCCCGGGCCAGGCCCGGGTGGGTGTAGGCGAGCCAGGTCTCGACGTCGCGCAGCGCGCCCGTCTCGGCGGGGGAGGCCGGTCCGGTCCGGGCGCGCAGCAGATCCAGGACGGCCAGCGCCTCCTCGCCGCGGCCGTGCCACAGCAGGTACCGGACGAGGACGAGCGCCTCGGCGAGCCCGAGGTGCCCGGCCCGGACCGCGGCGGTGAGCGGAACCAGGTGCCGGGCCGCCGCCGAGGGGTTGAGCTGCCACTCGGCCTGCGCCAGCCGGTGCCGGAGCACCGCCCGGTCGTTCTCCTCGGCGGCCTCCTTGTGGGCCAGGCGCAGGCAGGCGACGGCGGTGCGGTGACGGTGGTCGAGCAGGGCGTGCTCGGCCGCCTCGGTCAGCGCGGCGACCGCCCACGGCGCGGGCGCCCGCCCGGCCTCGACCAGGTGCCGGGCCACCTCGGCGGCGGGGCTGCCCGTCTCGTGGGCCAGCTGGGCGGCCCGCAGCCGCAGTTCGGTGCGCTCGTGCGGGGCGAGGTCCTCCAGGACGGCGGCGCGGGCGGCCGCGGTGCGCAGCCGTCCCTCGCCGTCCAGCAGTCCGGCGGCGGTGAGCGTGGCGCGGATCCGGGCGACCGCGTCGGCGCTCTCCCGCTCTCCCAGCAGCCGGGCCACGTCCTCGGCCGGGGCCTCCTCGCCGAGCACGGCCTGGGCCTGGACGACCCGCAGCACGCCGGGGCCGGCCCGGTGAAGGCAGCTCAGCAGGGCCGGGCCGTAGCGCGGTTCGGGCTCGTCGGCGCGGTCGAGGTGCTCCTCGACGAGGGCGTGCAGCAGCAGCGGGTTGCCGCCGGCCACGTCCACCAGGCCGGGGCCGCGGTGACGGGCGTCCTCCTCGCCCAGGCCCTCGGTGACCAGGCGCAGCGCGCCGGCCCGGGACAGCGGGGCCAGCGCGAGGCGGTGCGCGTGCGGGTGGCGCAGCAGTTCGGCGTGCAGCCGGCGCCGCGCGGGCCACGGGGTGCTGCCGTCGGTGAGGACCAGCAGCACCCGGCTCTGCGGCAGGTGGCGGACGAGGTGGCGCAGGAAGTGCAGGGACGCGTCGTCGGCGTGGCCGATGTCCTCGACGCAGAGCAGTACCGGGGTGTCGGCGGAGGCCGCGAGCAGGGCGGTGGTCAGGTCGCGGCAGGCGCGCAGCAGCGCGGGCGACGGCGGGCCGGCCGGGTCGCCAGCCGCGCCGGTGCCGTTGAGGGCGGTGCCGTTGAGGGCGGTGCCGTTGAGGGCGGTGCCGCCGGCACTCTCGGCCGGGTCGGCGAGGACGGCCGGGGCGGCCAGCGCGGCCAGCCGCTCGGCGTGTCCGGCGGGCCAGCCGGGGGAGCGGGCGATCCGGTCGGCGATGCCGAAGGGCAGATCCCGCTCCTGGGCGGAACAGCCCGCGCCCACGACCAGGACTCCGCGCTCGGCGGCCCGGGCGGCGAACACCCGCAGCAGCTCGCTCTTGCCGCTGCCGAGGGGTCCGTCGACCAGTGCCACCCGGCCCGCGCGGCCGAGACACTCGGCGAGCAGGTGGTCGAGTCTGTCGATGTGCGCATCACGTTCCAGCAGGGAAGGCACCGGGTACCCCCGACCTCATCTCTTGTAGGCGTCCGGCCGCCGGTCCCCGGCGGCTCCCCCGGGGCGATGGCGACGTCCGCCCGCTCCCGGTCGAACCCATCATGGGGACACCCCGCCCATCGCCCGGGAACTGACCGCCCATGGGCGGGCCACTGCCGCCGGGGCCGCCGGGCGGGGCAGGGATGATTCACAGTCCTGATGATCTTGTATCGTCCCTGCTCAGGGGATGTGGAGGAGGTCGAGGGGGCGAGTGAAGGGCCGGTAGGAGACGTGGCGGAGGCCGGCGGCGATGCTGGTGTGGCCGTGGTCGCGGAGGGTGTTGATCGCGAGGTTGCGCAGGGTCGCCATGTTCTCGGGCCCGTGGCCGGTGCGGATCTTGGAGGCGTCCTCGCGGAAGGCGGTGTCGCGGACGAAGTGGAGCCGGTTCTCGATGGTCCACTGCGAGCGGGCGGCCTGGCCGACGCGGCGACCAGCACCACACTCGTCAACGGGTGACGCAGACCACGCGGATCCACCGGCAGCGCCAGCCGGTCCACCAGACCCGCGCCGTTCTCGAGTTGACGAACAGGCGGGTCGGAGAGGGGGCAGGTGACAGACTGGCGACGCGTCGAGGCTCCGGTTCGGGGCGACGGACGAGGTCACCCCTTCAGCCGGAGCCTCGATGCGTTCGCAACGGCCCGACACCACCCCATCACACCCCCGTGACCTGCGCACTTGCCTGATCACCACGACTTTGAATCAGCCCTGCCGGGCGGGGGCGGTGAATTGCCGCGGAGATCACCGGCGGGGGTCGCCGGTGGTATCGTAGATAAGAATTGACGTGCAGTCAATGGAGGGCCCGGGTCGACCTGATGTACCATCGGGCACATTCTTCGGAATGGCATTGTCCGGAATCGCCGGGAATCGAGGGGGTAGGGGTGCGATTCAACGTTCTGGGGCCGCTTGAAGTGCTCTCCGACGGCACTGACGTGCCCATTCGCGGCCTGCAGCAGAGGGCCCTGCTCGGTGTTCTCCTGCTCCGCGCGAATAGCGTGGTGGGCATCAATGAGATAGCCGCCGCACTCTGGGGCGATGACCGTCCGTCCACGGCGCGGAAAATGGTGCAGAACTCGGTGGCCGGGCTGCGCCGCGCATTCCAGGCGGTCGGGGAGCCGGCGGACGGGAAAGTCGCGCTGAATACCACTCTGCCCGGATATGTGCTCAGAATCGAGCCGGAACAGCTCGATCTCACGGAATTTCATGAGCTTGTCACATTGGGCCGGGCCCGACTGGCGGCCGGCGACTGGACGCAGGCCTCGGAACTGCTGCGCCGCGCCCTCGGCCTGTGGCGCGGCCCGGTGCTCGCCGACGTGAGCGACGCCGGGCTCACCTGGCCCGAGCTGGCCGCCCTCCAGGGCACCCGGCTCGCCGTCCACGAGGACTGCATCCAGGCCGAGTTGGCGATGGGTCGGGACCGCGAGCTGATCGGCGAACTGGAGTCCCTGCTGGAGGCCGAGCCGACCCGGGAACGCCTGGTCGCCCAGCTGATGGTCGTCCTCTACAACTGCGGGCGCCAGCCCGAGGCGCTGGACCGCTACCGGCGCACCCGGGACCTGCTCGCCGACCGCTTCGGCCTGGAACCCGGCCGCGACCTGCGACGCCTCCAGCGCGCGATCCTCAGCCACGACCCGGCCCTGGCGCTGCGGCTCACCGCCGCCCCGGGCGGCGCGGCGGACTTCCCGCCCCCGGCCGGACCCCGGCCCGCGGCCGCCGCCCCGCGACCGCCGCACCCCCGGCCGGCACCCGCCGCGCCGTCGCCGGCGCCCGCCCCGGCCGCGCGCGCCGACGACCGCGGCGCCGGCCGCGCCGGGACCGCCGACGCCCCGGCCGCCGAGAACGCCTTCCGCGCGTCCTGGGAACGGGTCGAGCGGCGCCCGGCCAGCGTCGTCATGGTCCGCGCCCGGTGGACGGCCGACGACGGCGCCCTCGCCCCCGAGCGCGTCGACCACGCCGTCAAGGAGCTGACCGCCGGCATCCGGCGCGAGATGGCGCCCTTCGGCGGGCACGTGCGCCGGGCCTTCGGCTCGGTGTGGCTGGTCGTCTTCGGTGTCCCCCGGGCCCACGAGGACGACGCCGAGCGGGCCCTGCGCGCCGCCCTCGCCCTGCGCCGCCACTTCGAGGCGCCCGGACCGGCCGCCCCCGGGGGCACCGTGCCCGGACCGGCGCCCGGTACCGCGGCCACCGCCACCCGGCCGGTCACCCACCTCGTGGTCGGCACCGGCGAGGTGGTGGTCACCTACGACGACAGCGCACCCGAGCCCGTGGAGGTCACCGGCCAGGTCCTGGACGCCTGCCACCACCTGCTGCTGCAGGTCCCCCGCGGGGAACTGTGGGCCGCCGACGCCACCGTCGAGGCCGGCGGCGCCGGCCTCGGCTTCGCCCCGGTCCCCGGCGTCCCCGGCGTCCACCGCCCCGCGCGCTCCCGCCCCGACGGCCGCGGGCCGTCCGGGCACCCCGTCGAACCGCCGTTCCTGGAGCGCACCCACGAGCTGAACCTGCTGCGCGGCGCCTACCAGGACACCATCCGCCGCCAACTGCCGTACCTGGTCACGGTGATCGGCGAGCCCGGTATCGGCAAGACCCGGCTGATCGGGGAGTTCGCCGCCGCGCTGCGCGACGGCGCCGGACCGCTGGCGCCCCGGGTGCTCCACGCGGGCACCCCCGCCTTCGACGCCCACACCCCCTACGAGCCACTGGCCGGCGTGGTCCGCGCCTACACGGGCATCCGCGCCGGCGCGCCGGCGGCCGTCGTCCTGCCCGCGCTGACCGGCGTCGTGCGCGGGCTCTTCCCGCACGCCGCCACCGGACCGATCGTCACCGCGCTCGCCGCCTGCCTCGGCCTGCCCGCCGCGGCCGCCTCCGCCCAGGGGCCGGACGGTGGCGCCGTCCCACGGGAGGAAGTCCTCGGCGCGCTGCGGCAGTTCCTGGAGGAGGCGGCCACCGACCGCCCGCTGGTGGTCGTCCTGGACGACCTCCACCGCGCCGCCGACTTCGTCCGCTCCTTCGTTGAGGACCTCACCGTCCGGCTCGGCCCGGTCGCCCTGCTGCTGATCGTCGGCGCCCGCTCCGAACTGCTCCACACCAGGCCCTCCTGGGCGTGCGCCAAGCGCCGCTCGGCCCTGCTGCACGTGGCACCGCTGTCCACCGCGGCCACCGCCACCGTGATCGGCGCCGCCTCCGGCCGCCGCCACCCGACGCCCGCCGACGACCGCCGCGCGGCCCTCGCCGACGGCAACCCGCTGTTCGCCCAGGCCTACGCGCGGGCGGCGGACGCCGGCGCCGACCCGGCCGCCGCCCACCCGCCGGCCGTCCTCGCCGTCGCCGCCGCCCAGCTCGACGGCCTCGACCGCACCGCCCGCTCGGTGCTGCGCGACGCCGCCGTCGTCGGCGGCACGCTGTGGCGCGGCGCGGTCGCCGCCGTCAGCCAGCGCGACCCCGAGGAGGTCGGCCGCAGCCTGGAGCTCCTGGAGTCGCGCGAACTGCTGCGCCGGGTGCGCCGCAGCGGCGTCCCCGGAGACGTCGAGTACGCCTTCCGGTACGCCGTCAGCCGCGATGTGGCGCTCGCCCAGCTGCCCGGCCGCGTCCTGGTCGAACGCCACCTGCGGGCGGCCGACTGGGCCGCCCTGCTGGACGTGCCCCGCCCCGGGCTGCTGGCCTTCCACTACGACCGCGCCATCGCGCTCGCCGAGGCGGACGGCACCCCGGTGGAGACGATGGAGCGCCGCGCCTGGGAAGCCCTGGTCGGGGCGTCCGCCCGGGCCGCCGCCGCGGGCGACGACGCGCTCGCGGTCAGCTGCCTCGACCACGCCCTGGACCGCTGCCCGCCGGGCGAGCCCGAGCGGGTCTGGCTGGTCACCCACCACCGCCGCATCCGCGACAGCCTCGGCACCCGCGCCCATCGCCGCCGCCCGGCCGTTACGAGCTGACCCCGGCGGGGACGGGCAGCGCCGGGGCGAGTTCCCGCACGCGTTCCAGCGAGCGGATCTTCTCCTCGACGTCGGTGACGTTATTGGTCACCATCAGCTCGTCCGCGCCGGTGCGCTCCAGCAGGTCCGCCAGCGCCCGGCGGACCTCCTCGGCGTCACCGACCGCCTGGGTGCTGAGCAGCGCGTCGGCGGCGGCCCGCTCGGCCTCCGTCCACGGGTACGCCGCCGCCTCCTCGACGGTGGGCAGCGGCGCGATCGGCGAGGCGCCGTTCAGCCGCAGCACCGGGAACAGCGCCGGCGCCGCCAGTCGGCGCGCCTGCTCCGAGGTCTCCCCGCACACCGTGTAGGCGGTGACGATCGCGTGCGGCCGCTCGGCCCGGGCCGAGGGCCGGAAGCTCTCCCGGTACGCCCGCAGCGCCTCCTCGGTGCCGCGAGAGTTGAAGAAGTGGTGGGCGAACGCGTACGGCAGCCCGCGCCGGCCCGCGTCCACGGCGCTGCGCACACTGGCGCCCAGCAGCCACGGCCGGGGCGGCTGCGGCGGCTCCGGCAGGGCCTCCAGCCGCTGGTAGACGTGCCCGTCCGGGAAGCCGCCATCGACGAAGGCGAGCAGCTCCTCCAGCGCCGCAGGGAAGTCCTCTTCGGGCGCCCGGCGCAGCGCGTGGGAGAGCACCGGGTCCGCGCCCGAGCGGCCGATGCCCAGGTCCACCCGGCCGGGGAAGAGCGCGGCCAGCGTCCGGAAGGACTCCGCGACGGCGTACGGTGGGTGGTTGGGCAGGATCACCCCGCCCGCGCCGATCCGGATCCGGCTGGTCCGCTCGCCGAGCGCGGCCAGCAGGACGGCCGGGACGGAGCCGGCGATCCCGCGCGAGTTGTGGTGCTCGGCCACCCAGAACCGGGTGTAGCCCAGCTCGTCGGCGGCCGCCACCAGCCGGCGGGTGCCGACCAGGGTGTCGGCGGGGCGGCCGGCGGAGTCGATGGACGATATGTCGAGGACGGACAGCGGGACGGTCGGGGAACTGCTGGTCATGCGCGGGTGCTCCTTACTCGGGGTGTCACGCGTACCAGGTGGGGCGGGGGACTTCGCCGTGCAGGAGGTGGCGCCCCACCACCCGGGCGCGCCCCGGGTCGTCCTCGTGCACCCGCCGCGCCCGGGTGTCCCGCCAGTAGCGGTCCAGCCCGGCCGCGGCCTCGGCGCCGCCGGGGCCGGCCGCCCCGAGCACGCCGGCGGTGACCGCGTCGGTGGCCGCGCCGGCCTGCGTGGCCAGCGCCGCGACCCGGACGGCGTGCCGGCCGCGCTCCTCCTCGGTCACCGTGCGGCGCCGGGCGTGCAGGGCGTCCGCCTCGGCGCCGACGGCGTCGGCGAACGCCTCCACCGCCCACAGCGCGGAGGCCAGGGCGCCGTAGTGCCGGGCCGCGTCCGCGGCGGCGGCCTCGGTCAGCGGCGCCTCCGAGCACTGCTCGCGCGCGTGCCGGGCGGCGGCGTCCAGCGCGCCCCGGGCCGCGCCGATCAGCGCGTTGGCCTGGGCGAGCCGGAAGGCCGGGGTGAGGAAGGTGTTGTAGACCCGGGGCACGAAGGTCTTGTCGACGTGGCCGAGCGCCCCGGTCCACGGGATGTTCGCGCCGTCGGCGACCACGGTCCCGGCAGCCAGCGACCGCAGCCCGAACTCCTCGGCGCCGGGCTCGAAGGACAGCCCCACGTGGCCGCTCATCGCGAGCGCGCTGATCGGGGTGTCGCCGTCCTCCAGGAAGCCCTCCAGGATGGTGATGTCCGACACCGGGTGGCCCAGGGCGCGCTCCAGCCGCCCGTGGAACAGCATCTCGCGGCCCGTGTCCTGGATCACCAGGGGCGCCGAGCGGGGCTTCGAGGACCCGCTGAAGAACCACCGGGCCCGGGCCGACACCTCGCCGATGTGCTGGATCTTCTCGTCGGTGCCGATGAACTCGGCGATCGACACCCACACGTAGTGGTGGGCCAGCAGCTCGCCGACCGAGGCGTCGGCCGCCGCGACGGTGCGCACCACCCGGAACGCGGTGGACCAGTTCTGGCCGGCCCCGCCGTACTCGACCGGCCCCAGGAGGGTCACCAGGCCGGTCTCCTTCAGCAGCCGGATCTCCCGCACCGGCGGGGTGCCCTCACGGTCGCGCCGGGCGGCGCCGGGTGCCAGCCGCGCCGCGACCTCCTCGGCCCGCCGCAGCCACACCTCGGCGGCCTCGGGGACGGCGTCCGTCGTCGTGTCAGTCATGTCTCCCACTTCGTGACGTGCTCGCCGTCCTGCCCGGCGACGTGTTCGGTGTCCTACTCCGTGTCCTGCTCCGGGTCGTCGCGGCCGGTGACGTCCGCGCCGTGCGTCCCGTCCGCGCCGTGCGTCCCGTCCGCACCGTCCGCGCCGTCCGCACTGCCCGCACCGTCCGCGCCGGGCAGCCGCAGGACGGCGTCCAGCAGGGCCCGGGTGTACGGGTGGGCGGGGGCCTCGAAGATCCGCTCGGTTTCGCCCTCCTCGACGACCGACCCGCCGCGCATGATCAGCACCCGGTCGGCGACCTGCCGCACCACGGCCAGGTCGTGGGTGATGAACAGCAGGGCGATGCCCCGCTCGCGCCGCAGCCGGTCCAGCAGCTCCAGCACCTGCGCCTGCACCGAGACGTCCAGCGCCGAAACCGGCTCGTCGCAGACCAGCACCTGCGGACGGCCCGCCAACGCCCGGGCGATGGCCACCCGCTGGCGCTGACCGCCGGACAGCTGGTGCGGCCGGCGGGAGAGCAGTTCGGCCGGCAGGCCGACCTGGTCGAGGAGTTCCGCGCACCGCCGGGCCCGCTCGGCGCGCCGCAGTCCCGGCAGCGCCTCGCCGATGATCCGCGCCACGGTGAACCGGGGGTCCGCCGAGGCGTACGGGTCCTGCTGGACGAACTGGATCGCCGAGCGCCCGGCCCGGCGCCGCCGCTCCGCAAGCGCCGACCAGGGCCGCCCGTGCAGCAGCACCTCCCCGGCGTCGGGACGGGACAGACCCATCGCGACCCGCGCCAGCGTGGTCTTGCCCGAGCCGGACTCGCCGACCACGCCCAGCGCCTCACCCGCCCGCAGGGTGAACCCGACCTCGTCGAGGGCCCTCGGCCCGCCCAGGGCGAAGGACTTGACCAGCCCGCGCCCGGTCAGTACCGGGGCCGCTTCCTCGGCGTCCGGTGCCTCGGGCGGGGCCTGGGCGGGACGGGCCGGCGGGCGGCCCGAGGGCACCGCGTCCAGCAGCATCCGGGTGTACGGGTGCTCCGGGGCGGACAGCACCCGGCCGGCCGGCCCGTTCTCCACCACCCCGCCCCGCCGCAGCACCAGCACCCGGTCCGCCAACTGCGCTACCACCGCCAGGTCGTGACTGACCAGCAGCAGTCCCCGGCCCTCGTCCTTGAGCCGGCCGAGCAGTGCCAGGATCTGCGCCTGGACGATCGCGTCCAGCGCCGTGGTCGGCTCGTCGGCGATCAGCAGCGGGGCGTCGGCGGCCAGCGCCGAGGCGATCAGCGCGCGCTGGCGCAGCCCGCCGGAGAGCTGGTGCGGGTACTGGGTGCGCCGGGCCTCCGGCTCCGGCACGCCCACCGCCGTGAGCAGTTCCACCACCCGGGCACCGCCGTCCGGGCCGGCGGTGCCGCCGAGGCGGGCCGCCTCGGCGATCTCGGCGCCGACGGTGCGCAGCGGGTCCAGCGCGGTCAGCGCGTCCTGGAAGACCATGGCGACCCGCCGGCCGCGCACCGCGCGCCACTGCCGTTCGCCGAAGCCGGTGGTGTCCGCCCCGGCCACCTCCAGGGTCCGGGCGGAGACCCGGGCCCTGGCGCCCGCCAGCCCGATGAGGGAACGCGAGGTGACGGACTTGCCCGAGCCGGACTCGCCGACCAGCGCCACGCACTCCCCGGGGCCGATGGCCAGCGACACCCCGTCCACGGCGGGCCGCGGCGCGCCGGGGAACGACACCCGCAGCCCCTCCACCCGCACGAGCGGGCCCGGCACCGACGCACCGGTGTCCCCGGCCGCCGCCTTCGCCGCGGTCGCTTCCGTTGTCGTCGTCGTCATCGCACCGCCCTCAGCTGCAGCGAACGGCCGATCAGCGTGGTGCAGACCACCACGACCGAGACGGCCAGGCCGGGTGCGATCGAGATCCACCAGGCCGTCTGGAGAAAGTCCTTGCCGTCGGCGACCATCGAGCCCCAGTCCGCCTCCGGCGGGACCGGGCCCAGGCCGAGCACGCTGAGCCCGGAGCCCGAGATGATGGCCGAGCCCAGCCCGATGGAGGCCAGCACCACCAGCGGGCCGCCGACGTTCGGCAGCACGTGCCGCAGCACCGACCGCCAGGCCGGCACCCCCAGCACCCGCGCCGCTTCCACGTACTCCGAGCGCAGCACCAGCCGTGCCTGGCCGCGCACCAGCCGGGCGTAGTTGGGCACCCCGGCGATGCCGATGGCGATCGCCACGTTGACCGTGCCGCCGCCCAGCAGCGCCACCACCACCAGCGCGAGCAGCAGTTCGGGGAAGCCCAGCAGCACGTCCACCACCCGCATCAGGGCGAAGTCGACGCGCCGTCCGCCGCAGCCGGCGACCAGGCCGAGCAGCGCGCCGCCGCCCACCCCGATCAGCGTCGCGCCGACCGCGATCAGCAGCGACAGCCGGGTGCCGTGCACCAGCCGCGACCATACGTCCCGGCCGAGCTGGTCGGTGCCCAGCCAGTGCTCGGCACCGGGCGGGCGCAGCGCCGCCGCGACGTCCGTCGCCTCGGGGGCGTGGGTGGCGAACACCCCGGGGAAGACCAGCACGAGCGCCACCGCGGCCAGCAGGACCAGCGGTGCCAGGCGGGCCGACGAGCGCAGCAGCGCGCCCCGGCGGGCGGTGGCCGCGGCCGGCCGGTCGAGGAGGGCGGTCACGGTGCTCATGCCGTTCCTCTCTCGCGCAGCCGGGGGTCGATCAGCGGGTGGAGCACGTCCACCAGGGTGTTGATGACCACGAACGCCGCGCTGGAGATGACCACCAGGGCGCTGACCACCGGCAGGTCGCGCGAGCCGACCGCGTTGGCCAGCACCCGGCCCAGGCCCGGCCGGGTGAAGATGTTCTCCACCAGCACCGCGCCGCCGAACAGGCTGCCCAGCACGAAGCCGGCCAGCGTGGTCAGCGGCAGCAGCGCGTGCCGCAGGGTGTGCCGCAGCAGCACCGCCGTCGCGCCCAGGCCGCGCGAGCGCGCGGTCAGCACGAACGGGCGGCCGTCGGCGCTCTCCAGCTCCTGGCGGATCACCTGGGCGAGCACTCCGGCCAGCGGCAGCGCCAGCGCCAGCGTCGGCAGCACCAGCGCCGCCGGCCCGTCCGCCCCGATCGAGGGCAGCGCGTGCAGCCGGTAGGAGAACACCGTCAGCAGGATGATGCCCAGCCAGAACGACGGCATCGACACCATCAGCAGCTCGGCCATACCGGCGGCACCGCGCACCGCCCAGCCCCGGCCGGCCGTCAGGGTGGCCGCCAGCACCGCCAGCACCAGCGCGGTGACCAGCGCGGACACCGCCAGCTCGACGGTCGGGCCGAGCTGGCTGCCGAGCAGCCGCCCGATCGGCTCGTTGAGCTGGTACGACCAGCCGAGGCCGCCGCTCGCCAACTGGGCGAGCTGGCGGCCGTACTGGACGAGCAGCGGGTCGTCCAGGCCGTTCTCGGCGATCACCTGGTCACGCAGGGCCGGGGTGGCGGCGGCGCCCGGCCCGATCAGTCCGTCCACGATGTCGCCGGGGGCGAGGTGGAGGGCGAAGAACGTCACCGTGAGCGTCCCCCACACCACCACCAGCCCCGCCGCGAGCCGCCGGGCGACGAACCTGGCCCAGGGCGGCACGTGCCGTCGCGGCACAAGCCGGGCGCGGTCGGACACCTCAGGCCACCCCGATGCCGTAGAAGTCGGGGTTGGCGTCGACGTCCAGGACCAGCCCGTTCACCTTGCCGTGCCGGGCGACGTCCATGGTGGCGATGTAGGCCGGGAAGGAGTACGCCTGCTCGACGATCTTCCGCTGGACCTTGCGGTACAGCTCGGCTCGCTGCGCGGCGTCCACGGTCGCCTCGGCCTGGTCCAGCCAGCCGTCGATCTCGGCGTCCTTGACCCGGCTGCCGTTCGCCCCGCCGCCCCCGAACTGGGACTTGGAGTGGTAGAGGCTGCCCAGCAGGCTCGGGTCGGAGCCCTGCCAGGCGAAGGCGAACACGTCGTAGTCGCCCTTGCCGGTGCGCCCGGTGGAGCCTGCGGAGTCCAGCGGCACCAGCTTCAGCTCGATGCCGACCTGCTTCAGCGCGTCCTGCACGCCCACGTCGAAGGTGTGGTTCTGGGCCGAGACGAAGGTCTGCACGTACGGCTGCTCGGCGGTGAGGCGCTTGCCGTCCTTGGTGCGGTAGCCCTCGGCGTCCCGCCCGGTCCAGCCGGCCTCGTCCAGCAGCTTCTCCGCCTTCTCCTTGCTGTACTCCCAGGCCGGCTTGGCGAACGACGGCTCGGCGCCGGGGGTGGAGGGCGCCAGCGGCCCCCAGGCCTGCTCGTACTCGCCCTGGAAGATGCCCTTGACGATCCCGGCGAAGTCGATGGCGTGCCGGACGGCCTGCCGGGCGCGCGGGTCGTCGAACGGCGCGCGGGCGGTGTTGAGGTAGTAGGTGTAGGGGACGCCGGGGACCGCCTTGCGGACCACCTGGACGCCGTTCTGGCCGCGCAGGCCGGCCAGCCGGTTGGCGGGGATCAGCTCGGCGGCGTCGACCTGACCGGACGTCAGGGCGCCGACCCGGGAGGCGTCCTCCTTCAGCAGCAGCACGACGATGCTCTCCAGCTTCGCCCGCCCCTGGTGGGCGGCGGTCGGCGGGGCCCAGTTGTAGTCGGGCCGGCGCTTGAACACCGCCTGCTGGCCCGGCGTCACCGACTCGAAGGTGAACGGGCCGGTGCCGACGACGAACGCGCCGCCGGAGGAGAGGTCGCCCGCGTGGTCGCGCAGCGCGACGGGGGAGTGGAAGCCGAGGAAGGTGCTCCCCGCCGAGCCGAGGAACGAGGAGTGAGGGGCGGTCAGGTGCACGGCCACCGTGCGCGGGTCGACGACCTCGGTCTCCTTGTAGGGGCCGAGCAGGCCGGCCGCCCGCTTGGACGCCGTCTTCGCCGCCGTGACGTGGTCGAAGTTCGCCTTCACGGCCGCCGCGTCGAACGGGGTGCCGTCGCTGAAGGTCACGCCGGTGCGCAGGGTGAAGGTGTAGGTGAGGCCGTCGGGCGAGACCGCCCACGAATCGGCCAGCCACGGCTTGACGGTCCCGTCCGGGGCGATCGCGACCAGCGACTCCAGCACCGGGCGCAGCAGCCGCCCGGTGACGGCGGTGGACGCGGCGTGCGGGTCCCAGCTGTCGGGTTCGACGGCGGCGCCGTAGCGCAGGGTGCCGCCGCCGCTCTTCGCGGAGGGCGGGGCGGAGGAGTCGGAGCAGGCCGTGAGGACGGCGGGGCCGATGACGGCGGCGGCGGTCAGGG
Organism: Kitasatospora sp. NPDC087315; assembly: GCF_044744345.1. Classification (NCBI taxonomy): domain Bacteria; kingdom Bacillati; phylum Actinomycetota; class Actinomycetes; order Kitasatosporales; family Streptomycetaceae; genus Kitasatospora; species Kitasatospora sp. NPDC087315. Next base: position 142,951 of record NZ_JBIUYD010000017.1, on the reverse strand, counting down.
TGACCGGGAGACGGAGGAAACGGCGTCTGGTGTACATGGGTCCTTCTCGATCCTGCGCGAGGCGGGGGAACGGTGGGCGGCGTAAGGCCCGCCCACCCCGCGGGGCAGGCGCTGATGGCCCCGGCCGCGGACGATGCGACGAGTCTGCTGGCTCCGTCCGGATCCGACCCCCCTGACCGTCCCCCTATGCGGGCCCTTTCCGGGGCCCGCGGGTTTCGCGGCGGGACGCTCGCGGGTGTGCTCGGCCGGCGTGCTCTGACGTGGTGCGGAGTGCGGTGCGGTGCGGCCCCGGCGGCGGTGCGCGCCGTCAGGGTGGTGCGGCCGTTCCGGGGGGCCTTCCGGAACGGCCGCACGGGGACCGTCAAATGTGCGGCACGGGGGAATCCGCAGACTTGAGGTCCGGTCCGGGGGCGCTCTCGGCACCGTCCGCGGGGCTGCGCAGGACGAAGGCGGCCACCAGGACGCCGACCGCCACGAACACGGCGCTGAGCCCGTAGGAGAGGTGGAAGCCGCCGGTGAGCGCCGCCACCTTGCTGTCGCCCTTGCCGAGCAGTGTCGCGGTGCGGGAGGCGGCCACCGTGGCGAGCACGGCGGTGCCGATCGAGGCGCCGACCTGCTGGGTGGTGTTCACCAGGCCGGAGGCGATGCCGGCGTCGTTGGGCGAGGTGACCGACATGGCCTGGCCGATCAGCGCCGGCATGGCCGCGCCGAAGCCGAGGCCGAGCAGCACGAACGGCGGCACGATGTCGGCGAGGAAGCTTCCGTCGCTCGGCACCCGGGCCAGCAGCGCGAGCGCCGCGGCCACCAGCAGCAGGCCGACGACCAGCACCCGGCGGGGCCCGAACTTCTGGTTCAGCTTGACCGCGAAGCCCAGCGAGACGATCGCGATGGTGACCGGCGCGGGCAGGAAGGCGAGCCCGGTCTTCAGTGCGTCGTAGCCCAGGACGTTCTGGAAGTACAGCGCGGTGCAGAACTGGTAGCCGAACAGGCCGGCGACCATCAGGACCATGATGCCGTTGGCGCCGGAGACCGCCCGGGAGCGGAAGATGTGCAGCGGCAGCAGAGGCTTGGCCGCGTACGCCTGGCGGACCACGAAGCCGGTCAGCAGCACCAGCGAGCCGGCCAGCAGGCCCAGCGTGCGGCCGTCGCCCCAGGTGTACTCCTCGGCCTTGACGATCGTGTAGACCAGCAGCATCAGACCGCCGGTGGCGAGCACCGAACCGACCAGGTCGGCGCCCTCGCGCAGTCCCAGTCCCTTCCCGCCGGGCACCACGCTCTGCGTCAGCACGAGCGCCACCAGGCCGATCGGCACGTTGACGTAGAACACCCACGGCCAGCTGAAGCTCTGCGTCAGCACGCCGCCCAGGATCAGGCCCAGCGAGGCGCCGGCCGCGGAGACGAACGCGTACGCCGCCAGTGCCTTGGCGCGCTCGCCGGCGTCGGGGAACAGGGTGATGATCATGCCCAGGACGACGGCCGAGGCGAGCGCCCCGCCGACCCCCTGGATGAACCGGAACGCCACCAGCGTCGTCGAGGAGGAGGACAGGCCGCAGGCCAGCGAGGCCACCGTGAACAGGCCCAGGCCCGCGCTGAAGACGCGCTTGCCGCCCAGCAGGTCGCCCAGCCGGCCGGAGAGCAGCAGCAGCCCGGCGAACGCGATGAGGTAGGCGTTGACCACCCAGGCCAGGCCGGACTGGGTGAAGCCGAGGTCGGTCTGGATGGTCGGGAGGGCGACGGTCACGATCGAACCGTCGAGGATGATCATCAGGTTGCCGGTGCAGAGGACCCCCAGCGCCAACCAGCGTGACCTGGAAGGCTGGAGGGACGGCGGGGCTTGCGTGGTCATCGGAGGAGTCCTTCGGGAACGGCCCGGGAGGGGCGCCCGGTGGCGCCCGCGCTCCCTGAGGGCACTTCTTGTTACAGCGACCATCATGTGTGACCATCAAGTCCACCGTAAGGAGGCACTTTCATGTTCCTGGGGAACAGCGATGTGATCGAGGACATCGAGGAGGCCGGCGGCGACCCGGCCCCCGCCCGCGAGGCGTGCACCGTCCTGGAGGCGCTCAACCGGATCAGCGGCAAGTGGGCGATCGGGATCCTGCTCAACCTCAGCCACGGCCCGGTCCGCTTCACCGAACTCGAACGGTCCGTACCCGGAATCAGTCGCCGTATGCTCACTCTGACGCTGCGGAACCTCGAACGCGACGGACTGATCGAGCGCACCGTCTACGCGACCGTGCCGCCCAAGGTGGAGTACCGCGGCACCGAGATGGCCGACGAGCTCTACGCCTCCCTCAAGGGCCTCACCGCCTGGGCGGAGCGCCACCGCGACGCCATCGCCCGCTCGCGCGACTCCTACGACCGGGAGCAGGCAGCGGTGGGCGCCGGGGACCTCTGAGGCCCGGCCTCCGCCAGTCCGCTCGCGCCTTCGACTGTCCTGGTCGCTCGCCCGCCCCTTCGCCCTCCGGGCTACTCGGCCGGGCGGGTGGACCCCGTCCACTCGAACACACGCGACTCGGAGGCCTCGTGACGCACCGTCCGGTGTGAGCGTCGGAAGTGCTCGTACCGGTTCCCGCGCGGCAGCTTGAGGACGTGCTGCTCCGCGTCCAGGAACCGGACCCGCTCGTGCTCCGGCAGGCCGTTCGCGGGCCCGCCCTCCAGAATCGTGTTCGGTTCGGTGTCGAGCGCCATGGCGTGCGGGCCGCAGCTCGCGCACCCGTTCCTTGAGGATCGTGATCCCGCGTTCCCAGCCGATCCGCTCGGCGATGACCGTGGCCGGCATCGTCGGGGTCGCCTTGAGCAGCTCGCGGATCTCGGGCTCGAACGCGTCCACCGCCGAACCCTTCAGCGGGCGCTGGTAGACATGCCACGATCGCGGAGCGCACGCACCCGGTACCTGATCAAGCCTTTGGATACCCGTCCACCCATCGACCTCGTACACATCGCCGCCCGCTCTCGGCGCGCCGCCCGGCCCGCGACCGGTCGGCGGCGGCGACCTGGACAGGGGAGGCGTCCTCGCAGCTCAGCAGGACGGCCTGCTGTGCTGCACGCGGCCGCCCAGGTCTCCGAGTTCAGGACTGCCGACCTCGAGGACGATGGGACGACGAGGCACGGCGGTGTATGGCCGGGTAGTGCTTGACCTGCGTACTCGGACCGGCTCGGTACTGCCGTAAGGCCAGCCTGCCTCGGGGCCGCCTGGATCTGTCACCGGGCGGTGGGCGGCTTCGGCCATGCCGTTCCCTCTGCTGCGGCCGTGAGGATGTCGCCGAGGCGGAGCCAGGCGTTCGGGCCGGAGGAGCTGATCGGGCTGTCGGCAAGCCGTTGCCAAACGTGGTCGTCGTCGCCGAGTATGCCGACGACCAGGGCGACCACGGTGGGGTGGATGGTGTCGTAGTGGCTTCCCTTCGCTTTGAGTGCGGTCCAGGCCGGCATTGCGAGGACGGTTTCGTCGGGGCAGTCGGGCAGAGCGAGAACGTGCCGGGCCCAGGCTTCGCGGTTGGCGGGATTCCCGCCGAGCCTGCTCCGTAGTCCGTGAGTCAGCGTGTGGACTGCCTGCCGCGGGTTTGTGTGGCGTGCGAGGACATCGGGGAAGGAGCGGTCGTACCCGTAGCCACTGTGCGCGAACGACAGCAGTGCCTTCTCGACGAGTTCGTCGTCGCCGGCATGCCGGTCCAGGTACTCGTCGAGGACGTTCGCGGCGACGGCGGAGAGGGCGCGGGGCGTCACCTGTGCGGGATCGCCGAGGGCCGCGCGTCGTGTGGCGGATGTCTGGGGGAGCGGATCGGTGACGATCCGGCTGATTGCAGCGATCAGTTCGGTGAACTGCCGGTGGTCCTCCTGGGCCGTGTAGTCGTAGGACCTGGGACGGGTCTGGCCGCGCCGGGCATCGCGGATCATCGACTGGACCGTCTTCTTGACGGCAGGTGTCACGTCGGGCAGGTGGAGCAGCATGGCATGGACCCAGCGGAGGTCGGCTGCCTGGCTGATGCCGAGGGAGCCGTTCGGTTGCCAGGTCTGGAGCGCCTGTACCGCCACATCGGCGAAGTGCCGTCCCAGTTCGGTGAGTTCATCCGCGGGCGTGAGCCAGGTGTAGGGATCGCCGTACGAGGGCTTGGCCTCGGCGGGGTTGAGTACCAGGCGCCACCGCCCCTCTGCGGCGTGGGAAGCCCACGAGACGGCGGCGCCCATGCCCCACCTGGCCCGGCGACCGCTGTCCTCAAGGTAATGCTCGATGTGTTCGCGGCCCTCCTCGCCGAGGGTGGCGAGTTCGGCAGCGAAGTGCTTCCGGGCTTCCTCCGGTGAGGAGCCTTCCTGGAGGACGCGGCACACCCGGGCCACCAACCTGGCCCGAGCGAAGCGGTCCAGATCCTCGAAGGCGATCCGCTTGAGCAGGCTGGGCTCGACCATCCACGGCAGGCTGCCGAGCAGCTGGTCCATGATGACGCGGTGCGCGTCGGTTCCTTCGGTGCGGACGACGAGCTGGGAGTGCCGGTCGGGGTGGCGCTTGAGGACCCCCGACCACATGGTCTCCCAGGCGGCGAACGCCTGCTTGGTCCGCTCCCACCAGGCGTCGGAGTTCTCGTTGTCGTGATCGCTGTAGTCGGGCGCATCGGGCAGCAGCGAGACCGCGGTGTCGAACACGTCGTCGTGAAGGTGTTCTGTCCGCAGGACCAGCTGGGCGGGTGTCGGTTCCTTGAGGAGGGCTGGTGTGATGAACGGACGCTGAGGTACCCGCCTGCGCAGCTCGGAGGCGACGGCCTTGTACAGAACCGGCGACCGGCCGGCGGTACCGAGAGAACCGAGCTGGCTGGCCGTGCAACGTTGGAGTGCACTGTCTCGAAGGGCATCCCCGCACTCGGGATGGGCAAGCGCGAGAGCCACCAGCTCGATCGCCGTCCCGACCAGGTACTCGGGCTCTGACTCCGCCTTCCGCAGGCCGCTCGTCACCGCCGCTTCCAAGAGCCAGTCAGGCGCCTCGTCCCGAAAAGGTCTCGTGAGCAGTGCTTCGAGGAGACGCGCGTACTGCCGGTCATCTGCCAATGCGCGGGCCTGCTCGGCAGCCATCCGGGCCGCAGCCGACCCGGCGTCGGCGCCGGCTGCAACAGCGACCAGGAACTCCACAGGCAGCCGTGAGCTGTTGGTGGTCATGCCGTACGTTCCTCCCCAGACACGAATGGTCAGGCCCATCCTGCTCCATGGATCGGACAACCAGGTCAACAGGCCGGTCTACGGTTCAACAGACGGGACCGATCCGGCTTTCGAAGCGGACACGGGTGCTGCCGTCGGGTACGGTGATGGCGGACCCAGGTCCGGGCCGCCGACAGCATCGGCGGAACCAGCCACGGTCGATCGCCTTCACCACCGTCCGGGGACGCGTCAGCAGCGCGTCCACCAGCGGAACTCCACGCCTGTGCGGCACCACCTGCCCGCGCCCCTTCCTCCGGAGTCCTCCGCATGCCCCAGCACCATCTCACCGCTGCGCTCCGCGACTTCTTCTGCGAGCACACAGCCAGCAAGAGCCGCGTTCTGGCTCTCGTCGGCCACCAGGACGGACCGGACTCGCTCCAGGCCGTCCTCACCTGCCGCGAGCCCGAACTCGCCCAATGAGCCGCCGAACTGCTCCGCGCTCTGCGTTCGGGCTCCGACGCCCCGTTGGAGGAACATGTCGAGGACCTGTGCGGACGACTCCCTGATGCGCCGGCGGCCTCCCTCCGGCAGGCGGTGGCCCACGTGCGCGCCGGAACCTGGCCGGCCGCCGCAGAATCACTCTTCAACCTCGCCCTCCACTTCGCCCTCGACGACGCCCGCGACCTGCAGGACGAACTCGACGACAAGGAGGACGCCGTCCACGCCGCGCTGCCGGTCGACCGCGACGACTACGACTTCGGCGCCTGCACGGACATGTTCTTCCAGGACACCGACGTACTGATGCTCTACAGCGCCCGGTTCGACGGCATCGAGGACCCGGACGGCGAGACCAACCGGCAGATCGGCATGGGCGACCTGCGCGTGGCGGCCTGGTTCGAACCGTTCGGGAACGTGAAGACCCGCGACCCGCACCGCGACTTCCGTCGTTGAACGATTCACTTCCACGTAGAACGGTGGGGCCGAGGCGCGAGGTGCCCCGGCTCCACCGCTGCTTCGGTCGGAGAAGGACCGCCGGAGGCAGCTCCCGGGCCCGACACCTCGCCTTGTCGGCTTCCCGCACAGCAGCGCCTTGCGAACGGATGGCCGAACAGTTCAGGGCAGTCTCGTTCGGCACCCGAAGACCCGTGGGCAGCCACATCGTGCAACCACGTCCCGATCGCACTGGCCGCAGGGTCCGCCGGGGATGACTCGATCGATCCGGTGGGACCTTTGACGCCTTGCTCGAAGGTGTTCGACCGGTCACTCTCTGTGAATGGTCAACAGGTGCCGTGCCATGAAGAAGGACGGAAGGCTCTGCAGGAACCGGGTGCGGCAGCAGGGCCTGCGATGCCACCAGCACCAGGGCCTCCCGGGCGGCAGACGCCCCCTCGACCCGTCGCCGCGACGAGCCACGAACTCCTCCCAGCCCCATCCCACCGGCACGAGGACCCGCCGTCCCGCCGCCACGGTGAACCGCCCCTCCCGAAGCACGCGACCCGCTCCCACCCCCGCGCCGAGAACCCCCGTGATCCCGGTCCAACGCCGTCCGCAGCGGCCCGCACCGCGGGTGGTGAGCCGGGCGGAGTCGGACGGCGCGGCGCAGGTCTGCGTCGAACTCGTTTCCGGCGGCGGCAACGACGTGATCGTCTCCCAGGCGCTGCGGTACGCGAGCGAGTCGACTTGGAACGCCCTCCTCGAACAGCAGCGGGGGAGGGGCTGCGAGGCCCTTGCAACGCTTGCCCGGGCGCTGCTAGACGGCAGGAAGTCGTTGCACGGCATGGTCGGTGCCGTCATCGGCCGACTGTGGGCGGCCCTGGGCCGACCCCGGATCGAGCAGGTCTTCGCCCGGGAACTGGCCGGCCGGGTACCCCTGCCGTTCGGGTACGAGGTCGCCGCCGCGGCACGCGGCCTCCAAGCCGCCGGCATCCTCGTCTGCTTCACCGGCGGCGGCCCGATGCAGGACTGCGCCTGCCTGAAGGACCTCCTCGTCAATGAGGGCAGAGCCCAGTTCGAGAACCTGATCCACGGCGCACTCCACGACTGGAGCGAACTGCCCGGACGCATGCACGACCCCATCGCTTCGCCCGGATCTGCTCAGGCGTGACCACGAAGGCACGAACGTCTCCCGAGGGACCACGTGACCTCGTACTTCCCCGACCTGGTCGAGTCCTTGTGGCGGTGGCGCCCGGCCGCTTCGCGACACTGCCGCAGCCTGCACCCAGCCCTGCCGTCTCTTGCCGCTACTGCCCGTCCTGCGGTCGGTGGCCGGACGCCCACTGCTTCACACGCTCGATCACGTCGTCCGGGTCGGGGGCGGTCGAGTGGACGGTCAACTCGGCGTAGCCGGGATCCTCGATGGCCAGTGCCGGCAGACGGTGTTCGCGAAGCCGGGCGACGAGGTATCGTCCCGCGAGGAGATCGCCGGACCGAGTACACCATCGGGGACGTCGACTCCGACGGCCTGTGGGTGGCGCACGACGGCCGGTCGTTCGCCCTTCGGGAGATGAGTGACGGCTACCGCACCGTTGCCGCGCTCGTCGTTGACATCCTCAAGCAACTCCACGACACCTACGGCGCCATCCACGTCGAACGCGACAGTGGCCACCCCGTCGTGACCGTTCCCGGTGTCGTGATCATCGACGAGATCGACGCGCACCTGCACGTGTCGTGGCAGAAACGCATCGGTGGGTGGCTCAAGCAGCACTTCCCGCTGGTCCAGTTCCTGGTTACCACCCACAGCCCCTACATCTGCCAGGCGGCCGACCCCGCAGGGCTGATCCGCCTGCCTGGCCCCGACGTCGATGAGGCTCCCCAGGTCGTCGGGACCGACCTGTACGACCGGGTGGTGTTCGGCAGCGGCGACGATGCGGTGCTGTCCGAGCTCTTCGGTCTCGACACCCCGTACTCGCAGCGTGCGGACGAGGCCCGGGCGCTCCTGGTCGCGTTGGAGATGAAGATCGTGTCCGGTGAGGCCGGCGAGGACGAGCGGGAACGGTACCGCCTGCTGAAGCGGACACTGACCAGTTCCCCCTCTGCCCGGGTCGACGAGGTCGCGGCTCGGTTGTACTCCCTGACCGGGCACGTCGTGTGATCCGGATCCGGCGGCTTCCCCTGCCCGAACCGCCGCGCTCCCGCATGGCCGAGTGCACATCCGAGATCGTGCTGGCCCCGGAACCCGAGACCAAGGCGCGACAGCTCTGGAAGAACACCACGGTGCGACGCCACGTGCACGCGCCGCTGCGGGATCTCCTCGCCGACATGGCGGCCGGGCGGGAGCGGTGCATGTACTGCGGAGACAACCAGGCCACCGACATCGACCACTTCGAGCCGATCGACCGGCGTCCGATCCGCGCCTTCGACTGGACCAACCACCTCCTCGCCTGCTCGCTGTGCAACAGCCACCTGAAGGGTGCCGCTTTCCCGCTCGACGAAGGCGGGAACCCACTGCTGATCGACCCCACGGCCGAGGATCCGACACCGCACCTGCGCCTGTCCTGGCAGTCGGCAGGTACCACCCGCTCACGCCCAGGGGCCAGGCCACCATCGACGTGTTCGACCTCAACCGAGGCCTGTTGGCAAAGGGCAGGGTGAACGCCTACCACGTCACGAAGGCCTGCGTCGCCCAGTGGGCCGCAGCCACGGCCCAGGGCGACCACGAAGCAGCTGACCAGTGGGCCAGGGTCGTCAACGAACAGCCGATGGCCGATGTCGTGCAGGCGATGCTGCATCAGGCGCTCGATCCCGCCGCCGAGATCGTCTTCGAGGACGACTCCCGGCTCCTCGCACACCTTCGCGAGCCCGGGCTCAGGTCTGCCCTGCTCATCCGGTAGCGCCACGCTCTCCGTGAGTGATCCCGGGTTCGCGATTCGCCTGGCGTGCCGGCAGAGCGCGCGCTCACCATGACGCGCCGAGCAAAGATCACCTCCGTGGCTGGTGGGTGGTTGACCCGGATTCGCCCGCGACGGCCGGACTGGCCGGTGGGCCCGAGGGCACGGCCGTCGGGCGCCGGATGCACCTCTTGCTGAAGGGGCGTCGGATCACTGCTACTCGCTGTGACTGGAGGCGCTGGCGGACAACGCGACGACGGTTGGGCCGGTTGCGGAGGGAGAGGGTAGTCGGACGATGCCGATCTGGTTCGTCTACAGTCGAGCCGGTATGTCGACGGAAGGACATGGCGGCGTGGGGAACGACAGCGAGTACTGGCAGTGGCGCGACGAGGTTCTGAAGACCGAGAGCCGCGCCAAAGGAGGGGAGCCGTGCAGGCTGTGCGGGGAGGCCATAGCGCCGACCGCTCACTGGAAGCAGCGGGACCGCCATGTGTGCTCGCCCCGGTGCAACGCTACGCTCAATCGTCGGTTGAACCGGCAGATCGAACGGGGCGAGGTCAGCCCACCGACCGTGAACGCCCCGGATCCCCAACCGTCGCGTGGACCCCAGGTGTTCCGGACCCTGCCTCAGGACTCGCCATTTCCGTATGAGTTTCTCGGCTACTCGCCCAAGCCGGGCGATCTCGTCGAGCGCCACGGTTCTCGCACCGTCTACCTGCCGCTGTCGGTCCTGCTGCCGGAGAATATTCCCTGGCAGGTCACCGCAGGAGCACCGGACCACTGGCGGCTCGACCGCGTGGTGTTCGCCCTGCACGAGGAAACAGGCTCGACCTGTTTCTACGAGGTCGATGAGAGCGGCACCCCGACGTCGCTCCTCCTGGGCCAGTACCTCGGCCTGCACAAGGTCGACACATACACGCCCTTCGAAGCCCGCGGGCGGACCTGGCGCTGGTACCAGGAGATCATCCGCGACATCGACCAGGACGGCAACGAGTACACCTGGACGGCCCACGTCTGCGGCTTCCAGGACATCCCCACGCTGTGGACCCCCGCGTACGTAGCCCGCTCCCAGCGGCTCAAGCGCATCAGCGCAGCGGCCAGCAGCTACGCCAGCCGCATGCGCAGGCTCGGGCAGGAGGGCGAGATCGAGCGTCTGGACCCGCAGGCGATCTTCGAACGAGACGGTTGGGTCTGCCAGATCTGCCACACCGCAGTTGACCCGGCCTTGTCATGGCCCGACATGTGGTGCGCGACCCTGGACCACCGGGTGCCGGTGACTGCGGGTGGCGATCACACCAGCGACAACGTCCAGCTGAGCCATTGGATGTGCAACCTCCGCAAGGGCGACCTTTTCCTCACGGAGTGAGCGCGTTGTCTCTGCCGGACCTCTCCCAAAGACGGGCGTCTGCGCTGGCTCACTGCGGGAGAGCGACCATGGCACCGTCCCGGCGACAGTCCGGAACAGCGCCGGGGCGGAAGATTTCAAGTCCAGTGAGACGGTCGTGGCGTTATGAGGTTTGTGGTGCGGGTTCCCTGCGCTTGGCGGGGTCGTTGCTCCACGCTGTCTTCGGGATCTCGGGTGGTCTGGGGCGGCGGTCGAAGCGTTCGGGGTGCCGTGGGTAGGCCTCGGTGAGGGTGACGGCCCGCTGGTCGCGGATCTCCTCCGCGGTGCCGAAGTGGACGCCGGCGGGCGTGTGGGGTCCGATGCCCGAGTGCCGGTGCTCGTGGTTGTAGTACGAGATGAAGGCGTCGAACCATTCACGGGCGTGGGCCAGGGAGTCGAACCGCTCGGGATGGTCGGACATGTACTTGGTGGTCTTGAACTGGGCCTCGCTGTAAGGGTTGTCGTTGGAAACCTTGGGACGCGAGTGGCTTCTGGTGACGCCGAGGTCGATCAGCAGCTGGGAGACCTTCTTGGAGGTCATCGAGGTGCCCCGGTCGGCGTGCACGGTCTCGGGGGCGATGCCGTTGCGCGCGATGGCCTCGCGGATCAACTCCTCCGCCCGCTCGGCCGACTCGGCTGATTCGGCCGACTCGACGGTGTGGCCGACGATGTAGCGGCTGAAGATGTCGATGATGACGTAGGCGTGGTACCAGATGCCCTTGCTGGGGCCGGCAGCTTTGGTGATGTCCCAGGTGAAGACCTGGGAGGGTCCGTCGGCGACCAGTTCGGGCACCGTTTTGGCCGGGTGGGTGGCCCGGCGGCGGCGCTCACCGGACTGCCCCCGCTCGCGCAGGATCCGGTACATCGTGGAGACCGAGCAGTGGTAGCGCCCGGTGTCCAACTCACGGGCCCAGATCTGCGCGGGCGCCAGCTCCGCGTACTCGGGGCTGTTCATCAACTCCAATACCGCATCACGCTCTTCGGCTGTCAGGGCCGACGGCTGGACCTGCGGCGGCCTGGGCCCGCGCACGGGCAGCGGCTTCAGCCTGCGGTAGTGGGTGGCCCGGGAGCGGCCGGTCAGCCGGCACGCGGCCGTGATGCCCAGCTCGTGTTCGAGGCCGGTGAACGCCTCGTCCACGACGGGATCCGCGGCGTGCGTCAGTCCGCGCTCTCGGAGATCATTTCCAAGAGCGCCGACGCTTTTCCCAGGACCTCCAGCGGCTTCAAGCGTCTGGACGAACTGCTTCCCGGTGCTGGCCGGCGGAAGGCTGGGCGGGCAAAGAATTCAGGGGACACTCCGCGGTGCGCACAGCAGGATGACGCACTGTGAATCCCGCGCTGCTCGGCCTCGCCGTGAACCCCGCCCTCCCGCCCGACCTGGTTGACCGGCTGATCGACGCTGCGGACGAGGAGCTCGCAAGTGAGCTGGCGCTGCGTCCGGACCTGGACCGCGATCAGGTCCGCGCGCTGGCAGCTCGATCTGTCACGGTTGCCGTCCAGCTCGCCTACGGCTGCCGGCTGCAGCCGGAGGATGTCGATCCGGTCTCCCAGCCGTTCGCCGCACTCGCCCTGCTCGACCAGGGGGTCGGCCTGCCACAGTGGGCCCGGCACTTTGCCGCAGATCCGTGCGTGGAACACCGGGAGAAGCTGGCCGCGTGTCCCGGGCTCCAGCCGGACGTGGCCCGAAGCCTCGCCGACGACCCCGGCACCCGGGTCGTCGCCGAACTCGCCCGATGGGCCCCGACGTACCTGGCCGCCGAACTCGCGTGCCATCCGCATGCAGAGGTCCGCCGCGCGGTCGCCGGCAATGAGGCGACGCCAGCGGAGCTGCTGGCGGCGCTGCTCACCGGCGAAGGCCTGCCTGCGGTGCGGTTCTGCCGAGTCTGCGACCAGTAGGAGGTGCCCTTCGTCCATGCGCCGGACTGCCCTCATGGCGATTGCGTGCTGTTGCCCGGGGACGCGTGTGATGGATCCCATCAGTCCGCCGTGCACGACATTCAGTGGCAGGCGCTGCACAACGCGGCCACCCCGGCGCCGGCCGTGGCCCGGTTCACCGACCACCCGTCGGCGCTGCTGCGTGAACTCGTCGCCGCACGCGAGGGTCTGCCGCGGCACGCCTACGCGCAACTGGCCGGGGACCCTGTGCCGTGGGTCCGCGCGGCACTGGCGAAGAACCCGTCGATCGACGAGGCCCTGGTCCGCAGGCTGGCCCAGGACCACGGCCACGACGTCCAGCGGTCCCTCGCACACCATCCGGGTCTGCCGCTGGACGTGTTGGCACAGCTCACCCGCTCCACCAAACTCGGCTCTCCGCTGCTCCCACGCATCGCTGCGGCCACGCTTGCGGAGGTTGTCGACCTCGCCACGGCCGCCGACCCGACCCGGCGCATGCTGATCGCCCTGCGCCGGGACCTGCCGGACGCGATCCGCGACATGCTCGTCCGCGACTGCGACGCGAAGGTCCTCAAAGCAATCGCCCCGCACCCGGGTCTCACCGAGGACCAGCTGCTCGCCATGATCGACCGTCACGGTCTCCGCGTGGCCGCCAAGGCCGCCACGAACCCTGACGCGACCGCGCTCGTCCTGGAGGGACTGACCCGTCAGCCCGTCTCCGCGCGCAAGGCCTTTCGGGAGGTCGCCCGCCACCCGAACGCCTCGCTCGCGGCGCTTCTCGCATGTCTGGCGGACCCGCAGGCCCGCCGCGTCGCCGCCGCGCGTCCAGAGATCCCTTCCGCAGTCCTCGTCGGCCTTCTGGCCGACGAGGACTGGCAGGTCGTGACGGCGGCCGCCGCCAACCCTTCCCTCCCCGCTGATGTCATGACCGGGCTCCTGCCCTGAGGCGCAGACTGCTCTCGATCGTCCGGCTGTCGGCGGTGGCCTGTTCAATGACCGTCATGAACGTTCAGGAGCTCGTGACTGTGCTTCCCGACCCCGGTGTCCTGCGTGCCCGCTGCCGGGCGCTGGCGCTGCTCGACATCGTGCTCGACGGCTTCGCCCCGAGGCACGGCTATGTCCCGGGCTGGCGTGCGGGCGTGGACCTGGCCACGATGGAGAACGGTTCCGGTGATCTGTACGGGATCGTCTTCGATCCGGCCGGGGTCTTTCTCTACGGTTTTGACCATGAATGCGACGCCACGCCGTGGCGGGAGTGGCCCAGGGCGCACTGGCCTGGGCTGCTGGAGGGCCTGCCCGCCGCGCTGGCGCACTACCCGGCTGATCCGGAGCTGCAGTTCGAGGGCTTCTTCGACGTGACGGTGTGTGCCTGGCGCGAGACGGGCGCGACCTCGTGGCAGTGCGGTCCTGTGGTTTTCGAGCCCGGGGAGTCCGATGGAGCTGGTTGGCTCTTCGGGGTGCTGACCGACGGCAGTGCCGAGGCCGTCTGCAGTGACGCGGAGGACTACTACGAACGGCCCGTCGACCGGCAGGCTGTCGCCGCGCTCCTGGCGGGCGCCCCGCTGGACCCTCGGACGGTCGGTGCGCTCAATCCGGCGGCGGACTTCGAGGTGATGGCCGAGCGTGCCGGCCTACTCGGCTACGCGGTGGCGGATGCCTGAACGAGCGGCCGGCTGTGCCTCCTCTTGTCGGTGCTCGTGAGTAGGGTGCGACCCCAACGCGCCTTCACTGCAAGGAGGATCCTTGGGCGCGAAGACTGGTCTGCTGGTGTACGCCGACGGGGACGTGCCTCGTCGCCTGGGGCAGGTGGGTGGGGCGGACCTGGGGCGGACGGCCGCCATGATGCGGCGCCTGTACCCGGGTTGGGTGATCGAAGCGGCTGGCGGTTCGACCTTGTGGGACGGGGTCTACCCTCCGGACGATCGGGCCTACGCGGCTGTGAGCTGCTCTGGCCTTCTTGGGGTCCAGAATGTCACCGTAGGTCGGTAAGGGGCCAGATGGGGGTCGGCCCCGGTGGGTGGGGTGCCGGGGCCGACTCTTCACTGCTCACCAACCCGCGGCGGTGGTCGCCGTTCAGTCCTGATCGGAGAACTCGTAGTTCTTTCGACGGTAGGGGCTGGAGATGGCGGCAAGGCGGCTCGGCGGCCAGATGTCGCCGTGCTCGCTCAGGCTCGGCTCGCCGTCCAGCCGTACCAGCCAGACCGTCTCCGACTGGAAGTGCAGGACCGCGTCACCGGGTACCTGGGCCAGTTCGTCCGCCGGACCTGACCGTGCCCAAACCCCGTCTGTGCGCCCAGGGTTACTGGCGTCCCTGACCCCCGGCCGACCGGGCCGACGGTGCGCCGGGCCCGGGGTGCGTCAGGGCAGCAGCAGGGTGGCGAGTTCGTCGAGCAGTTCCACCGCCCGGCGGGCCCGCTGATCGTCCGGCACCGCCCGGGCGATCACCGGTTCCACCGGTTCGGCGACCCAGCCGTGGACGGCCTGGCGGGCCATCGCGGAGACGGTGAGCAGGGTGCGCCGGCCGTCCGACGGGTCGGCGGCCGCGTCCAGCAGCCCGCGTTCGCGCAGCCGCGCGACCGACCCGGAGACGTGGCTCTGCGCGAAGCCCGTCCGTACCCGGATCTCCTGGACGGAGCTGGCGGGGTGGCCGAACACGTCGGCGATCACCGCGACCTCGCCGGGGGTGAGGGTCTGCGAGGCCGGGTCGGTGACCATCTCCCGGCCGAGTTCGGTCAGCCGCTTGCCGAGTCTGAGAAGCCGTACGCCGTCCACCCCGAAAGAATACATCTTCACAGATGCATCGGTGCCGATGTAAATTCTCGGCCATGACGCCCCAGACCCCCGAGGCCCTGAGCCCGGTGTCCCGCACCGCCCTGTCCGTCGCCCTGGTGCGGGCCTACGAGAGCGCCCGGCCCGAACCGCTGTTCACCGACCCCTACGCCGCCGCCTTCGTCGCCGCCGCCGGGATGCCGCTGCCCGACGGGCCCCACGGACCTCTCGCCAGGCGCCTGGTCGCCCAGGGCATCCTGCGCACCCGCTTCTACGACGACCGCCTCCTCGCCGCCGGAACCGGCCAGGTCGTGCTGCTCGCGGCCGGCCTGGACACCCGCGCCCACCGGCTCGCGTGGTCGTCCGGCACCCGACTGTTCGAACTCGACCTCGCCCCGGTGCTGGCCTTCAAGCAGCGGGTCCTGGACGGGCTCGGCGCCGCCCCCGCCTGCGAACGCGTCCCGCTGGCCGCCGACCTGGTCGACCCCGACTGGCCCGCCCTGCTCACCGCGGCCGGGTTCGACCCCGGGCGGCCCACCGCCTGGCTGGCCGAGGGCCTGCTGGTCTACCTGAGCGCCGACGAGGCGGCCGGCCTGCTCGCTGCCGTCGGCGCGCTCTCCGCCCCCGGCAGCCGCCTGCTGCTGGAACAGGGCCGCGACGTCACCGGCACCCCGCAGGACCCGGCGCTCGCCCACATCACCGCACTGTGGCGGGGCGGCCTCGGCCCCGGCACCCACGACTGGCTCGCCGCCCGCGGCTGGACCACCCACCTCACCTCCCTCGACCACCTCGCCACCACCCACGCCCGCCCCCTCCCGCCCGCCGCCGGCCCCGGCGCCCCCGGCTTCATCGAAGCCCACCGCACCGGGCCCGCCGCATGACGGCATAGCTCTGACCTGGCGTGATCCCTTGACCTGCGCTCAGATCGCCTACGGCTCCCTTCAGCGGCTCGCGGCCTTGTGGATCACGTTCGGCGGGGCAGGCGCCGACGGCCTGGGTGAACGTGCGGTTGCCGACAGGTCGACGGCTGTCACGCGGAGTCGCCGAGGGGAGCGGGTGGTCAGAGCCCTCCGTTGTCACCCTGGGTGATTGTCGAGGGGATGCGTCGTGTGTCCGGGCGGGCGGTCTCGGTGGCGGGTCAGGTGAGCCGGTCGCGGTGTCGGGCGGCGGTTTCGGGGACGAGGTGGGCGAAGCGTTCGCGGCTGCGGTCCTGGGTGCTGTTCGGCCTGTTCGTCGTTCCGGTCCTCCGCCTCGTCGGCATCGGCGTCCTCGTGGTCGGGGTCGTCGTATTCCTCGTGGAGGAGCTGGCAGGCGTGGATGCCGGTGAGGAGGTCTTCGAGGTGTTCGCGCACTTGAAGGACGCAGGCTGGCGCCGCGGGTCGTCGGCAGCACCCCCACCGCGCCTGGTCCCGGGCGCGATGGCACGCCGTCGCAGGCCGTCGGCCCCGCCATGTCCGCAGGGTTGCAGCAGTCGTCCCACCGTGCGACATGCGGGAGTCAGTCCCAGGAGGTCGGCCGTCACCGGAGCCCGCACCCGACCCGAAGGCTGCGAAGGGGCGGGGAAGCGGTGGAAGCGTGGGTGTGGCGGATGGGACGGCGGGTATCAATCGCGCGTCGGACAACGCAGTTTGATGCTGTGACACAACGGCGCCGGCCAAGGGAGTGAATGTGCGCGGCGAGGACGTCGGGTGACGGCGGCGAACGCGACGGGTCGTCCGGTGAGCGCCGGTGGCACCGGTCTCGCGGGGCCCGAAGTCGCTGTCGCCGCGTTCCTGCACCGTTGGGGCATGGTGCCCGAGGGCGAGGTGAGGGACCGTCTGCTGCGCACGGGGATCGGCGGCAGTGTGGCCCGGTGCTTTCCGGCGGCCGACGCGGACGGCAAGCGGATCATCACCGAGGCCTTCACCTGGTTCACGGCCTTCGACGACCTCCACGAGCCCGGGACCGGCCCCGAGGCTGCGGACACGGCCGCCGCGATCGCCGGCCTCGTCGCCGTCCTGGACCTGGACGGCGCTGGCGAGTCGCCTGCCGGCTGCGGCACCGGGCAGGGCGCGGCGGTCGCCGCGTTCGCGGCGGTGAGCGCCGAACTGCGCCGCCGGCTCACCCCTGCGCAGTTCGGCCGGCTGGCGGACGCGGTCCGCGGCTACCTCCTCGCCGTGCTGTGGGAGCACTCGGCCCGCGACGTCCGCGCGGCCGACTACCTCGCCATGCGGCGCCACCTGAGTTTCGCCCGTCTGCTCCCGCCGCTGCTCGAATGGACGACGGGCCGCGAACTCCCGGCCGGCCTGCACGACGCCCCGGTGACCCGCCGGCTGCTGACCGAGTTCTGCGACGTCGTCCTGATCCACAACGACCTCGTCTCCTTCGCCTGGGAACAGGCGCACCGGGGACGGGCCGAGGACCTGTCCAACCTGATCACGATCACCGCACGCGACACCGGGCGCCCGAACGCGGAAGCCGCCGCGGTCCTGCGAACGATGCTCGACACGGCGCTCGACCGGTACCGCGTACGGCGCGCCGCCGTGGCGGTCGGCGCCCCACAGGCCGGCGCCTACCTGGGCGCGCTGGACGACTTCCTCGCCGGGCTGCTCTCCAACGGTCTGCCGGGCCGCTACGGAACCGGGCCGGCGCCGCGCGCACCACTCTCCGACGACGACGGGCGGCACGCATGAGCGGGGGCCCGGTACTGCCCCAAGTGCCCGGCGCGCTACCGCTCCTGGGACACACCGTCGCCCTCCTGCGCGCGCCGCTGGCGTTCCTGGAGCGGCTTCCGGCGTACGGCGAAGTGGTGGAGGTCCGCCTCGCCGGCCGCAGGATCGTCGTGGTGTGCGACCCGGAGCTGACCCGGACGATGCTGGTCCACGACCGGGTCTTCGACAAGGGCGGCCCGCTCTACCAGCGGCTGCGCGAGGCGGGCGGGCACGGTGTCGCCAGCTGCCCCGCGAGCGACCACCGCCGCCAGCGCCGCCTCGTCCAACCGGCGTTCCACCAGCCCCGACTGCCCGGCTACGCCCAGGTCATGACCGACCGCGTGGAGAAGACTCTCGGCAGCTGGCGCAGCGGGCAGCGGATCGACCTCACCCAGGAGGCCCGGAAGATCACCGCCGGCGTGGTCATCGCCGCCTTCTTCGGCACCGGCCTGGACGAGGCCGCCCACGCCCGCCTGGCCGCCGACTTCACCGTCATGATGGCGGGCTTCTCCCGGCGCATCCTCATGCCCGAGGCGCTGTGCGCACTCCCCATCCCCGGAAACCTGCGCCACCGGAGAGCCACCGAACGCATCCGCCAGGAGCTGGGCCGGCTGATCGCCGACCAACGCAGCGCCGACACGGCCGCGGACGCCGCCCCGAACCTGCTGTCCCTGCTGCTGGCGGCCCGCGACCCCGACAGCGACGCCGACGCCTTCACCGACCACGAACTCGTCGACCAGGCCATCACCATGTACACCGCGGGCACCGAGACCACCGCGGGCGCGGTCTGCTGGGCGCTCCACCTCGCCGCCACCCACCCCGACGCCCAGGAGAAGCTGCGCACCGAGGCGCGCACCGTCCTCGGCGGACGCGCCGCGACCTGGGAGGACCTGCCCCGACTCGGCTACACCCGGCAGGTCCTCACCGAAGCGATCCGGATGTACCCGCCGGGCTGGTTCCTCACCCGGGAGACCACCGGCGCCACCGAACTCGGCGGACACCACCTGCCGGCCGGCACGACCGTCGCCTACAGCCCCTACCTGATCGGGCGCCTGCCCGCGCTCTACGAGGACCCCGGCCGCTTCGACCCCGACCGCTGGCAGGCAGGAGAACGGACTCCGCAGGCCCCGGCCACCGTCTTCGGCGGCGGCGCCCGCTCCTGCGTCGGCGACCGGTTCGCCATGGTCGAGGGCGTCCTGCTGCTCGCCTCCATGGTCGGCCGCTGGCACCTCGAACTCACCCCCGACAGCCTCGCACTGCCCCGGCTCCCGCAACTCACCCTCAACCCCGGCCGCATGAGGGCCACCGTCACCGTACCCAGCGGGATCGACACCCCGCCGCAGCGGCAGTGCCCGGCGTCATGAACCACACCGTCGCCAGGCCCGCCCTGCCCGGCCCCGGCGCGCCGCCCGGCCCCGGCGGACCCGCGCAGCGCGCCGAGCGGGCGCGGCACCTCCTCGAACAGGTCGACGCCGACCCGTGGGGGCAGTTCACCCCGTCCGTCTACGAGACCGCACGCGTCCACGCCCACCTGCCCCGCCTGCCCGGCGCCGCGAAGAGAGTCGGATGGCTCCTCGACCAGCAGAGGGCCGACGGCCGGTGGGGCACCGGCTCCACCGGACACCAGGTGCTTCCGACCCTCAGCGCCACCGCCGCGCTGCTGTCCCACCTGCACGACGAGCCGCCACAAGGCCGGATCCCGGCAGCCGTCACCCGTGCCCTGGCCGCCCTGCGGCACATACCCGGCCACGGCGCACCACCGGACACCGCAGCCGTCGAACTCCTCGTCCCCGCCCTGCTGGCCGAGGTCAACCGGCTCCTCGACGCCCCGGCCAGCGGCCGGTACCCCGCACTGCACCACTCACCCCGCCTCGGCCCGCTCTGCGGCCAACCCGCCGACCTTCCCACCGCGCTCACGCACCGGCTCCACCGGCTGCCGCAGCTGCCCGTCAAATGGCACCACTGCTACGAGGCACTGGCCGCCCGGATCCCCGACCGCCTCGTCCCGCCGCCTCCCACCGGGCTGCTCGGCGCCTCGCCCGCCGCCACCGCCGCCTGGCTCGCCACCACACCCGCCTCCCCCTCCCACCGCCCGGCCGCAGCCGCCCTCGAAGCCACCGCGCACCGCTACCGCGGCCTGCTGCCCGAAACGGCTCCACTGGCGGCGTTCGAACGCCTCTGGGTCCTCTCCGCGTTCGCCAAGACCGGACTGCTGACCGGAGCCGAACACCTGGCCCGACGATGGCTCGAACCCCTCACCGAGCACGGCAGCGTGCGCGGCGCACCCGGACTCGCGCCGGACGCCGACGACACCGCCATGGCGCTCTTCGTCGCCGCCGAACTCGGCCTGCCGCACGACCACGACGCGCTCGCCCCGTTCCGGACCGGCGACCACTTCGCCTGCTACCTCGGCGAGGACACCGGCTCCCTTTCCGCCAACGCCCACGCCCTGCTCGCGCTCGGCGCCTGCCTGCCCCACCACCCGGCCCACCGCGAGGCAGTCGCCGCACTGCGCACCTGGCTCACCTCCCAGCAGACCCCCGCCGGCCACTGGACCGACAAGTGGCACGCCTCACCCCTGTACGCGACCAGCCGCGCCGCCACCGCACTGGCCCGCCACGGCGGCCCCACCGCCCGCCCCGCACTGCGCCGCGCCGCCGAATGGGCGATGCGGACCCAGCACCCCGACGGCTCCTGGGGCATCTGGGGCCCCAGCGCCGAGGAAACCGCCTACGGCAGCCAGATCCTGCTCGCCGCCCCGACCACCCCCACCGAGCCCCTCACCCGCGCCCGCACCTACCTCGCCCACCACCTGACCGACGCCCCCGCGAACCCGCCCCTGTGGCAGGACAAGACCCTCTACACCCCCACAGCCGTCGTCGAGGCCGAGCTCCTCGCCACCCTCCACACACTCCCCTGAACAACCCCGGCCACCAGTTGGGCCGGATGGACACCCCGAACCCCACCGAGAGGAGCACCACGCCACCCGTCGCCACGCCGGGTACGGCGCGGGCACAGCGGCGATCCGACGTAGCCTGCGCCGACCTGACCCATCGTCAACCACCCCTCCGTCATCCCGTCGAGGACCGTGCTGATCGACATCGGGCGGTGACGGCGGCGGTCTCCCGGGATCGCAACCGGGGGACTTTCCCGGCGGCCGGCGGCCGGTGGCCTGTTGGCGGGCCGGCTGCGCCGGTGGGTGGCGTCGCGGTGGCGCCGCTCGGTCGCCTCCAGCTCGGCGCGGGCCTCGGTGACCTGCCGGTGCCGAGGTTCGCCGCCTCGTCGGGCGTGGCGGCAGAGCGCGCGGGGCGGTGCGCGAGGCACGTCAGAACCACGCGGTGGTGATCGTGTACGAGTCCGGTCCGGTGGTGTCGGGGTCCACCGGCTGACCGGCCTGGGTCGCGTGGCGCCTCCCGTGTCGCAGACCACCCGTCTGACCTGCGACGATTGCCACCGTGCTCGCTGAGCAGCCTGCCCTTACCCGCACTGCCACGTGTGAACGTGGAGCGAAAGGAAGTCCCATGATCTTCATCACGGTCAAGTTCGCGGTCCGCCCCGAGCGCGCCGACGACTGGCTCAGCCTGGTCGACGACTTCACCCAGGCCACCCGCAACGAGCCCGGCAACCTCTTCTTCGAGTGGTCCCGCAGCGTCGACAACCCCAACGAGTTCGTCCTGGTCGAGGCGTTCCGCGACGGCGACGCGGGCAAGGAGCACGTGGAGTCCGCGCACTTCACCAAGGCCATGGACGACCTGTCGTACGCGGTGGCCACCAAGCCGCAGATCGTCTCGATCGAGATCCCCGGCATGGACGGCTGGGGGGAGATGGGCGAGATCACCCCCCGGTGACCTCCGAGGGCTGCTGTGCCCGAGGAGCGCAGGAGCGGGGGAGAGGAAGGGGCCGTGTCGGTTGACCACGGGGAACGGCCGGTCGATCCGAGGATCGACCGGCCGTTCGGTGTCCGTGGACGCGGCTGAACGCCGATGGGGACAGCAGGCCTCACCTGCGGGGTGGTGCGGGAGACGCTGGAAACGTTCCGCTCGATCAGGTCCAGCAGGCGTCGGACGGCCTCGTCCGCGTCGGGCCGGTGGACGGCGACGATGCGGCTGTACGGGCAGGGGGAGGAGCCCAGTGGGCTTCACCCCGGACTATCGGTCTTCGGGAGATCCGGACGGAGCCCGTAACAGGTGTGCTGCCAGTCCAGTATCCGGAGCGACTCCCCTGGCTTGCTGCAGCCGGTGAGGCCGTCCCGCACGACGTCGACCAGACGGTCGAGCTTTCGGTAGCCGGGGTCGTCGTTCAGCTCGTCGAGACTCCACGTGATCGAAGGCGAGGGCTCCGTGATGCCCGGGAACTCGTAAATGCTGGGCCGGAAGTCGAACTTGGCATCGAAGCGGTCCCAGGTCCCGGCGTATTCGGGGTCGTACAGCCGGGCGGCGCCGGGTGACCCCGCCGAGGGGCTGACCTCCGTTTGACAGGTCCCGTCGGCGACAGCGAACCTACTCTAGGTATCCGATTCGTCACTTCTTGTGATCGATGGCGCCGCGCCGTCCGTGTGCGAATCCGCTGCCGCCCGCCACCTCATGCGAGGAGCCCCACCGTGACCATGACTCCCATCCGTCCCACGGCCGTCCCATCCGTCGAGCAGCTGCCCCAGCCGGAGCTGCGTGGGTCCACCGACATCCAGGGCAACATCCTGGCCGCGTTCAACAAGGACTTCACGGACTTCCGCTACCTGCACTTCCCTGACGCCGCCAGGGGCCGCGGCTGGCTCTCCGCGATCCTCAACACCGTCGCGACGACCAATGAGACGGAGGACTTCAACGAGCAGTTCTCGCTGGCCCGCCGGGCCTTCGGCCGCGACCCCGCGATCACGGCCGTCCGCTGCGGGGTCTCCCTCACCTTCGAGGGCCTCGTGACGGTCGCCAACAAGCCCGACCAGATCAAGAAGGACCTCAGCGCCTTCGCGTCGTTCTGCGCGGGCGCGGCCGCGCGGGCCCAGGATCTCGGGGACACCGGCGAGAGCGACCCCAAGACCTGGCTGTTCGGGGCCGGGACCGGCGACAAGGTCGTGCACGCGGTCCTCGTCGTCGCCGCGGACACCGAGGAACTGCTGAGGGAGAAGCTGAAGAACCTCGACACGGTCGAGCAGACCCACCAGATCACGCGCGTCCATGTCGACGAGGGCCGCACCCTGACGGGCGACCTGAGGGGCCACGAGCACTTCGGCTACAAGGACGGCATCTCCCAGCCCGGCGTCAAGGACTTCCACCGCGAGGACGCGGGCCGCAAGGGCTTCCGCGACAACCACGCCGGGACCGAGCTGATCGAACCCGGCGAGTTCGTCTTCGGCTACAAGAGCGAACAGGGCGACCGGAAGGCGCCGGCGTGGATGAAGAACGGCTCCCTCCAGGTGGTGCGCCGCCTTCGCCAGGACGTCGCCGGCTGGAACAAGGCCGTGGTGGACGGCGTCAAGGACTTCACCGGGAACATGGACGCCAACCGGCTCGGTGCCTGTCTGGTCGGCCGGGCCAAGGACGGCACACCGCTCGCCCCGCCGTGCAGCGCCGTGACCGGCCTCGGCTCGGACCGCAACGACTTCGACTACGTGAACGACGCCATCGGCCAGCACACCCCCTGGGCCGCGCACATCCGCCGTACCCATCCGCGCGCCTTCGCCGGCATCGTCGACAACAAGCCGAAGAGCCACCGCCTGATGCGCCGCGGCATCCCGTACGGCCCTGAGTTCAAGGGCGGCCCGGACGACGGCAAGGACCGCGGGCTGATGTTCGTCTGTTACGGCAGCTCGCTGGAGGAGCAGTTCGAACTGGTCCAGCAGCACTGGTCCAACTCCGACACGTTCCCCCCTGGGGAGAGCCGGCCCGACCAGGTGGTCGCCAACGGCTTCGACAAGGTCAGCGGTCTCGCCGGCCAGGCCTCGATCGAGCTCGCGGACGGTACCTCCGGCACGGTCGACATGAAGCGCTTCGTCCGTACCACGGGCGCGCTCTACGCCTTCACCCCCTCGATCAGCACGCTGCGGCTGCTCGCCGAGGGCAAGGACCTCCCCAACAAGTCGATCGGCTCCTGAGCGGCGAGGAGAAGCCATGAGCGAGAACCCCACCGTCGAGGGCACGGCCAACGACCGCGCCCGCCGGCGAACCTGCCAGGAGCTGGCCCGCGAGCTGCTGCTGGTCGGTCCGGACGACAAGGACCTGAAACTGCGCTACCTCGACGTCCTGATCAAGGAGGGCGTCCCGAAGACCGACCAGCCCAAGGACGTGCTGATCGTCGGCGCCGGGATCGCCGGTCTGGTCGCCGGGAAGCTGCTCAAGGACGCCGGGCACAACGTCACCATCCTGGAGGCCAACGCCAGCCGGGTCGGCGGGCGGATCAAGACCTTCCGCTCCACCGGCGACGAGCAGGACGGCCCGTTCTACGACCCGGAGCAGTACGGGGAGGCCGGGGCGATGCGGCTGCCCAGCTTCCACCCGCTCACCCTGGCCCTGGTCGACAGCCTCGGCCTGCGCAGGCAGCTGTTCTACAACGTCGACGTCGACCCCGACACCGGCAACCAGAACGCGCCCGTCCCGCCGGTGGTCTACGAGTCCTTCGAGGACGACAAGGTCTGGAAGTACGGCGAGGACAGCCCGGACTTCCGCGAGCCGGTCAAGCGCTTCAACAGCTGGATCCGCACCAACCGGATCCAGGCCCGCCGCAGCGAGTACGCCGCCGACCCGAGCGGCATCAACGAGGGCTTCCACCTCACCGGCGACGAGGCGCGGATCACCGCCGCCGAGATGGTCAACCAGGCACTGGAGCCGGTCCGCGACTACTACTCGTACATTGAGAACGGCAAGCGGGTGCGCAAGCCGTTCGCCGAGTGGCTGGACGGCTGGGCCCGGGTGATCCGCGACTTCGACGGCTACTCGATGGGCCGCTTCCTGCGCGAGTACGCGGGCTTCAGCGACGAGGCCATCGAGGCGATCGGCACGATCGAGAACATGACCTCGCGGCTGCACCTGTCCTTCTTCCACACCTTCCTGGGCCGCAGCGACATCAACCCGGACGCCACCTACTGGGAGATCGTCGGCGGCAGCTGGCAACTGCCCTACGCCCTCGCCGAGGACCTCCGGGACGAGCTCGAAATGGGCGAGCGGATGATCCGAATGGAGTACTGGGACCCGCGCCGCGACGGCGGGGCCGGCCAGGACGTCGGACCGAACGGGCCGCAGGTCGCCGTCCACACCGTGCCCGAGGGCAACCCGGAGGCCGAACCCACGGTCTGGAAGGGCGACTTCGCGATCGTCACCGTCCCGTTCTCCGCGCTGCGGTTCGTCCAGGTCGCACCCCCGTTCTCGTACAAGAAGCGCCGGGCGATCATCGAGACGCACTACGACCAGGCCACCAAGGTGCTGCTGGAATTCTCCCGCCGGTGGTGGGAGTTCACCGAGGCGGACTGGAAGGCCGAGCTCGACTCCATTGAGCCGGGCCTGTACGAGTACTACCAGCGGGCCGGCGAGGAGGACGCCGAGGCGGCCGTCGCGGCCGCGCACAACGGGCACCGGCCCCCGCCCAACCTGCCGAAGGTGCTGCTCGGCGCCCACCGGAGCGTGGACTCCAACCGGATCGGCCAGGACCAGTTGGAGGCCTACCGGCACACCCCGCTGCACCGGGCGAGCGTGCGCCCCGCCACCAACTGCATTGGTGGCGGCTCGACCACCGACAACCCGAACCGCTTCATGTACTACCCCTCGCACCCGGTGCCCGACAGTGACGGCGGCGGCGTGGTGCTGGCCAGCTACAGCTGGTCGGACGACGCGGTGCGCTGGGACTCGATGGAGGACTACGAGCGGTACGTCTACGCGCTGCGCAACCTCCAGTCGGTGCACGGCCGGCGGATCGAGGTGTTCTACACCGGCTACGGGAAGACCCAGAGCTGGCTGCGCGACCCGTACGCCTTCGGCGAGGCAGCCGTCTACACCCCGCACCAGATGACCAGCTTCCACCTCGACGTGGTCAAGCCGGAAGGCCCGGTGCACTTCGCCGGCGAGCACGTCTCGCTCAAGCACGCCTGGATCGAGGGCGCGGTGGAAACCGCCGTCCGGGCGGCCATCGCCGTGCACGAGGCGCCACCACCGCCACCCCCGGCGGAGCCGGAGATCCGGCCCGAGGCGCAGGTCCGCCGGGAACGCCGAGAGGAGATGCTGAGCAGATGAGCGGCGATGACGATTGGACAGTGGGCCGTTACCTGGCCACCAGGTTGGAGCAGTTGGGCATCCGGTACCTGTTCGGGGTGCCGGGCGACTTCCTCGGCCCGTTCCTGACGATCATGCACGCCACCACCGGGGTGCGCTGGATCGGAACCCCGACCGAGATGGGTGGCGGCTACGCCGCGGACGCCTACGCCCGGGTGCGGGCCGCCGACGCCGACCTGGACAAGGGTGAGCAGGGCATCGGCGCCGTCGCGGTGACCTACGGGGTGGGCGCGTTCAGCCTGCTCAACACGATCGGCGGCGCGTACGTCGAGGACGTGCCGCTGATCGCGATCAACGCGGCGCCCTCGTACGAACAGTGGCTCAACTACCAGGCGGTCGGCCTGCTCACCTCGCACATGAGCTGGCGCCGGGAGAGCAACCTGGACATCTACCGGCAGGTCACGGTGGACGCGCAGGTGCTCTCCAACCCGGGGCTCGCGCCCTGGCAGATCGACAGCGCGATCACCGCGTGCCTGACCGGGCGCAAGCCGGTCTACCTGGAGGTGATGGAGGACCTCTGGCACGCGCCGTGCGATCCTCCGCAGGGTGAACTCCGGGCTCGTGAGCGGACGTTCACCAAGCGGAACGAGGAGATGCTGGCCAAGGCGGTCACGGCGGCGGTGGAGCTGATCAGTGAGTTCGGCACGCCGATCGTCTGGGCCGGCGAGGAACTGGTCCGCCAGCGGCTGGAAGGCGAACTGCTGGAGTTCGTCCAGAGCACCCGGATGCAGTTCTGCACCACGGTCGGCGCGAAGTCCGTGGTCTCCGAACGGCATCCGCAGTTCGCCGGCGTCTACAACGGCAAGGCGAGCCTGCCGGAGATCCGGAAGACCTTCAAGAACGCCGGGTGCCGGATCGGACTGGGGACCTGGTCCACGTCCAAGAACCTCGGCGGCGAGCAGTCGATCGGCGATGACTGGATCGTGGCGGCCCGCGACGGCGTCAGCGTCGGCGCCAGGTACTTCCCCGAGGTCCAACTGGGGCGGTTCGTACCGGCGTTGCGCAACGCACTGGCGGGACAGACGTTCGCGGCCGACCACTTCGCGC
Source organism: Kitasatospora sp. NPDC087315 (assembly GCF_044744345.1). Lineage (NCBI taxonomy): Bacteria > Bacillati > Actinomycetota > Actinomycetes > Kitasatosporales > Streptomycetaceae > Kitasatospora > Kitasatospora sp. NPDC087315. The sequence goes on along the minus strand of NZ_JBIUYD010000017.1, from coordinate 115,956 downwards.
TGGCGCACGCGGCGGGCCTGGACGTCCCGGCCAGCACGTCCGATTTCCTGGAGTCGCTGAGCTCCGCCCGGTATCCGGCGGAGCTGACGTACGACAGCTTCTTCCAGCACGTCAACTTCTTCCTGGAGCACCAGGCCACCGGCGGGGACCCGCAGGCCCCCTCGCCGTTCACGGTGGTCTCGGACGCGGCGTTCGCGCTGCTCGGGTCCATGAACCTGCGGATCACCGAACGGGCCGGCTTCCTGGCGCAGAACAGCTGGCTGTCCATCGGCTACTCGGTCGGCGCGGCCACCGGCGTGGCGCTGGGCCGACAGCAGCCGATGAAGCGGCCGCTGGTGTTCGTCGGGGACGGCTCGTTCCAGGAGATCTGCCAGGAGCTGTCCACCCAGGTGCGCCACCACCTGCGGCCGGTGGTCTTCGTACTGGACAACGAGGGCTTCTACGGCATCGAGCAGATGCTGGTCAGCCCCTGCTACTACAAGGAGAAGCCGTCCGACGGGGCCGACTTCTACAACGTGCTGCACCCGTGGCGGTACGAGAAGCTGGCCGAGGTCTTCGGTACGGAAAAGGACCGGATGCACGGGTACGAGGTCACCACCCACACCGAGCTCGATTCACTGCTGCTCGACATTGCCGATCCGGGCAACGACATCAACCACGCCCCGATCCTGGCCCGGGTCCGGCTCAGCCGGCACGACTACCCGCGGGCACTCCAGTACAAGATCGACGAGAAGTGCAAGTAACCGCCGTACGGCGCACCGGCCCCGGTCCGAGACCGGGGCCGGTGCGCGCTGCACCCGCCCCCTACCTGCTCAAGACCCGGTGAACGCCGGCGCGGCTGTGCTGCCAGTCTGGATCCGACCCTTTGAAGACGGTCTCCAGTGTCTTGCGGATCTCGCCGGGGCCCGCGCCGCCAGGCGCGCATCCTCGCCGCGCGGCGCCGGCGGACAGGTGGCTTCGCCCGTGCCCTGAGCGCGGCCCGGGCGGCAGTGGCGGGACGCCTCGGGATTGCCGGTGCCGGCAGCCCGGAGAGCTCCCGTCATCACAGGTCACAACGCGGGTCTTCGTCTTCAGGGCACCCGTCGGCAGTCATCGTTCGGTAGATCCACTTCAAATCTCGAGCACGCGTTTCACATATCCCCCTCTTTGGGCGGCCTCGATGCTCTAGATTGATTTTCGCCTCGCATGGTCGGACGCGAGGCGACAAATAATGATCTACAGGTCCGGTGCTGCGGACGGCTGGTAGTCGCGTCCCCGGCGGCAGACGTGGGGTGATCAATTCTTGGCGCCCGAGAGGGGGCTTTGAGTGTGGAGAGCAACCGTCGACGGTTTCCCGCGTATCTCGGGACTCTGGCAGGACATTCGGGTCCGCCGGCGCCTGGGCGGGATGTTCGAGTAGCGCTGCAATAGCCGGTTTGCCGTCCGCGGGGGGTGGGGCCTCCCGGGGGTAGGAACAGCGCGGCACGGGAGGCGGGGCCTCCCAAGGGGAGGAACAGTGCGGGAGGCGCGGGCCTCCCGGGGGGAGGAACCGTGTGGAGCGAACACGTCGAACCCACTGGTGACCTGGAGCGGGCTGTGGAGCAGGGGGAAGAGGAATTAGTCAGCCCGTTTCTATCGGCGCGGGGGCGCCCGATGAACGGGATAATCAGCCGGCCCGAGATCGACTGGGAGCAGCAGTACCGCCGTACTGTGATCATCAGCGATACCGTGGCCACCGCCTTCGTGGTAGCGGCGATAGGCGGCTTCTTCGGGGTTCGGGACGCGGCCAACTGGCACGAGAAGTGGGGAATTCTCGCCTTCGGCACCGAGCTGCTGGTGCTGGGAGCGCTCGCGATGACCCGGTCGTGGGCTCCGGCCGTGCTCGGCCAGGGCGCCGAGGAATTCCGCCGGCTCGGACGCTCACTGTTCACGGCGGCCGTCGTACTGGCGCTCGGCGGGATCGCCCTCACCTCGCGCAACATCAAGCTCTGGATCTTCGTCGCGATCCCGGCGATCACGCTCATCACCATGACCGAGCGGTATCTGCTGCGCCTCTGGCTGCATAAACGGCGGAAGGAAGGACGGTGCCTGCGCCCGGTGCTCGCTGCCGGGAGCCCGGCCACCGTGCGCGACCTGATCACCCGGACCCGCAAGTTCCCGCACCTCGGCTGGCGGGTGGAGGCGGTGTGCACGCCGTACGCTCTCGGGGACAACGGTGGCCGACTGGACGGAGTGCCGGTCGTCGGCCGACTGACGGACGTCGCCAACCACGTCCGCCGCGACGGCTACCGTGTCGTTGCGATCACACCGGACCCGCACTGGTCACCGGACCGGCTGCAGCGGCTGGCCTGGAACCTCGAAAACGGCGATGCCGAGATGGTCGTGGCCCCCGTGCTGATGGAGGTGGCCGGCCCGAGGCTGCACGTCGACGCGGTGCTCGGGATCCCGATGCTGCGGGTCAGCATGCCGACCTTCACCGGGGGCCGCCGGGTGGTCAAGGAGGTCGTCGACCGGCTGGGCGCCGCGGCCCTGCTGATCCTGTTCGCGCCGCTGATGGTGCTCGTCGGGCTGCTCGTACTGGTGGACAGCCGGGGTGGGGCGTTCTTCCGACAGCACAGGGTCGGCAAGGACGGCCGCGAGTTCACCCTGGTCAAGTTTCGCACCATGGTCGCCGGGGCCGACCGGGCACGTGCCGGGCTGGCCGACCGCAACGAGGGCGCCGGCCTGCTGTTCAAGCTCCGCCGGGATCCGCGGGTGACCCGGGTGGGAGGAGTGCTGCGCCGGTACTCGATCGACGAGCTCCCGCAGCTTCTCAACGTGGTCACCGGCTCGATGTCGCTCGTCGGTCCGCGGCCTCCGCTACCGGAGGAGTCCGCCGCGTACGGCCCGGACATCCGGCGGCGGCTGCTCGTCAAGCCCGGGCTCACCGGCCTGTGGCAGATCAGCGGGCGCAGCGACCTGCCGTGGGAGGAGGCGGTCCGGCTGGACCTGCGGTACGTGGAGGACTGGTCGCTCGCCCTTGACGCGGTGATTCTGTGGAAGACGCTGCGTGCGGTGCTTCAGGGGCAGGGGGCCTACTGATGCGCGGGGGGCGTCGTCCGATCGGCGCGCGGATGGCCGGCCAGAAGGGCCTGCCCGAGGGGAGGAACGGGTCATGAGGGTCAGCGTCCTGGGGCTCGGCTACGTGGGCTGCGTGTCGGCCGCGTGCCTGGCCAGTCTGGGGCACGAGGTCATCGGGGTGGACGTGAACCAGGTGAAGGTCGACCTGGTCAACGACGGCAAGGCCCCGGTGGTCGAGGAGCGGATCGGCGAGCTCATCGCCGAGGTCGTGCGGGCCGGAGCGCTACGCGCCACCGCCGACGTCCGCGAGGCGATCATGGGCAGCGAGGTGTCGCTGGTCTGCGTGGGCACGCCGTCGGAGCCCAACGGCAGCCTGTGCACCACTTACCTGGAGCGGGTCACCGAGCAGATCGGTGCCGCGGTGGCCGAGCGGGGCGGGCGGCAGACCGTCGTGTTCCGCAGCACCATGCTCCCGGGCACCTGCCTGAACCTGCTGGTACCGATCCTGGAGAAGTACGCCGGCGGCACGGCCGGCGTGGACTTCGGGGTCGCGGTCAACCCGGAGTTCCTGCGCGAGGGCACGAGCGTGCGGGACTTCTTCGACCCGCCCAAGACCGTCATCGGTGAGCTCGACCCGGCGAGCGGCGACGTGGTCGCGGCGCTGTACGAGGGATTGCCCGGCGAGGTGTTCCGGGTGCCGGTCCCGACGGCCGAGGCGATCAAGTACGCGGACAACGCGTTCCACGGCCTCAAGATCGGCTTCGCGAACGAGCTGGGCGCGGTGTGCCAGGCGCTCGGGGTGGACTCGCACCAGGTGATGGACGTGTTCCTGGCCGACCGCAAGCTGAACATCAGCCCCGCCTACCTGCGGCCCGGCTTCGCCTTCGGCGGCTCCTGCCTGCCCAAGGACCTGCGCAGCCTGGTCCACGCGGCGCAGCGGGCCGACGTCTCGGTGCCCATCCTCTCCCACGTGCTGCCCTCCAACTCCGAACACCTGCAGCGCGCGGTGGAGTTGGTCGAGCGCACCGGCAGGCGTCGGGTGGGCCTGTTCGGTCTGTCCTTCAAGCCCGGCACCGACGACCTCCGCGAGAGCCCGCTCGTCGAGCTGGCGGAGAGGCTCTTCGGCAAGGGTTACGACCTGCGGATCTACGACCCCAACGTGAACCTCTCCCGGCTGCTCGGCGCGAACCGGGAGTACATCGAGACCCGGCTGCCGCACCTCGCGCAGCTGCTCGCGGAGTCCGTCGGCGAGGTGCTCGAGCACGCCGAGGTGTGCGTGGTCGGGACCAGGGATCCGGCCGTGCTGTCCGCGCTGCCCCATGGCGACGGCCCGGTGATCGTCGACCTCGTCCACCTTCCCGACGCCGAGGCGCGCCGGACCGAACGGGGGTACGTGGGCCTTGCCTGGTGACACATCGTTCGGTGACACGGTCAGTGGCGACGGGCCGGCCCGTCGCGCGCTGATCCTGGTGGAGAACCTGTCGGTGCCGTTCGACCGGCGGGTGTGGCAGGAGTGCACGACGCTGCGCGACGCGGGCTGGGAGGTGCACGTCATCTGTCCCCGGGGGAGCAAGCGGGACACGGAACCGGAAGCGGCCATCGACGGGGTGCGGATCCACCGCTATCCGTTGCGCGCGGCCACCGGAGGGCCGGCCGGCTACCTGCGTGAGTACGGGTCGGCGTTGTGGCACACGGTCCGGCTGGCCCGCAAGGTCGGCCCGGTCGACGTGGTCCACGCCTGCAACCCGCCCGACCTGCTGTTCCTGCCGGCACTGTGGCTGAAGCGGCGCGGCGCGCGGTTCGTGTTCGACCAGCACGACCTGGTACCCGAGCTGTACCTCTCCCGGTTCGACCGCGGCGAGGATCTGCTCTACCGCGCCGTGTGCGCGCTGGAACGGCTGACCTACCGGGCCGCGGACATCGTGCTCGCCACGAACGAGAGCTACCGGGACGTCGCGCTGCGCCGTGGCGGTCAACGGCCGGCGGACGTCTTCGTGGTGCGCAGCGCGCCCGACACCGACCGGTTCCAGCCGGTACCGCCCGAGCCGGAGCTGAAGCGCGGCAAGCCTCATCTGCTGTGCTACCTCGGCGTCATGGGCCCGCAGGACGGCGTCGACTACGCCTTGCGGGCCCTCGCGAAGCTGCGCGACGAGCTCGGGCGGACCGACTGGCACGCGGTGTTCGTCGGCGCCGGCGACGCCTTCGACGCGATGGTGGAGCTGTCCCGGCGGCTCGGGCTCTCCGAGCAGGTGCAGTTCACCGGGCGCGTTCCGGACGCCGATCTGGCGCGCTACCTGTCCACCGCGGACGTGTGCCTTTCTCCCGACCCGCGCAATCCGCTCAACGACGTGTCGACCATGAACAAGGTCCTGGAGTACATGGCGATGGGCCGGCCGATCGTCTCGTTCGACCTCCGGGAGGCCCGGGTCTCCGCCGGTGACGCCGCCGTCTACGCGCCCGCCAACGACGAGGCGGGGTTCGCCGGGCTCATCGCGCTGCTGCTGGACGATCCGGAGAAGCGGGCCTTGATGGGCAAGCTCGGCCAGGAGCGGATCAACGGGCCGCTCTCCTGGCGGAACTCCCAGCGATCGCTGCTCGCCGCCTACGCCGCCGCCTGTCGTGACCACGCTCCGGCGTCGGCGGGCGACCAGAACCGGCCAGGGGGAAGGCCGCGCCGTTGAGCGATGAAACGATACGCCTGGTCACGATCGGTCGGATCCTCCGTCGGCGCTGGCGGCTTCTCGCCGTCCTCGCCGTGGTGGGTGCGCTCGTCGGCTACGGCAGCTCCCTGCTGTTCCCGCCGAGTTACACGACGTCGGCATCGGTGCTGCTGCCTGGGGTGTGGCAGGAGCGCGAGCTGATGACCCAGGCGGAGATCGCGACCAGTTCGGTGGTGATCGACCGCGCGGCCGCCGCGCTCGGCTGGAAGGGCGTCGACGGCACCCAGCTGCGGGACCGGGTGAGCGCCACGGCCTCGGACGGGAACATCGTCAAGGTCTCGGGTACGGCCGAAACCCCGGAGCGCGCACAGCAGCTGTCCGATCAGATGGCCAAGCAGTTCGTCGCGTTCAGCGCGCGGATAGCGGGCGACGGCACCGACCCCGGAGCGGCGCAGCCCGAGGCGCTTCGGCAGATGGTGGTTCAGGCCAGCCGGCGCATCACCGAACTGGCCGATTCGGCCAATCCGGGGCAGACCGTGGAGAGCGTGCAGACCCGCACCGAACTCGCGAAGCTGCGCACCGCGCTGGAGGAGGCCGTCAAGAAGCTGGACCAGGTCGACCCGGCCTCCACCAAGGCCGCCATGGTCGTCATGGGGCCGGCGGCCCGGCCGACCGGCGCGGTGGCGCCGACGAGGATTCAACTCATCGTCGGCGGTGCGCTGTTGTTCTTCCTGGCGGCGGTCATCGGCCATCTCGCCGCCGCCCGGATGGGTCGCCGGCTGCGCACCGAACCGGAGATCGCCGCAGCGCTGGGCTCGGCGTTCCTCGGCACCGTCGACGTACCCGCCGACCTGCCCGGGCACCGGCCGGAAGGCCGTGGCCCGCGGGCCCGGATCCGCCGGCTGCTGGGCATCGACGTCCGGTGGGACCTGCCGGCCCCGCAGGCCTCCGGTGACGAGGCCAGCCGGCGGATCCGCTTCCAGCGGGTGTGCGCCCGCCTGCGGGACCGGCTGCCGTCCCCCCGGCGGCTGCTGGTCGTCGTCCCGGACGGCGACGAGCCGGCCCGCCTGGCCGCCGGGCAGCTCGCGGCCGAGGCGGGCGGCGATCCCTCCCCGAGCTCTTCGAGCAGGGGATACCCCATGCTGCGGGTGGTGGGGGTTTCGGTGTCCCGGCCGCTGGTGCCGGACCGTGACGACGAGTCCGGTGCCCTGGTCGTGCTCAGCGCGGGCAGCTGGACCGCGGCGGAGCTCGCCGGCATCGCCGGGGCGTGTGCGGACGCGAAGCACGAGGTCGTCGGCATCGTCCTCGCGGCCCCGGTCCGGGCCCGTACGACGCAACCCTCCGACCGTCAGGGCGCCACGCCGGCGCTCGCGGTCGGCGACGATGCGAGGAGAGGTTCGGAGTGACGACGAGCAGGACCGCGGAGTCGTCGGCCGCCCCTCCCCTGGTGGACCTCCAGTCGCTGGTGGTCGCGGTGCGCAGGCGCCGCCGCCTCTGGTGTTCCCTGGCCCTGATCGGGCTGCTGCTCGGCGCCGCCGCGGCCGTCCTGCAGCCCGCGCCGCCGAGCGCGGTGACAACGGTGCTGGTCGCGCATCAGGCGGACCAGCCGAACGACCCCGGAACGCTGATCCGCACCGACGCCGCCCTGCTGCACACCGTGGGGATCGCCGGCCAGGCCCTCCAGTCCCTCGGGTCCTCGGAGAAGCCGGAGGACTTCCTGAAGGACTACGGGGGCCTCGGCCTGACCAACAACCTGCTGCAGATCACCGTGACCGGACACAGCGACACGGAGGCGGTGGCCCGCGCCAAGGCGCTCGCCGAGGCGTTCGTCGCAAGCCACGTGAAGCGGATACAGCAGGCCGCGGACGCCGAGGCCAAGGCCCTGCTCGACGAGCGCGACCGGATGAAGGACGAACTCGCCCAGGTCAACAAGGCGATCGGGGACGGATCGCAGCAGAGCGGGCCGAAGACATCGGCGAACCTGGAGTCGCTCTACGCCAGCAGGGCCGATCTCACCTCGCGGATCACCGACTTCGGCCAGCGCGCCGCGGCGGCTGGGGCCGGCACGCCCCGGCTCGTCGCCGGCACCCAGATCGTGGACGCCCCGCACGCGGTGAAGCAGTCCCTGCCGAAGACCGCCGCGACCGACGCCGCCATCGGCCTCGTCCTCGGCCTCGTCCTCGGGCTCGCGGTGGCCTCGGTCGGCGCGGTGGTGGCGGACCGCCCGGTGCTGCGCCGGGAGATCGCGGCGGACCTCGGCGCCTCGGTCATCGCCGAGCTGCCCCACCGGCCGGCCGGACGGTGGCAGCGCAAACGGACCCGGGCGGCCCGGACCAGGCTCACCACGACCCTGGCCCGCACCGTACGCGGCTCCGAGGAGGCGGTGTCGCTGCTGGAACTGGGCTGTGCGCGCAACGCGAGCGCCATCGCCCTGGACCTCGCCGGGGCACTGGAAGCCGAGGGGCCGGTGGCCGTCGTGGACGGTCTGCCCGGCTCGCAGCTCGCCGGCCGCCGCCGCAAGGCCGGAGGCCCGACCGTGGTCGACGGCGGGGGCGCCGAGTCCGTACCGGGTGAGCAACACCGGCTCGGCGTCGGCTCGGTGGCACCCGGCACGGCGTGGACCGACCTTCGCCACCTCGGCACCCGGACGGTGCTCGTCGTGCGGGCCGGGCACGGCAGCGCCGCCTGGCTGCACACCGTGGCGCGCCAACTCGCGGACCAGCACATCGCGGTGATCGGGGTGGTGCTGATCGACCCCGATCCGCGTGACCGGACCGACGGCACGCTGTGGGACAGGACCGACGTCGCGCCGAGCGGCCGCAACGAGCGGCCGGCCCGGCAGATCGGCACGGGCCGGCGGCGGACGGAACGACTACCGGTGTGGACCGCACGGGTCCCCGACAGCGACCAGGAGGCGAGGTAGGACATGTGTGGCATCGCAGGCACGTACCGATGGCCGGACGGGAAGGCCGTGACCGACCTGCTCACCGAGACCCTCGCCCACCGCGGTCCGGACGGGGCGGGCCGGTACAGCCACCCCGTCGGTGACGGCGAAGTGCACCTGGGGCACCGCCGGCTGGCCATCGTCGACCTGTCGGAGACCGGCGCCCAGCCGATGGTCTCGGACGGCCTCGTCCTGACGTACAACGGCGAGCTGTACAACGCGCCCGAGCTGCGCGCCGAACTGGCGGCCGCTGGAGTGCGCTTCCGTGGCACCTCCGACACCGAGGTGCTGCTGGAGGCCTGGCGGCGCTGGGGCACGGACTGCCTGCCCCGGCTGCGCGGCATGTTCGCGTTCGGGATCTTCGACGAGCGAACCGGTGAGCTGGTGCTCGCCCGCGACCAGCTCGGCATCAAGCCGCTGTTCCTGGTGCGGCGCGGTGAGGGCCTGGTGTTCGCCTCCGAGCTCAAGGCGCTGGCCGCCGCCACCGGGGGCTCGCTGGAGGTGGACCACGCGGCGCTGGTGGCCTCGCTGCTGTACTACTGGGTGCCGGACACGCGGTGCGCGTTCCGCGAGGCGGAGAAGCTGCCGCCGGGCAGCTGGCTGCGGTGCCGGCCCGACGGCCGGGTGGAGCGCGGCCGGTTCTGGCACCTGCGCGACGTCGCCGCCGAGGGCCGGGAGCGGGCCCGGGCCGGCGAACTGCCGGACCTCGCCGCCATCGTCGAGGAGTCGACGAGGCGTCACCTGCTCTCCGACGTTCCCGTGGCGACCTTCCTCTCCGGCGGGCTGGACTCCAGCTACCTGACCGCGCTGGCGGCCCGCGACCACCCCGGGATCTCCGCCTACACGATCGGGTTCCGCGCCGAGGACGCCAGGTTCGAGGCGATGCCGGACGACCTGCGCTACGCCCGGCAGGTGGCCGAGCGGTTCGGCGTCGACCTGCACGAGATCGAGATCGCCCCGGACGTGCTCGACCTGCTGCCGCGGATGACGTACCACCTGGACGAGCCGATCGGCGACCCGGCCGCGATCAACACGTTCCTGATCTGCTCGGCCGCCCGGGAGGCCGGGGTCAAGGTGATGCTCTCGGGGATGGGGGCCGACGAACTGTTCGCCGGCTACCGCAAGCACCTGGCCAACCTGATCGCGCTGCGTTACCAGCGCGTCCCGCGACCCCTGCGGCGCGGCCTGTCCGCGGCCGTGGACCGGCTGCCGGTCGCCACGGCCCGCCGGGGGTACCGGTCGGTGCGGTTCGCGAAGCGGTTCCTCTCCTTCGCCGATCTGCCGGAGGAGACCGCGTTCCGGCGCAGCTACACCATGTACGACCAGGAGGAACTGCTCGCCCTGGTGAATCCGGACCTGGCCGGGACGGTCCAGGACGTGCTGACCGAGCACGCGGACGTCTACCAGGACAACGACCTCGACGACTTCGTCAACCGGATGTGCCTGGGCGACGCGCGGATGTTCCTGCCGGGCCTGAACCTCGCGTACACGGACCGCTCCAGCATGGCCGCGTCGACCGAGGTGCGGGTGCCGTACGTGGACGTCGAGGTGGTCAGGGCGGCGTTCACCGTGCCCGGCGACCGCAAGATCGTCGGACGCCAGGGCAAGGCCGTCCTCAAGGAGGCGGCCACCTCGATCCTGCCCCGGGAGATCGTGTACCGGCCCAAGGGCCTGTTCAGCGCCCCGCTGCGGGCCTGGATGAGCCGGGACCTGGCACCGCTGGTGCGCGAGGTGGTGCACGACGGCGTGCTCGTCAACTCCGGTCTCCTGCGCCGCGACGCGCTCGCGCGCATGGTCGCCGAGGACGCCGCCGGGCAGCGGGACTTCTCCAAGCATCTGTGGCATGTGCTGACCCTCGAGTACTGGTACCGCGACGCGACCTCCGGGTCCGGCCGGAGCACTCGCCCGGCAGCGTAGAAGACGGCTTAGAAACAAGGGGACTTCGGTGAAACAGGTCGTGCAGAACTACAAGAGCGGCGAGCTGGCGGTGCTCGACGTGCCGGTGCCGGGGTGCAAGCCGGGCGGCGTGCTGGTCCGCACCGCCTACTCGCTGATATCCACCGGGACCGAGCTCATGAAGGTCTCCGAGGCCGGCATGTCGATGCTGGGCAAGGCCCGCTCCCGGCCGGACCAGGTGGCCAAGGTCATGCAGAGCGTGGCCACCAACGGGCTGCCCGCCACCTACCGCAAGGTGATGGGCAAGCTGGACTCCTACACGCCGCTGGGCTACTCGCTGTGCGGGGTGGTCGAGCAGGTCGGCGCCGGGATCGACGATGTGAAGGTCGGCGACCTGGTGGCCTGCGCCGGCAATGAGCACGCGCTGCACGCCGAGCTGAACTGGGTGCCGAAGAACCTCTACGCCCCGGTGCCGGACGGCCTCGCGTCGCGGCACGCCGCCTTCGGCACCGTCGGGTCCATCGCCCTGCAGGGCGTGCGCCAGGGCGAGCCGCAGCTCGGCGAGGTGGCGCTGGTCATCGGCCTCGGGCTGATCGGGCAGCTGGTGGTGCAGCTCCTCACCGCCGCGGGGGTGCGCGTCGTCGGGGCCGACCCCGACCCGGTGCGCTGCGAGCTGGCCGAGCGCCTGGGTGCCGTGGCCTGCGGCGATCCCGGGTCCGCGGCCGTGGAGACCGCCGTCGCCGAGCTGACCGACGGGCACGGCGTGGACCAGGTGTACCTGGCCGCCGGCGGCGGCAGCAACCAGCCCGTCGAGCTGGCCGCCCACCTGGCCCGGGACCGCGGCCGGGTCGTCGACATCGGCAAGTGCCGCCTGGACCTGCCGTGGAACGCGTACTACGAGAAGGAGTTGGACGTCCGGTTCTCCCGCTCGTACGGCCCCGGGCGCTACGACCCGTCGTACGAACTGGAGGGGCGGGACTACCCGGTCGGCTACGTGCGCTGGACGGAGCGCCGCAACCTGGCCTGCTTCCTCGGCCTGATGGCCCGCGGCCGCGTCGACGTGGACCCCCTGGTCTCCCACATCGCCGACTTCGACGACGCCGTCGAGACGTACCGGCGCCTGAAGGACGGCGACCTGAAGGCCGTGGCCGTGCTGTTCCGCTACCCCGAAGCCGCGGGGGACGAGAAGGCGCAGGCCCCGGCGGTGGCGGTGCCCGCGGTGCGACGCGACGCCAGGACGGCCGCCCCGGCCCGGTCCGCGCCCGCCCGATCCGCGGGGGCGCCGGTGCGCCTCGCGTTCATCGGTGCGGGCAACTACGCGACGTCGATGCTGCTGCCGCACCTGGCTCAGCGCGAGGGCGTCTCGCTGTCCACGGTCGTCACCACGACGGCGCTGTCCGCGGCCAACGCGCAGCGCAAGTTCGGCTTCGCCCAGGCGACCACCGATCTCGACGCCGTGCTCGGGGACTCGTCCATCGACGCGGTGTTCGTGGTCACCCGGCACAGCTCGCACGCCGAACTGACCCGGCAGGCGCTGCTGGCCGGCAAGACGGTGTTCGTGGAGAAGCCGCTGGCCCTCACCGAGGACGAGCTGGCCGGTGTGCTCGCGGCGGTGGAGGAGTCCGGCAACGACCGGTTGCAGGTGGGCTTCAACCGCCGGTTCGCGCCGCTGCTGCGGGAGGCCAGGACCCGGTTCGGCACCCGGACCGGTCCGGCGAGCCTGCGCTACCTGGTCAACGCGGGCCGGCTGCAGCACGGCAGCTGGTACCTCCAACAGGGCACCGAGGGCTCGCGGTTCGCCGGCGAGGGCGGCCACTTCATCGACACGGCGAGCTGGCTGCTGGAGGCCGACCCGGTCTCGGTGTACGCGGTCGCCACGTCCGGCAACGAGGACCTGCAGGTCGTGCTGCGCTACCCGGACGGCTCCACCGCCACCCTCAGCTACGTCACCACCGGCGCGCCCGGCTTCCCCAAGGAGACGCTGGACCTCGTCGCGGACGGCAAGGTGCTGAAGCTCGACGACTTCGTCCGCGCCTCGGTGTATTTCGAGAACACGGTCGGCCGCAAGCGGTGGGTCAGCTCGCGGCTGCCCAAGGCCCGGGACAAGGGCCAGTCCGCCGAACTGGCCGCGTTCATCAAGGCCGTGCGGACCGGCGGGCCGATGCCGGTGCCGCTGGAGTCGCTGGTCGCCACCACGGCGGCCACCCTCGCCGTGCAGGCCGGCCTGGCCGGCGGCGCGCCGGTGGCGCTGGCGAGGTCGCTGTGACCATGAGCCCGGGGTGGTACCTGCGGCGGCTGTCCCGGATGGGACCGCGGGAGGTCGGCGGCCGGGTGGGCGACGCGGTGCGCAGGCGGCGGTGGCGGTCGGCGCCGCCGCAGGGCCCGAGCGTGGCCGGCGCCCGGTTCACCGCCGTCCTGCCCGCCGGGACGATCGCCGCAGTGCCACCGGACGCCGCGAAACGCCTCGTCGCCGAGGCGGACCGGCTGATGGACGGGCACGCCGAGTTCTTCGGGGTGGACCGCGACGACCTGGCCGCCCCGGACTGGTGGTCGGACCCGAAGACCGGGCGCCGGGCGCCGTCCGGCTACGCCTTCGACGTGCCGTACCGGAACGAGGACGCGGTCGGGGACATCAAGCAGATCTGGGAGCCGTCCCGGCACCAGTACCTGACCGTGCTCGCCGCCGCCTACGCGATCACCGGGAACGAGCGGTACGCCGAGCGCGTGGCCGAGCATCTGCGGTCGTGGTGGGCGGCCAACCCGCCGCTGCGCGGCGTGCACTGGATCAGCGGCATCGAGCTGGGCATCCGGCTGCTGTCCTGGGTGTGGATCCGCCGGCTGCTCGACGGCTGGCCGGGCGCGGCCGGGCTGTTCGAGGGCAACCCGGTGGCGCTGAACCAGATCTGGCACCACCAGCGCTGGCTGGCCGCCTTCCCCAGCCGGGGGTCCTCGGCGAACAACCACGTCATCGCCGAGGCCGCCGGGCAGTTCGCCGCGGCCTGCGCGTTCGGGTGGTTCCCCTCCTCGGCGCGCTGGCGAGCCGGCGCGCTGCGGTCGCTGGAGCGGCACCTGCGCGGCAACACCTTCCCTTCCGGCCTCAACCGCGAGCTGGCCACCGAGTACCACGGACTCGTCCTGGAGCTCGGCCTGGCCGCGCTCGCCGAGGCGGACGCCGCCGACGTGCCCGTCCCCGCGACCGTCCGGCTGGTGCTGCTGCGGATGACCGACGCGCTCGCGGCCGTCGTGGACAACCGGCTGCGGCCGCCGCGCCAGGGGGACGCGGACGACGGGCACGGTCTGGTGGTGGACGGCGCGGGCACCGACCGCTGGGCCTCGCTGCTGGCCACCGGCAACGCCGTGTTCGGCCGGCTCCCCTGGTGGCCGGCGGCGACCGGCACCGATGTGCGCACCCCGCTGCTGGCCGCGCTCCTGCGGCCGTACGGAACGAACGGAACCGTGACCCGCCCGGCGAGCCGGCCGGTCCACTTCCCCGACGCGGGGATGAGCATCCTGCGCGCCGGGGAGGAGATCTGGTGCCGCTGCGACGGCGGTCCGCACGGGTTCCTGTCCATCGCCGCGCACGGCCACGCGGACGCGCTGTCCGTGGAGGTCCGGCACGACGGGGTCGACGTGCTCGCCGACCCGGGGACGTTCTGCTACCACGGGCAGCCCGAGTGGCGGCGGTACTTCCGCTCGACCCTGGGCCACAACACCCTGGAGCTGGACGGCGCCGACCAGTCCGTCTCCGGCGGCCCGTTCCTGTGGATCAGGCACGCCCGCAGCCGCGTCCTGGTCGCGGACACCTCCGACCCGACCGTGGTCCGCTGGTGCGCCGAGCACGACGGCTACCAGCCCTCGGTGCACCGCCGCCGGGTCGAACTGACCGCCGCGAGCCGGGAGCTGCGAATCGTCGACGAGGTGCACGGCCCGGGCGGCACCGTACGCCTGGCCTTCCACCTCGGCCCGGCGATCGCCGCGGAGCTGACGGGCCGGCGGGCCGTGCTGACCTGGACCCGCGACGGCGAGGAGCGCTCCGCGGTACTCGACCTGCCGGGGCAGCTGTCCTGGCAGGCGCATCGCGGCGAGAGCGAGCCGCCGCTGGGCTGGTACTCCGCCGGCTTCGGACGCAAGGAACCCGCCACCACGCTGGTCGGCACCGGCTTCGCCGACGGCGCGCAGGGGTTCACCACCGTACTCGGGTTCCGCGGCTAGGGGGGGGCGGGTGGGGATCAAGAGGCGGCGGTGGGGGGCGTCGGCGGCGGCGCCGCTGACGCTGGCCCTGCTGGCGGCGACCGGCTGTACGAGCTCGCCGGACGCCCCGGCGGAGCCGACCGCCACGTCATCCGGGTCCGTGGCCGGGTCCGTGGCCGTGGCCCGGGTGTGCGCCAACCCCGCGGCCGGGCCGACGAGCGCGCCGGCGGGCGCGGTGACGGTCGACCCCGCGGTGGTCGGTGACCTGGCGGCGAAGACCGGGAGCAGCCCCCCGAACACCACGTTCTGGCTGCTCCCGGGCAGGCACACGCTCGAACCGGACCGCTACGCCCAGGTCATGGCAAAGGAGGGGGACACCTACCTCGGCGCGCCGGGCGCGGTGCTCGACGGCCGGAAGACCAACAACTACGCGTTCAGCGGTACCGCCCCCGACGTCACCATCCGCTATCTGACCGTGCAGGGCTTCGTCGCACCGCACGACGAGGGCGTGGTCAACCACGACATGGCCGACGGCTGGGTGATCGAGCACGCGACGATCCAGTACAACTCCGGCGCCGGGCTGATGGCCGGTGCCCGCCAGCAGGTCCGCGCCAGCTGCCTGCGCGACAACGGGCAGTACGGAATGAACGCGTACAAGACCGGCGACTCCATCAAGGGCCTGCTGGTCGAGGGCAACGAGGTCGTGGGCAACAACACCGACGACTGGGAGAAGCAGCAGCCGGGTTGCGGCTGCACCGGAGGCATCAAGTTCTGGGCCGTCAACGGCGCCGACATCCGCGGCAACTGGGTGCACGACAACCGCGGAACCGGGTTGTGGGCGGACAACGACAACAACGACTTCCGCTTCGAGGACAACGTGCTGGAGGCCAACGACGGTGCCGCGCTGATCTACGAGACCAGCTACAACGCCGTCATCCGGAACAACACGATCCGGCGGAACAACTGGGTCGAGGGCCGCCGGCACGCCGCGGACGGCGACGACTTCCCGCACGCGACCGTCTACGTGTCGGAGGCCGGCGGCGAACCACGGGTCCCGGCCCGCACGGACAGGATCGAGATCGACCACAACGTGCTGGAGGACAACTGGTCAGGGATCACCCTCTGGGAGAACGCCGACCGGTTCTGCAACAGCCCGGCCAACACCTCGACCGGCTACTGCACGTTGCTGGTGAAGGACACCCGACGCTGCGTGAAGCCGGCGATCGACACCGCACCGCTCTACGCCGACTGCCGGTGGAAGACCCAGCGGGTGGACATCCACGACAACCGCTTCGCCCTCGACACGTCCGTCGTCAAGTGCTCGGTGGAGTGCGGCCGCATGGCGGTGCTCTCCAACTACGGCACCTATCCGGACTGGTCGCCGTACAAGGGCAAGCGGGTGGCCGAGGCGATCACCCTCAAGCAGGACAACCGCTGGCACGACAACGTCTACCGCGGGCCGTGGAGCTTCATCGCCGACGACCCGGGCCGGCCGCTCGACTCCGCGCAGTGGCAGGGCATGCCGTACCAGCAGGACGCGGGCAGCACCTTCGCCGCACAGGCCGGTGGTTGAGGTGCGCGGGGACCGGACGCGCGGCGGGCCGACGGGCGGACCGAATCAGGCGACCGCGCGGCCCGGTGCCGAACACGGCCCTGACGGCACGCCGAAGGCCGTCTGGATCGTCTGGGCGCTGCTGGGCCTCAACACGCTCGGCTCCGCCGGGGCGAAGACCATCGTCACGCTGCCCCGCTCCCTCATCCAGATGGCCACCATGGGCTCGCTGGTCTCCGCGTTCGCGCTGGCGCTCGCGCTCAACCTCCGGCTGCGCGTCCGGGCCGGCGCCTTTCTGTTCCTGCTCACCATGCTGCTGGTGCCGAGCGTGATCTCCAGCCTGCATCTGGAGGTCGGGTTCGGTGCGCTGTTCCGCTGCGGCCGGCTGACGATCTTCATCAGCACGCTGTGGCTGATCAGCCGCTGGTGGGCCGACAGCCTGCTGTTCGTCCGGACCCACATCCGGATGTATTTCGCGGTGCTCGTGTCGGTGGCCGCCGGTCTGGTCATCTCACCGGGCACGGCCATGCCCGAGTACTACGGCGGGCGCCTGGTCGGCGCGTTGTGGCCGCTCACCCCGCCGCAGATCGGACAGTACTCCGCGGTGATCATCGGGCTCACCGTGCTGCTCCTGCTGGACGGCCGGACCACCGGGGCCGGCGCGGCGGTGATCATCGTGCCGTCCTTCGTCCTGCTCGCGATGACCCACACCAGGACGGCCACGATCGGCCTGCTCGTCGGGTTGGCGGTGGCGATCGGCTCGCTCATCCTGACCAGCGCCGCCGCCCGCCGGTTCTTCTCCTGGGCGGTGCTGTGCGCCACGGTGGCCGCGGTGGCGTTCGCCTCCGCGCTGCAGACGTGGTTCATGCGCGGACAGAGCAAGGAGAACTTCTCCAACCTCACCGGTCGGGCCAAGGTCTGGGACGCCCTGCTGACGGAGCCCCGGACGATCCCGGAGAAGGTGTTCGGCACAGGTCTGGGCGACAAGTCCTTCGGCGGGCTGCCGATCGACAACAGCTGGCTGGCCGTCTACAACGAACAGGGTCTGCTCGGCATCGCCGTCGTGGCGGCGATCCTCCTCGCGCTGGGCGGGGTCGCGTTGCTGCGCCCGCCGTCGCTGTCGAGGGCCTGCGCGATCTTCCTGATCACCTACGTCGCGATGTCGTCGTACACCGAGGCCGGGCTCGGCGACGCCTCTCCGTACCTGCTGCACCTGGCCCTGGCCGCCGCCCTGCTCGCGACACCCGCCGAGGCCGCGCCCTTGACGACATCCCTGACCACGTCCTTGACAACACCTTTGACAACGCCCGCAGTCCCGCGACGACGCATCCCGCGCCGGGACCGGAATCGGGAGGTGACCTGACCATGCACATCCTCGTGGTGCACAACCGCTACTCCTCGGCGCAGCCGAGCGGGGAGAACGAGGTCGTCGACCAGGAGGTGGGGCTGCTGCGCGAGGCCGGCCACCGGGTCGAGGTGTTCGAGCGGCGCAGCGACGACATCGCCGCCCGGTCCCTGCTGGGCAAGGCCGCGGTGCCGCTGCTGGTGCCGTGGAACCCGGCGGTCCGCGCGGAGCTCGCCGCCCGGCTGCGCACCGAGCGGCCGGACGTGGTGCACGTCCACAACGTCTTCCCGCTCCTGTCGCCCGCGGTGCTGGCCGCCTGCGCCGACGCCGGTGTGCCCGCCGTCGCCACGCTGCACAACTACACCCAGGTCTGCCCGCCGGGCACGCTGTGGCGGGACGGCCGGCTGTGCACCGAGTGCGTCGGGTCGGCGGCGACGCTGCCCGCCGTCCGGCACGGCTGCTACCGGAACTCCCGGCTGGCGACGGTGCCGCTCGCGGTCAGCCTGTCGGTCAACCGGCGGCGGTGGTGGTCCGGCGTGGAGCGGTTCTTCTGCATCTCCGCGGCGCAGCGTGACGTCCTGGTGCGGTCCGGCGTGCCGTCCGAGCGGCTGGCGGTGAAGCACAACTTCGTACCCGACCCGGGCGCCCGCCGGGCGGGCGACGGCGAGCAGCTGCTCTTCCTCGGCCGGCTCGCGGAGGCCAAGGGCGTGCGGCTGCTCATGGCCGCGTGGGACGAGATCGCCGCAGGCGGCGGTGTGGGCGTGCCGCTCGTGCTCGCCGGCTCGGGGCCACTGCGGCAAGAGGTGACCGCCTGGGCGGCGGGCCGGGACGACGTGCGGTACGTCGGCCTGTACGACCGGGCCCAGTGCGAGCAGGCCGTCGCGCGGTCGGTCGCCGTGGTGGCTCCCTCGATGTCCCTGGAGACGTTCGGCCTGGTGATCGCGGAGGCGATGGCGGCGGGGGTCCCGGCCGTCGCCGCCGGTCACGGTGCCTTCGTCGAACTCGTCGAGGACGGGGTGACCGGGCTGCTGCACCAGCCGGGCGAGCCCGCCTCGCTCGCGTCCTGCCTGCGCCGGATCACGGCCGGGCCGGCCCGCAACCGGGAGATGGGCCAGGCGGCCCGGCGCCGATACGAGCAGAACTTCAGCCCGGCCGTCGGGCTGGAGCGCCTGGTGGAGGAGTACCGCACCGCGATCGCGGGTCGGTCCGGCGGCGCGGACGGCGCGCCGCCGGCAGGAAACGGAAACGCTGGCTCGCGGCGGGGCACCCGCGCGAGCAGGAATGGGGGCAGTAGATGACACGATGCCGACTCTGCGGCTCGGCGGCGATGGCGAGCGTCGTCGATCTCGGGGCGACCCCGCCGTGCGAGAGCTTTCTCGCCGCGGACCGACTGGACCGGCCGGAGCCGGCGTACCCGCTGCACCTGCGGGTCTGCACCGACTGCTGGCTCGCGCAGATCCCTCCGCTGATCACACCGGAGGAGACGTTCACGCAGTACGCGTACTTCTCCTCCTACTCGACCTCCTGGGTGGAGCACGCACGCACGTTCGTCGCCGATGCCGTACAGCGGCTGGACCTCGGCCCCGACGCCTTCGTGGTCGAGGTCGCGAGCAACGACGGGTACCTGCTCAGGCACGTGGTGGACCGGGGGATCCGCTGCCTCGGCATCGAGCCGTCGGTGAACGTCGGCGCCGCGGCGCGGGACGCGGGCGTGCCCACGCTCACGGAGTTCCTGGACCCGGCCACCGGCTCGGCCGTCCGCGCCGAGCACGGCCCGGCGGACCTGGTCGTGGCCAACAACGTGTACGCGCACATCCCCGACGTGGTCGGGTTCACCCGGGGGCTGCGCGCCCTGGTCGCCGACGACGGCTGGGTCTCCATCGAGGTGCAGCACCTGCTGACCCTGATCGAGGAGAACCAGTACGACACGATCTACCACGAGCACTTCCAGTACTACACGGTCGCGTCCGCGACCCGGGCGCTGGCGAGCGGCGGACTCGCGCTCGTGGACGTCGAGCTGCTGCCCACGCACGGCGGCTCCATCCGGCTGTGGGCCCGGCCGGCCGAGGCGGCCGGCGAGCCGACCCGGCGGGTGGCCGACGTGCTGGACCGGGAGAAGGCCGCCGGGCTGCAGGAGCTGTCCGGGTACACCGAGTTCTCCGCCCGGGTGGCCAAGGTGCGCCGGGACCTCCTGCGGTTCCTCATCGAGGCGGCCGAGCGCGGCGAGACGGTCGTCGGCTACGGCGCCCCGGGCAAGGGCAACACCCTGCTCAACCACTGCGGCATCCGGCCCGACCTGCTCCCGTACACGGTCGACCGCAACCCCTACAAGCACGGCAGGTTCACCCCGGGCACCCGCATCCCGATCCTGCCGCCGGAGCAGATCAGCACCGACCGGCCGGACTACGTCCTCGTCCTCCCGTGGAACCTGCGGGCCGAGCTGGTCGAGCAGTTGTCCTTCGTGCACGCCTGGGGCGGCCGGCTGGTCTTTCCCATCCCGGAACTGAGCATTGTCGAGGTGAAGCCATGAAGGTCGTACTGTTCTGCGGCGGTTATGGGCTGCGGATGCGCAGCGGAGCCTCCGACGACGTGCCCAAGCCGATGGCGATGGTCGGCCCGCGGCCGCTGATCTGGCACGTCATGCGCTACTACGCGTACTTCGGGCACACGGAGTTCATCCTGTGTCTCGGGTACGGGGCCCACCACATCAAGAACTTCTTCCTCAACTACGAGGAGACGACGTCCAACGACTTCGTGCTGCGCAACGGGCAGACCGAGCTGCTGTCCACCGACATCGCCTCCTGGACCATCACGTTCGCGCAGACCGGCATCGAGTCGCCGATCGGAGAGCGGCTGCGCCGGGTGCGGCACCACCTGGACGGCGACGAGATGTTCCTCGCCAACTACGCCGACGTGCTCACCGACGCCCCGCTGCCGGAGATGATCGACCGGTTCGCCCGGCGCGACGCCGGTGCGTCGATGATGGTGGTGCCGCCGCAGTCCTCGTTCCACTGCGTGGACCTGGGCGAGGACGGCCTGGTGGGGGGCATCACCGCGGTGAGCGAACTGCCGCTGTGGGAGAACGGCGGCTACTTCGTGCTCCGCCAGGAGGTCTTCGACCACATCCCGGAGAACGGGGACCTGGTCGCCGACGGATGTACCGGACTGGCCAAGCGCGGCCGGCTGGTGGCACACCAGCACCGCGGCTTCTGGAAGCCGACCGACACCGTGAAGGAGCGGGCCGCGCTCGACGCCGCCTACGCCCGGGGCGACCGCCCGTGGGCCGTGTGGGAACGGGACGGCGCGGGGGCGGGCGCGACCGGCAGCGGGGACGGCGGCGGGGACGGCACCGGGGCGGGGACCGCGTGATCCGGCTCGGGGCCGGGCACCTGGACCGGATCGTCGCGGTAGGGGCGCACTGCGACGACATCGCCATCGGCGCCGGCGGCACGCTGCTGACGATGTGCCTCGCGCGGCCGGGCGTCCGTGTCGACGCGCTGGTGCTCTCCGGCGGTGGCAGCGAGCGGGAGCAGGAGGAGCGGGTCGCGCTCGCCGCCTTCTGCCCGGGTGCCGAACTGCGCCTGACCGTGCTCGAACTGCCGGACGGCCGGCTGCCCGCGCACTGGGACGAGGCCAAGGCCGCGGTCGAGGAGCTGCGCGCGCGGACCGAGCCGGACCTGGTCCTCGCACCGCGTACCGACGACGCGCACCAGGATCACCGCGGCCTGGCGAAGCTGGTGACCACCGGGTTCCGCGACCACCTCGTGCTCGGCTACGAGATCGTCAAGTGGGACGGCGACCTCGGCCGCCCGGTGGCGTACCAGCCGCTGTCGCCGGAGACCGCCGAACAGAAGGTGCGGCTGTTGCAGGAGCACTACCCCTCGCAACGGCACCGGCCCTGGTACGACCGGGAGGCCTTCCTCGGGCTGGCGCGGATCCGCGGCATCGAATGCCACGCGCGCTACGCCGAGGCGTTCGCCGTCACCAAACTCACTCTCAATCTGGGCACTCTCAATCTGGGGGGATGAACCATGCGTGTACTGCTGACCGGACACCAGGGCTACCTGGGCACCGTGATGGCCCCGGTCCTCGCGGCCGCCGGGCACGAAGTCGTCGGCCTGGACGCCGGCCTGTTCGCGGACTGCGTCCTCGGCCCGCCGCCCGCGGACCCGCCGGGGCAGCGGGTGGACCTGCGCGACGTCACGGCCGACCACGTGGCCGGGGTGGACGCCGTGATCCACCTGGCCGCGCTGTCCAACGACCCGCTGGGCTCGCTGGCGCCGGACCTCACCTACGACATCAACCACCACGCCTCCGTACGGCTGGCCCGACTGGCCCGCGACGCCGGAGTGCGGCGCTTCCTGTACGCGTCCACCTGCTCGGTCTACGGCGCCGCCGGCGGCGACGACCTGGTGGCCGAGGACGCCCCGCTGCGCCCGGTGACGCCGTACGCGGAGTCCAAGGTGCGGGTGGAGGACGACCTGCACGCGCTGGCCGACGGCGACTTCAGCCCGGTGTTCATGCGCAACGCCACCGCCTTCGGCTACTCGCCCCGGCTGCGCGCCGACATCGTGCTGAACAACCTGGTGGGCCACGCGCTCCTGTCCGGCGAGGTGCTGGTGCTCTCCGACGGCACCCCCTGGCGCCCGCTGGTGCACGCCGCCGACATCGCCCGGGCCTTCGCGGCCGCGCTGATCGCGCCGCGCGAAGCGGTGCACGACCGGGCGTTCAACATCGGCAGCGAGACCAACAACGTCACGGTCGCCGAGATCGCCGGGCAGGTCGCCGAGGCGGTGCCCGGCTCGCGGGTGGTGATCACCGGGGAGGCCGGTGCCGATCCGCGGTCGTACCGGGTGGACTTCTCCCGGTTCCGCGCCGCCGTACCCGGCTTCGACTGCGAGTGGACGGTGAAGCGGGGCGCGCTCGAACTCGCCGACGCCTACCGGAAGTTCGGGCTGACCCGGGAGGGCTTCGAGCGGCGCTTCACCCGGCTGGCCGTGCTGCGCGCGGCGTCCGACGCCGGCACCGTCGACGACACCCTGCGGTGGCGCCGATGACCACGGTCGGCGAACAGATGCACGCGCTGGTGGAGCGGCTGTACCCGCTGTGCCGGAGCATCACCGGCGACGGTGTGCGCGCCACCCTGGAGATCGTCGGCGAGTACGTCCCGCTGCAGGTGCACGAGGTGCCGACCGGGACGCAGGTGCTCGACTGGACGGTGCCGCAGGAGTGGAACATCCGGGACGCGTACATCGCCGACACCGCCGGCAACCGGGTCGTCGACTTCGCCGCGTCCAGCCTGCACGTGCTCGGCTACAGCGTGCCGGTGGCGGCGACGATGCCGCTGACCGAGCTGCGCGGACACCTGCACACCCTGCCGGACCACCCGACCTGGGTGCCGTACCGCACCAGCTACTACACGCCGGAATGGGGGTTCTGCCTGGCCCAGGAGACCTTGGACGCGCTGCCGGACGGCGAGTACGAGGTGCGCATCGACTCCACCCTCACGGACGGCCACCTCACCTACGCCGAGCACGTCGTCCCCGGGCAGGTCCCCGACGAGGTGATCGTCTCCTGCCACGTCTGCCACCCGTCGCTGGCCAACGACAACCTGGCAGGCATCGCGGTGGCGACGTTCCTGGCGCGGGCGCTGGCGGAGCGGACGCCGTGGTACACCTACCGGTTCCTGTTCGCGCCCGGCACCATCGGGGCGATCACCTGGCTGGCCCGCAACGCGGAGCGGATGGAGCAGGTCAAGCACGGGCTGGTGCTGGCCTGCGCCGGCGACCCGGGCCGGCTGACGTACAAGCAGAGCAGGCGCGGCGACGCGGAGATCGACCGGGTGATGCGGCACGTCCTGCTCGCATCCGAACGCCCGCACAGCGTCACCGAGTTCACTCCGTACGGCTACGACGAGCGACAGTTCTGCTCGCCCGGGTTCGATCTCGGCGTCGGCTCGCTCAGCCGGACCCCGTACGCCGGGTACCCCGAGTACCACACCTCGGCGGACAACCCGGACTTCGTCTCCCCGGAGGCGATGGCGGACACGCTCGCCGTCTGCCGCGAGGCATTCGGCGTTCTCGACCGCAACCGGCGGTACCTCAACCTCAGCCCCTACGGCGAACCACAGCTGGGCCGGCGCGGGTTGTACGACTCGCTCGGCGGCCGCAGCGACGCGAAGCAGGCCCAGCTGGCCATGCTCTGGGTGCTCAGCCTCTCCGACGGCGAGCACAGTCTGCTGGACGTCTCCGAGCGGTCCGGGCTGCCGTTCGACACGGTCGCCGTCGCGGCCGGCGCCCTGCGGGGCGCCGGGCTGATCAAGGCATGACGCCGATGACCACCGAGGGGGTGAAGACGACGACACCGGCGACAGCCACATCGGCGGAGGCGCCCGGAGAAGCCCGGCGGACCGCCAAGCGGGCCGTCGTCGGCCGGCTGTCCTGGGGACTGGCCGACCAGGCGGCCTCCAGCATGACCAACTTCGCGGTGGGGATCTACGTGGCACGCTCGCTGGGGGTGACCGCGTTCGGCGTGTTCAGCCTGGCCTGGCTGGCCTACGGCCTGGTGCTCAACGTCGCCCGCGGGCTGGCGACCGACCCGCTCGTGGTGCGCTTCAGCGGTGTGCCGGACGCGCTCTGGCGCGCGGCGGTGGCCCGGTCGTCGGGTGCCGCGCTCGGCGTCGGTGCCGCCCTCGGCGCCGTGTGTCTGCTGGTCGGGCTCGGCCTCGGCGGCCGCGTGGGGCCCGCGTTCGCCTGCCTCGGCGTCGTCCTGCCGGCGCTGCTGCTGCAGGACGCCTGGCGGTTCGCGTTCTTCGCCGCCGGCACCGGGCAGAAGGCGTTCGCCAACGACCTCGTGCAGGGCGTCGCGCTCGTCCCGGCCATGGTCGTGGCGGCCCGCGTGGGCAGCGTGGCCGCCTTCCTGCTGGCCTGGGGCGCCTCCGCCGCGGTGGCCGCGGGGTACGGGTGTTTTCAGTCCGGCATCCGGCCCCGGGTGGCCCAGGCGCGCGGGTGGCTTCGCGAGCAGCGCGATCTCGGCTACCGGTACCTGGTCGAGAACGTCAGCCTCAGCGGCGCGAGCCAGCTGCGGGCGTACGGGCTCGGCGCGATCGTCGGGGTCGCCGCGGTGGGTGCGGTCCGGGGCGCCGAGCTCCTGCTCGGCCCGTTCCTCGCTCTGCTGATGGGGCTGTCGCTGGTCACCGTCCCGGAGGCGGCACGGGTGCTACGGCAGGCCCCGCACCGCCTCGGCCCGTTCTGCCTCCTGCTGGGCGGCGGGCAGGCCGCCGCCGCACTGCTCTGGGGCGGGGCGCTGCTGCTGATGCCGGACCGGCTCGGCGAGCTGGTGCTCGGCGGCGTCTGGCACTCCTCCGCGGCGCTCATCATGCCGGTCACCCTCAGCGTCGCGGGCGCGGGCCTCGGCACCGGCGCGGCCGCCGGGCTGCGCGCGCTCGGCGCGGCCCGGCGCAGCCTGCGCTGTCAGCTGTTCGCCTCCGCCTGCTATGTCGGCGGCGGGCTCGGCGGGGCGGCCGTCGCCGGCACGGTCGGCTCGGCCTG
This sequence comes from Kitasatospora sp. NPDC087315, assembly GCF_044744345.1. NCBI lineage: Bacteria > Bacillati > Actinomycetota > Actinomycetes > Kitasatosporales > Streptomycetaceae > Kitasatospora > Kitasatospora sp. NPDC087315. The sequence goes on along the minus strand of NZ_JBIUYD010000017.1, from coordinate 90,779 downwards.
GGGCGTCGCCGCCGCGACCGTCAGCGGCTCGGCCGTGTGGTGGCTGCAACTGCGGTCCGCCCTGCGCGAGCACCGCCGGAACCCCATCCCCGAAGTGAGGACGCCATGACCGCCCTTCCCCGGTTGAGCATCGGCCTGCCCGTCTACAACGGCGAGGAATACCTCGCCGAGTCGCTCGACGCCCTGCTCGGCCAGACCTACGAGGACTTCGAGCTGGTCATCTCCGACAACGCCTCGACCGACGCGACCCAGGACATCTGCCGCCGGTACGCCGCGCGGGACTCGCGCATCCGGTACCTCCGGCTGCCCCGGAACATCGGCGCCGCACCGAACCACAACCGCGTGTTCACCGAGTGCCGTGGTGAGTTGTTCAAGTGGGCCTCGCACGACGACCTGTACGCCCGGGACCTGCTGCTGCGCTGCGTGGAGACGCTGGACGAGCGGCCGGACGTGATCCTCGCGCACGCCGACCAGGCGGTCGTCGACGGCGACGGCCAGGTGAAGGTCCCCTACGAGTACGGGCTCGCCACCGACTCGCCGCACGCGCCGGAGCGCTTCCGCAGCATGCTGTTCGAGCCCGGTGGCGACGACTTCTACGGGGTGATGCGGGCCGACGTGCTGCGCCGGGTGAAGCCGCTCGACAGCTACCACCACGCGGACCGCACGTTCGTCGCCGAGATCGGCCTGCGCGGGCCCTTCCACCAGGTGTCGGAGCTGCTGTACTTCCGCCGCGACCACCCCACCCGCGCCGAGCGGGCGAACCCTTCCAAACGCTCCCGGTGCGTCAACCTGGACCCGCGCCGGGCAGGCCCGCTGCACCCGACGCCCCGGCTGCTCGCCGAGTACGTCTGGGGCTTCGTCGCGGCGATCCGGCGGGCGCCGTTGTCCCCGGACGACCGGCGCGCGTGCTACCGCCACCTGGCCGCATGGATGGCCAGCCGGGTCCGGCCGGGCGCCGGCGAGCGGGTCGAGGACCGCGCCCCGGTCGACCCGGCCCTGCTCACGGTCTCCGTCGACGCCCTCGTGGCCGGACGTGAGGGGAGGCAGGTATGACGTCGGCGGACGGAACTCCGGTGCGCGTCGGGGTGTTCGGCCTGCTCGGCTCCGGCAACCTCGGCAACGACGGGTCGCTCGAGGCCGTGCTCGGCTACCTCCGCACCGAGCACCCGGCGGCGGTCGTGGACGCGCTGTGCGGCGGACCCGAGGTCGTCGCGACCCGGTACCGGATCCCCGCGACGCGGATGCACTGGTACCGCGGGGAGTACCGGACCGCATCGCGGGCGGGCGCGATCGCGGCGAAGGGCCTGGGCAAGCTCGTCGACGCCTTCCGCACCGCTGCCTGGGTGCGCCGGCATGACGTGGTGATCGTGCCGGGCATGGGCGTCCTGGAGGCCACGCTGCCGCTGCGGCCGTGGGGCTTCCCGTACTCGCTGTTCCTGCTCTGCGCGTCCGGCCGGCTGTTCGGCACCCGGGTGGCGCTGGTCTGCGTCGGCGCCGCCGCGATCGGCAACCGGCCCACCCGGGCCCTGGTGCGCTGGTCGGCGCGGCTGGCCGCGTACCGGTCGTACCGGGACGCCCCGTCCCGCGACGCGATGCGGGCGATGGGCGTGGACACCGCGCGGGACGAGGTCTACCCGGACCTCGCCTTCTCCCTGCCGACGCCGCCGGCGAGCGCGTCCCCGGGCCGGCCGGGCCCGGTCTGCGTCGGCGTCATGGCCTTCCACGGCGGCAACGACGACCGCGCCCGGGCCGAGGAGATCCACCGGCGCTACCTCGACGGGACGACCCGGTTCGTCCGCGCGCTGGTCGAGGACGGCAGGCCGGTCCGGCTGCTCATGGGCGACGAGGTCGACGTGCCGGTGGTCGCCGCGATCCTCGACGCGGTGGACTCTCCGCTGGTCACCGCCGCTGAGGCGGCCTCACTGGCCGACCTGATGAAGGAGGTGGCGGCTGCCGACACCGTGGTGGCGACCCGGTACCACAACCTGATCTGCGCGTTGAAGGTCGGCACGCCGACGCTCGCACTGAGCTACGCGGCGAAGAGCGACGCGCTCATGGCCCGGATGGGGCTGGGCGCGTACTGCCACCCGGCTCGCGAGGTCGACGCCGACCGGCTGATCGAGCAGTTCCGGGCGCTGGAGCAGCGATCGGGGGAGCTGCGGCGGACCCTCACCGAGCGGAACCTGACCGCCGTCCGACGCCTTGAGCACCAGTTCACCGCCCTGACCAGGGCCCTCTTTCTGTCCAAGGACTCCTCATGAAGGTCACCGAAGTCCCGGCGATCGCCGGCGCGTTCTTGTTCACCCCGAGCCCGTACGCCGACGAGCGCGGCTTCTTCTGCCGCACCTTCGACGCCGAGGTGCTGCGCTCGGTGGGCATCGACCCCAACGCCTTCGTGCAGCACAGCGTCTCCCGCTCGGTGCGGGGCGTGCTGCGCGGCATGCACCTGCGCTCCGGCGCCGGGGAGGCCAAGATCGTGCGCTGCTCGCACGGGGAGGTGTTCGACGTGGTCGTGGACCTGCGCCCCGGCTCGCCGACCTACCGCAACGTGGCCACCTTCCAGCTCTCCGGCGAGACGCAGGCGAGCGTATACATCCCGGCGGGGTGCGCGCACGGCTTCCAGGCGCTGACCGACGCCGACATCTCGTACCGGATCGACCGCCCGCACGACCCGAGCGAGGACGTGACGATCGCCTTCGACGACCCGGAGCTCGCCATCGCCTGGCCGCTGCCGGCCATATCGATGTCCAAGCGGGACCGGGAGGCGCCGAGCCTCGCCGAGGTCCTGCGTTCTGAGGAGAACTGAGCCCCCATGGCCGTTGACGACTTCCAGCTCCCCAAGTCCCGGGCGGCGAACGAGCGGCTGCACGTCCTGATCCCCGGCGGCGCACACACCTACGCCAAGGGCGACGACCAGTACCCGGAGAACCTCGCCCCGGTCATCAGCCACGGCCGCGGCGCCCACGTCTGGGACGTGGACGGCAACCGCTACGTCGAGTACGGCTCCGGCCTGCGCTCCGTCAGCCTCGGCCACGCCCACCCGCGGGTGACCGAAGCCGTCCGCCGCGAACTCGACCGGGGCAGCAACTTCGCCCGGCCGTCCATCCTCGAACTCGACGCCGCCGAACGCTTCCTGGCCACCGTGCCCACCGCCGAGATGGTCAAGTTCGCCAAGAACGGCTCCGACGTCACCACCGCCGCCGTACGCCTCGCCCGCGCCGTCACCGGCCGCACCCGGGTGGCGATCTGCGCCGACCACCCGTTCTTCTCCGTCGACGACTGGTTCATCGGCACCACCCCGATGAACGCCGGCATCCCGGAGGCGATCACCGACCTCACCGTCTCCTTCCCGTACGGGGACCTCGCGGCCACCGAGGAACTGCTCACCCGCCACCGGGGCGAGGTCGCCTGCCTGATCCTCGAACCCGCCGGCCACGCCGAGCCGCCGCCCGGGTACCTCGCCGGCCTGCGCGAGCTGGCCGACCGGCACGGCTGCGTACTGATCTTCGATGAGATGATCACCGGCTTCCGCTGGTCCGAGGCGGGCGCCCAGGGCCTGTACGGCGTCGTCCCCGACCTCTCCACGTTCGGCAAGGCGCTGGGCAACGGGTTCGCCGTCTCCGCGTTGGCCGGGCGCCGCGACCTGATGGAGCGGGGCGGGCTGCGTCACTCCGGCGACCGGGTGTTCCTGCTGTCCACCACGCACGGTGCGGAAACGCACTCGCTGGCCGCCGCGATGGCGGTGCAGACCACCTACGCCGAGGAGGGCATCACCGCTCGGCTGCACGCCCTCGGCGAGCGGCTGGCCGCCGGTGTCCGCGAGGCCGCCGCCCGCGCGGGCGTCGGCGACCACCTCGTCGTCCGGGGCCGGGCCAGCAACCTGGTCTTCGCCACCCTCGACGAGAACCGGCAGCCGTCGCAGCAGTACCGCACCCTGTTCCTGCGCCGGCTCCTCGCGGGCGGAGTGCTGGCCCCGTCGTTCGTGGTGAGCAGCGCGCTCGGCGACGCCGACATCGACCGCACCGTCGACGTGGTGGCCGAGGCATGCGCCGTGTACCGGAAGGCACTGGACGCCGCCGACCCCACGCCCTGGCTGGCAGGGCGGCCGGTGAAGCCCGTATTCCGTCGCTTGGCGTGACGTGACGTGACGTCAGCGACGCTCCCGCCGACCGGCGTCGGCCAGCCGGTCGGCCGTCCGGTCGACCAGCCACGCGGTCGCCGGTATCACCGCCAGCGCGGTACACCAGCCGCCGAGGGCGTCGGTCGGGTAGTGCGCGCCCAGAGCGACCTGCGCCCAGCCCATGGCGGCGCCGGCGACCAGCGCCGCGGCGAGCACGAGCAAGGTGCCGGCCGTCCTGCCGGGGCCGAGCCCGTCCCGGTCCCGGTCCCGGCGGCGAGTCGCGAGCATCGCCACCGCGAGGGCGAGCGCGGTGGCGAAGGCGGTGTGCCCGCTCGGGTAGGACAGGTACCCGCCGTGGATGGTGCGTCCCACCAGGTGCTTGAGCAGCGTCGCCGTCCCCACGGTCATGCCGACGCCGGCAACGATGAACACCGCCGCGCGAGGACGCCGAAGCAGCAGGCAGCCCGTCACGGTGGCCGCGACCAGCGTCGCGGCTCCCACGGGTTCCCCCAAGGAGTCCGCGGCCAGAGCGACGTACCGCCACGGCGGCCCCACACCGTCCACCGCCGCCTGGATCCGCGCGTCCACCATGCCGGGCTCGCCCTCGTCGGCATACCGGATCCCGAGCACGGCGACCACCAGTGCGGCGAAGGCCGCGATCAGCCCGAGCCACACGCGCAGCGGTGGGGGCAGCACCGCGGCCGCCGGCCGGCCGGTCACCCGCCCACCGCGTCCGGTCGACCCGCGGGCACGACGGCGGGGCGTTGTCTCCGGACGACTCCGGTGGCCGTGGGTCCGGGCACACCACGGCCCGTGTGTCCCGTCAGCACCCGGGCTCCCGCGGGCAGTTCGGAATTCGGGCACTGGTCGCCGACCGCTTCTGCGGCCCCGGCGAAAGCCCGCACTTCATCGCCGGACTCGTCCGCGTCGCGACCCCCCGCGCGGCGGCGGTCGAGCCCCGCGGGAACTGCCCGCTGCCGCCCTCCGTCATGGCCGGGATCGTCAGCCCGTACGAGCCGCGCGGCCGGACCGGGCAAGATGACAAACCCGTCAAGCACGAGTTGGGCCGGGCCGACTTCCAGGTCCGCTCCGGCCAGGCGATCCAACGCGAGCCCCCCATCGTGTCCGACCCACCCTCCAGCGGCCATGAACTGCCCCGCGAACACCCGCTCCCGGTACGACTCCACCGGAGCCGTAAGCCTGTGCGGCCCCGAACTCGCGGGCCTGGCCATCACCCTGGCCAAGGGCATCGGGATCGGCCTCCACTTGTCAACCTAACCGACAATCCGGTCGCGGCAAACCGCCGACGGCGCCGTCCGCGACTCGCCGTCCGGAGCCGCGGGAGCCATGGGAGCGGATGCCAATGGCTGGACCTGCTGGCTCGTCCGAACCGCCGACGGACCGGTCCTTCTCGACACCTTGCGCGCTATGTCGATCCAGCACGTGCAACCACCGGCGCGGGAGCTTCCCCTGCGGGCCGCAGGTCACCGGCTGTCCGGCTACCGGACCACGGAGGCCCACTCTAGGGTGGCGGATGGGGCAAGAGGGTGGCGGATGGGGCAAGTCCCCCCTCGGGCACGGAATTTCTCCCCGGGCCTTCGTCTACGACGAGGCCGAGCTCGCCGCCGCCGAGGCGTTCGGTCCCGACCGCGCGCGGGAGTTCCTCGCCGGGCGGTCCGCCGCCAAGGAGGCGGTGCTGAAGGCCCTCGGCACCGGCTTCACGGGCGGTATCCGCCCGCGTGACGTGGCCGTCCTGCGCACGGACGGCGGCGTCGAGGGCGTTGCGCAGGCGTTTGATCCGGGCGATGGCCGGGATCAGGTCCGAATCCTCCATGCAGTTCGGTGGCACATCGACGGTGGATCGAGGCGAGGCTCTTCGAGTGAAAAACCGGAGCAAGGCCGCCTGATTGGCGGTTCCGCCGGCTGCCGGGGATCTCCATACCATACGTTCAAGTCCGGCGCTAACAGCGGCGGCGCTCGTGTACGGAGTTCATTCACACCTGCCACAGACCACAAAGCCAAGAGGAATAGTCATGCGCCTCACCCGCTGCGCTCTCGCTGCTTCAACGGTGGCGGCTTCCGCCTCGGCCTTTGGCCTGCCCCTCTTCTTCTCGGGCTGGATGTCCCAGGGTTCCGATGCCACGCAGGTCCGCATGGTCAGCGCCCTCGGCACCTCGCGGATCGAAGCCGAATCACCCCAGCCCCCCGTCACGAATCCGGGCCCGCAGGGATCAGTGCCCCCCTGTCACAGCTACGGCGGCCCCTACTGCGGCTGGGTGGGAACATACTGGGGCGGCTGCGACAGGGAGTGGGGCCTGAGCTTTGGATTCAAGAACCCTGACTTGATCTGCCTCCACGACCCCCGCCCGAGCCCCTCGGCCACATCCAGCCCCTCGGACGAGCCCGGCCCCTCCGCCACACCCAGCCGCGCTCGGCCGAACCCGGCACCTCGGCCGAACCCGGCACCTCGGCCACACCCAAGCCCCTCGGCCAAGCCCGGCCCCTCCGCCGCGCCCAGCCCCCCGGCGGGCTCGGCCTCCGCCGCACCCGGTCCCTCGGCCGGCTCGGCCTCCGCCGGAAGCGGCAGTTCCTCTGTCGTACCCGGCCCCCCGGCGGGCTCGGCCTCCGCCGCACCCAGCCTCGCTGCCACACCCGGCCCCCCTGCCGGCCCGCCCTCCGTCACCCTCAGTCCCTTCGTCGCACCCGGCCCCCCGGCCGGCCCGCCCTCCGCCGGAAGCAGCAGTCCCTCCTGACCAGTCCTGCTGGAAGGGCCCCGATCTCCGCACCGGGGCCGGCCCGGCCGCCTCCCCGGAGGCCGGCCGTTCGTCATCGGTACGGCGGGGGTGGCGGCTCATCAGGCTCCTGCTGCAACGTGATGTCAGGGACCAAAGGTGCTGTCGGTTCCTCTTCCGGTCGAGGATCGCGCGGCGGAACGACGTCGGCGAAGCCGTGCCGTAGCCAGCATTCCCAGAACCATCAGCAAACCGCCGGCCGCGATCCCGATGTGCTTCGCGCTCAAAAGACGGTCGCTCCTGCCGGATGCCGCAGTATCGCGCGGAAGAGGGCGGACGGTGCCCCCGGAGCCGGGAGTCTCCGGCTCGGGCCGGCCGTTTTGAGGGTTGTCCCCTCCCAGGGGCGACGGGGAGCCGGACGCGCCTCTTCCGTCGGTGGCTTCACCACCGTCTGGAAAGGCACGGTCACCGCGGTCGCCGTCGTCCTGGCCGTTGGTGCAGTGGGTGGCCGGGAAGGGGAAAGCTCGTTCGTGGCGGCCGAATGCCCTCACCACGAAGAGCGGGTGTTCCCTGAAAAAGTCACGGATCTTCCACTGGTACTGATTGCTGCTCTGGGTGGGGTAATCCACGTTCAGATACGTCGAAACAGTAAAGCTGTTCCATGGTGCGGCCGGCGACGACGATGAGGATGACGAGTCCCCCTGGATGACGATAGCCTCCGGCCCGTACCGGCCGTTGACCAGGATCGCCCTGAAGTTCTGGTCGATGAGCACGACACGGCGGGAACTGTGGCAGTCACGCCAGGGATTGTGGTGATGGTGGTCCCCGTCCCTGTCCTCGTCCCCGTCCCCGTCCTGGAGCCACGGGGAGCCGGACGCGTGCCGTGCAGACGCCTGCGCGGCGACGCCTGCCGACGGAGACGCAAGGGCGACAACCGCGCCCGCCAGCGATGCTGCAACCCAGGGACGAAGATTCATGCAATGACCTCCATGGGCGGCGGACGCAGGCGACCACCTGCTGAGCGGCGCATCCGAATCTCAGATGAAGTTAAGAGGAGTCGACTCGTCACATCGTGAACATCCTCGGGGAGCCGTACCCGTGTCACTCAGCCGCAGCAGTCTCGGGTGAAAGAGGGAGTCAAGGGGGCGCAGGTTCAAATCCTGTCGCCCCGACTTGCACAACTGCAGGTCTTAGGCCGTTTTCGCCGCCGACGAGAACGGCCTTTCCGGCGTCTCGTCGGCCTGGGAGCGGGGGACGGCCATGGGCTGGGCGGTGTTGAGGAGCAGAGCCGGTGGCGGCGAAGGAGTGGAGCGCCCGCACGGTGGCGCTGAGCTGGGTCGATCCGGTGGGCGCGGACGGGCGGCCCGGGGTCATAACGATTCTTGATGGCGGGGAGTGGGGCTTGCTATTGGACAGGTGGCCGGAATCGTGTTGATATTGCCCGGAAAATGTGATGGGCGGCCAGGACGGCGGCCCGTCGAATTCGGGGAGGCTGGCATGGGAACCACTGAGAACACCGAAGAGATGTACAAGCTCTTCAACAAGGCGGCGAAGGTCTACGACCAGAGCGGTGTGGAGTTCTTCCGGCCCATCGGGCGTCGCCTCGTCGAGTTCTCGGGGATCTCCGCGGGGGCGTCGGTCCTCGACGTCGGTTCCGGCCGGGGGGCCGTGCTCTTCCCGGCGGCGGAGGCCGTCGGGGCGGGCGGCGAGGTGGTCGGCATCGACATCTCCGAGGAGATGGTCAAGTACGCGCAGGCGGACGCGGCGAACCTGGGGCTGCGGCACGTCGGCGTGCAGGTCATGAACGGGCAGCGGCCGGAGTTCGAGGCCGGGCGGTTCGACGCGGTCGTCGGCAGCTGCAGCCTGTTCATCTGGGTCAAGAGCGCCGACGACGTCCGGCCCTACCTGGAACTGCTGCGGGCCGGTGGGCGGTTCGCGACGGCCGCGCCGTCGTTCTTCTCGACCGCGCACGGCAAGTGGGCGCTGTTCCCGGAGGCCGTGAACGAGCTGCTGATGCCGTACATGCTGCTGTCGCTGAAGCAGAGCGGGGCGTACGACTCGCAGTTCGCCAACGCCGGCGCGAACTGGCTGATCACGGCGGAGTCGATCGAGAAGACCCTGGCGGACGCCGGGTTCGTCGACATCGAGGTGGTCGAGGAGGAACTGCCGGTCGTCGTGACGTCGGGCGAGCAGTGGGTCGAATTCACCTACACCACCGGAATGCGCGGAATGTGGGAGCGCATCGAGGAGAACGAGCGTCGTGAATTGATCGCCGAGGTTTCCCGGCGGCTGGACACGCTGCGGGACGAGCACGGCGTCATCAGCGTTCCGGTGCCGATCGTCTACATTCGGGCGAACGCCCCGAAGTCCTGATTCACGGCCTCCGGGAAATTCGCCGGAGGGAGCAGTGGGACGTCCGCGGTCTGCATGGGGGAGAAATGGCAGCAGTGGTCGAAGGTGAGTGGCCGGTCACCGCGAGGGAGGCGGAACTCGCGGAGATCGACGAGTGGACGGCCGCGGGGGTCGGTGTACTGCTGGTCGGCGAGCAGGGGGCGGGGAAGACCACGCTGCTGAACGCCGCGCTGGAGCAGGCCGGGGGCAACGGGGACCGGGTGGTGAGCGGCGACGCCGTGCGCGACCTGTTGAACGGTGGCACGGCGCCGGCCGCGCTCCGCCGGGTCACCGTGGCGATCGACGACGTGCACCTGGTCGACCGGGTGACCCTGGAGCTGGTGTGCCGGCTGGTGGGCGGCGGCCGGGCGGTGCTGCTGGCCAGCACCGAGCCCGGGGCCGCGCTGCCCGACGCGCTGCGCCGTCTGCTGATCGGCAAACGGGTGCGCAGGCTCGCCGTGGACGCCCTCGACCGGTCGGGCGTCGTCCGGATGCTCACCGCCCGGCTCGGCGGGCCGGTGGCGGTCGACGCCGCGGCCCGTTTCTGGGACCTCACCCGCGGCAATCCGCTGATCCTCCGTGAGGTGGCGGACCAGGCGCTCGCCGAGGGAAGCCTCCGGCGGGTGGAGGGGCGGTGGTGGTGGCCGGGTCTGCAGGGCACGCCCGACAGCCAGCTGGTCGATCTGGTGGACCTGCTCCTCGGCGAGCTGGACCCGGGCGAGCGCGAGCTCGTGAACATGCTGGCGTTCGCCGGGCCGCTGGAGGCCGGGCTGCCGGTCGTCGACGCGCTGCGGGAGGCGGCGGAGGCGCTGAACCACCGTGGCGTGCTGGTCGCCGAGCGGTCCCGCTCCCGGCTCTCCCTGCGGCTCGCGCACCCGTTCTGCGCGGCCGTGGTGGCGGCGAACCTGCCCGAGCTGACGGCCCGCCGGCTCAGGTCGGAGATCGCCGACGCGATCCTGGGCACCGGGGCCAGGCGTTCCGGCGACGCCGTCCGGATCGCGGCGCTGAGCCTCGGGACGAGGGCGTCGGCCGGGCCCGTGCGACTGCGCGAGGCGGCGGCCGGTGCGCTGCGCGCCGAGGACCACCCGCTCGCCGAGCGGCTGAGCCGGGCGGCGCTCGCCGCCGGTGCCGCTTCCGCAGCGTCCGGTGCCGCAGCGGGCGTCGACGCCGGGGCTGCCGTGCTCCTCGGCGAGGCGCTGGCCGGTCAGTCCCGCCACGTGGAGGCCGAGGCCTGCTTCGCGCGGGCCGCGCACTCCGCCGCCGTGCTGCGCCCGCGGGCCCTGAACATGGGCCTCGGCCTGGGGCGGCTCGCGGAGGCGGAGGCGGTCGCCGAGACGGACCTCGGGGCGCGGGCCCTGGTGCGGCTGCTCAAGGACCGGATCGGCGAGGCCCGGCAGCTGGCCGTGACGGCGGAGGGGGCCGGTGCGCTGCTCGCCCTCCTGCGCCACGAGTCGGGCGACGACGAGGGCACGCCGGCCGTCGGCCGGGGCCCGGCGCCGGACGTGGAGCACCTCTACGTGGCCGGACTGGTGGCCGCGCACACCGGGGGGCCGGCCGGGGCCCGGCCGGTGCTGGCGGAACTGCGCGCGGCCGCCGACGGCGGCGGCCTCCGCGGGCGCACCTACGCCCGGCTCCTGGAGGCGCACCTCCTGCGGGCCGAGGGCCGTGCGGCCGAGGCGGTCGAACTGCTCCGGGAGGCGGCCGCGTTCGGCGGGACCACTGACTGGCTCGCCACGCGGTCCCTGCGCCTGGCCCGGCTCGCCGGTGCGGTGGCCGAGTCGGGGGACGAGGCGGAGGCGGCCTCGCTGCTGGCGGAGGCCCGGGAGGCGCAGCGGGAGGAGTGCGCGTACCCGCTGATGGCGGATGCCGTGGAGCTGGAGGCCGCGCTGGTGACGGCGCGCCAGGGCGACCACGCGGCAGCGGCCGCGCGGGCGCTGGAGGTCGCCGGGCGGGCGCTGGCCGCGGGCCGGAACGCCCAGGCGCTCTCCGCGCTGCACCTGGCGGCCCGGACGGGTGCGGCGCCCCGGGCCGCGGCGATCCGGACACCGGCCGGTCCCGGCGGGTCGGCCGGTGGCGCGGTGGTCCTGCGCCACGTCCTCGCGCTCGCGGAGGGCGACGGCGCCGCCCTGGACGAGGTCTCGGGGCGGTTCGCCGCGCTGGGGCTGCTGCCGCTGGCGGCGGAGGCCGCCCATCAGGCGGCCGGGGCCCATCAGGCGGCCGGCAACCGCCGGGCGGCGCGGGCCGCGCAGGCCGCCGGGGCCGAACTGGTGGCGCGCGGTGGCGTCGAGCCGCCGGTGTGGGCGGTGCCGGCCGACCGTCGGGAGCAGGGGGCCGGGACGAGGCTGACCGCCCGGGAGCGGGAGGTCGCGGCGCTGGCCGTCTCCCGGCTGTCCAACCAGGAGATCGCCGACCGGCTGGTGCTCTCCGTCCGCACCGTGGAGAACCACCTGTACCACGCGTACGGGAAGCTCGGTGTCACCGCGCGCAAGGAACTCGCCACCGTTCTCGCAGAACCGGCCTGAGTCGCACGAACGGTACGAGCGGTCGGCAGGCGGTGGGCGGGTCCGGGGGGGGGCATCCCGGACCCGCCCACCACCGTGCGGGCGCGGGTCAGGCGGTGGAGGCCCTGGCCTGTTCCTCGGTGATCCGCGCGTTCCAGGCGGCGAACGTCGGGGTGTCGGTCAGCTCCCCGAAGGCCACGGGCAGGCCGGCCCGGCGCCACTTCGTGACCAGCCGCATCATCTCCAGTGACCCGAGGCCCAGTTGGATGAGGTTGTCGTCGTCCCCGACCTCGGTGGGGTCGATGCCGATCAGCTCGGCCAGCGCCGCGCGCAGGTCCTCGCCCGTCAGGACGGTGGCCGCGGCGTTCTTCCGGTTGGTGTTGTCGGTCATGGTGCTGGGTGTCGTCCTTCCGGCCTGGCGGCGTCGGTTACTCGGCGGGCTGGGCGGTGATCTCCAGAATGGCCACCCCGGCCTCGAAGCCGGGGCTGCCGGTGAAGAGCATCACCTTGTCGCCCGGACCGACCTGGCGGGTGCGCCACAGGTGCTCCAGGCCGATGAAGACGTCGGCGGCGCTGATGTGGCCGACCTTGCTGGTGTGTTCCCAGATCCCGCTGTCGAGGGTGAAGCCGATCGGGTCGAGGAACTGGTCGCGCAGCGCGTCCAGCGTGGCGCTCGGGTGGCAGACCCGCTTGATCTCGTCGACGGTGATGCCGGCGTCCTCCAGCGCCTGGTCGAGGGCCTTCTGCAGCACCTCGCCCGGGTGCTCCATGGGCGGGGTGTTGCCCTTGGCCCACTCCTCCATCCAGAACTTGACCCGGGCCTCGTAGTCCAGCTCCCGGCCCACGGTCACGGCCGGCGGGAAGATCGGCTCGCTGCCGCGGTGCAGCGCCTCCATCCCGGGGGCGGAGTGCGTGCCGACGGACAGCAGCTTGGCGATGCCGCCGGTGTTCGAGACGACCGCGGCCGCGGCGCCGTCGCCGAAGATGGACAGGCGCGAGGTGGTCCAGCGGTCGACCAGCGGCGCGGAGTAGTTGTCCGCGGCGGTGAGCAGGACCGCGGCGGTGCGCGGGTCGTGGGCGAGCCGGTGCGCGGAAAAGACGAGGGAGGAAAGCATTCCCTGACAACCCTGCTTGATTTCCAGCGCCGTGATCGGCGTGTTCAGGGTATTGGTGAGAATGTAGTGCGCGGGCGACCAGCCGTCGGGGCCCTGGTGGAACGCGGAACTGTGGAACAGCGCACCGAAGTCCTCGGCCGCGTGCCCCGAACGCCGAATTGCCTCCTTGGCCGCCAGGACGGCCATTTCGGGGGCCGACAGCGAATCGGAGACCGCGACGGACTCGAGGCCCGACGCCTCCCGGACGTCCGCACCGTACCAGCCGGCCGCCACGGCCTGCTCCGTCGTCACCAGGCCGGGCACGTAGGTGCCGAGGCTCGACAGGTAGACGTCCTCAAACTTCATGGTGGTTCCCTTCCGGCGCCCGTCGATCGGATGCGCATGGCCAGATCCGTGCTCTTCGGCTCCAAGCCGACCACGGCGCGCGGGCCGGCGCCTGAGTACCGGCTACTCAGATCGCGGGCGGCCCGCCGGGTCCTACGCAGGTGAGCGGGCCCGGCCGCAATCCGTCCCCCGGTATCCATCCGCTTTATGGGCGCTTAACCACCCGGACGGTAATTTGACGGGCAGTCAGCGGCCCCTGGGTGGGATGGCGATGTCCCGGTGTTGCTCCCCTGTGCCGCGGGGGTGCATCGTCCGGGCGGGCCGGACCGAGTGGCCCGACGGGAAGGCTGTGCCCGAAATTCCAGGTCGCTCCGCCCGCTGCAGGCGGATTGCGAGTCCTGTTGTATTCCGGTTCGCGGTACGGGGGAGAGTGTTTGCATGACATCTGATCGGCTGGGGTGCGGGTGCGGTTTTCCGGCACCCGGACAGAACCAGGAACAGAACCAGGAAGGGTTCTCGTGCGTGCGCGCCCCGATGGGTGCGCGGTCCGTCGCGCGGGCTGCCGAAGGGGGGCAGCCGTGGTCGCCCGTTCTGAGGTGATGGCTGGCCGTAACCTCGTGGCGGTGCCGTCGGTGGGGCAGGTGGACCGGGTCGCCCCGGACGCCGCGGTCCCGCGTCGGCCGGTGCGCAGTGCGCCGTCCGCCTGGCGGATCCTCGTGGTGGAGAACGACGACGAGGACGCGGAGCCCCTGACGGCGGGCCTGCGGCGGCACGGGCACCTGGTGGAGCGGGTGTCCGGCGGCATCCCGGCGCTCGGCGCGTACGAGGGCGTCGACGTGGTCCTGCTGGACCTCGAACTGCCGGACCTGGACGGACTGGAGGTCTGCCGGCAGATCCGCGCCGCGGGGGACACCGCGGTCATCGCCGTGACCGCGCGGGGGACGGAGCTGGACCGGGTCCTCGGACTGCAGGCCGGCGCCGACGACTACCTGGTCAAGCCGTACGGCTTCCAGGAGTTGCTGGCCCGGATGGAGGCGGTGATGCGGCGCGTCCGGAAGGCGGCCGCCGATCCGTCGGTGATCGTCCGCGGCCCGCTGCGGATCGACGCGGGGGCCCGCCAGGTGCGTCTGCACGGCCGGCGGATCGACGTCACCCGCAAGGAGTTCGACCTCCTGTACCTGCTGGCGGTCCAGCCCGACACGGTCGTCTCGCGCAAGACGATCATGCAGACCGTCTGGGGCGACGTCTGGTCCCGGCGCACCATCGACACCCACATCAGCAGCCTGCGGGGCAAGCTCGGGAGCAGTGACTGGATCCGCAACGTCCGCGGTGTCGGCTTCCAGCTCGGCTGGGCCTGAGCCTCGTCGCCCCTTCTGTGCGGCGTCCTTCCGAACCCCGCCGCGACCGCTTCACCTGTTCCACACGTTTTCGTCAACTCCACTGATGAGCTGCGAAGTTTAAACTCATCTGACATTTCCGGGCAACAACTTGAGGAACCTGCACTCAGTCTGACTCCGAGTTGGGCGCTCGTTCCTTGAACGCGTCGGAGCCACCCGGCAGGATCGGTGATGGCTCCGGCGCGACGACCGGGTGCCCCTCACCTCAGGTCGTCGGCCCCAGACACCGCCTCCTCCTTTTCCCGCCGGGAAATCGACACCCAGCGCACAGTTTGGAGTTCACCCATGTCCGAAACCGTTCAGCACAATGCCTTCGCCGACGATGCCGAGCTGCGCAGGATCAACCGGGCGACGGTGGAGACGTACATGACCTCCCTCGGCGAGGCCCGGCTGAAGCGCCACCTGCTCTTCACGGAGGACGGTGTCGGCGGCCTCTGGACCACCGACACCGGCGCCCCGATCGCCATCCGCGGCCGGGACCGGCTCGGTGAGCACGCCGTGTGGTCGCTGAAGACCTTCCCGGACTGGGAGTGGTACAACGTCCAGATCTTCGAGACCCAGGACCCCAACCGCTTCTGGGCGGAGTGCGACGGCCGCGGCAAGATCCTCTTCGCGGACTACCCCGAGGGCCACTACGAGAACCACTTCCTGCACTCCTTCGAGCTGGAGAACGGTCTGATCAAGCTGCAGCGGGAGTTCATGAACCCGTTCGAGCAGCTGCGCTCCCTGGGCATCCCCGTCCCGGAGATCAAGCGCGCCGGCATACCCACCTGATCGGTCGTCGCCCCGCCGCATAGGAGCATCCCGTGGACGAAGTCCTGCCCGACATCCGTCTCCGCAAGGCACTGCACCAACCCAGCTGGCCCGACCCGGCGCAGACCGAACGAGTGACGGAGACGCTGGCCGCCGGGCCGGCGCTGGTGCGCGCGCAGGACCTCGGCGTGCTGCGCGCCGCGCTCGCCCGGGTCGCGGCCGGCGAGGCCATGGTGGTCCAGGCCGGCGACTGCGCCGAGGACCCCGACGAGTGCACGGTCGCGGACGTGTCCCGCAAGGCGGCACTCCTCGACCTGCTCGCCGGAACGCTGCGCATGACCGCCCACAAGCCCGTCGTCCGGGTCGGCCGCATCGCGGGCCAGTTCGCCAAACCCCGCTCCAGCGCGACCGAGTCGGTGGGCGGCGCCCAGCTCCCCACCTTCCGGGGCCACATGGTCAACGGGCCCGAACCGGACCCCGAGGCCAGGCGGCCCGACCCGCTGCGCATGCTCACCTGCCACATGGCGGCGGGCGACATCGTGAAGCACCTGGGCTGGCGGGGGAACGCGCCGCTGCACGACGTCCTCGGCCCACCGGTGTGGACCAGCCACGAGGCGCTGCTCCTCGACTACGAGATCCCCATGCTGCGCCGGGGCGAGGACGGCACGCTGTTCCTCGGCTCCACGCACTGGCCGTGGATCGGCGAGCGCACCCGGCAGCCGGACGGCGCGCACGTCGCCCTGCTCGCCAAGGTGAGCAACCCGGTGAGCTGCAAGGTCGGCCCGTCGATGGAACCCGCCGAACTGGTGGCGCTGTGCGGGATCCTCGACCCGGACCGCACCCCGGGCCGGCTGACGCTCATCGCCCGGATGGGCGCCGAGCGGGTCACGGAGCGCCTTCCGCGGCTGGTCGAGGCCGTCCGCGCGGCCGGGCACCCGGTGATCTGGCTGACCGACCCGATGCACGGCAACACGGTCGCGGCGCCGGACGGCAACAAGACCCGCCACGTGGACACCGTCTCGCGCGAGGTCCGGCGCTTCCAGCGGGCCGTCACCGGGGCCGGCGGCGTGCCCGGCGGGCTGCACCTGGAGACCACCCCCAACGACGTCACCGAGTGCGTCTCGTGCCAGGCGGACCTCGACCGCGTCGGCGACAAGTACACGACGTTCTGCGACCCGCGGCTCAATCCGCGGCAGGCCGTCGCCGTCGTGTCCACCTGGAGCGTCTGATCCCCAGACGCGTCGTACCCCGCTCGATCCGAGTCAGGCGTGAGAAGGAAGCAAATGGTCGGGATTCCTCCCATCGAGCCCTACACGTTGCCGACCGCGGGCGACCTGCCCGCCAACACCGCCCAGTGGACCCCAGATCCCGATCGTGCCGTGCTGCTCGTCCATGACATGCAGCGCTTCTTCCTGGCACCCTTCCCGGGCAGCGTCCGCGACCCCCTGGTGAGACACGCGGCGGCGCTGCGCGAGCGCGCCGCCGAACTCGGCGTCCCCGTGGCGTACACCGCCCAGCCGGGCAGCATGACCCCCGAGGAGCGCGGCCTGCTGGCCGACTTCTGGGGTCCCGGCATGCGGGGCGACCTCGCGGACCGTGCCGTCGTCGACGACCTGGCGCCCCGGGACGGCGACTGGCAGCTGACCAAGTGGCGCTACAGCGCCTTCCACCGGTCGGACCTCCTGGAGCGCATGCGGGCGGCCGGCCGCGACCAGCTGATCCTCTGCGGCGTCTACGCCCACGTCGGCGTGCTGATGACGGCGGTCGAGGCCTTCACCCAGGACATCCAGGCGTTCCTCGTCGCGGACGCCGTCGCCGACTTCAACGAGGACTTCCACCGGATGGCGCTCGACTACGCGGCCGGGCGCTGCGCGATGGTGGTCACGGCCAAGGAGGTCTTCGCATGACCGCGGCGGCCGGTGACCTGCTCGACCGCGTCCTGAACGGTCGGGCCGGGGCCTTCGCCCTGCTGTACCGGCCGGAGGCGGCCGGCCCCGGCGTCCTCGACGTGCTGACCGGCGACGTCACGACCCCCGCGACGCTCGCCGGGATCCCGCTGCCGGACGCCGCCCGGACGGCCGGGGCGCACCACGAGGTCCTCGCGGTCGTGCCGTACCGGCAGATCACCGAGCGTGGCTTCGTGGCGACCGACGACGGCGCGCCCCTGGTCGCGCTGAGCGTCACCGGACAGGAGCGGATCCCGCTGGCGGAGGCACTGCGCCGGATCCCGCAGGTGCCGACCGAACTGGCCGACGCCCACTTCGACGTGGACGACGAGGCCTACCAGGACATCGTCCGCAGGGTCGTCGGCGACGTGATCGGCGCCGGCGAGGGGGCCAACTTCGTCGTCAAGCGGTCCTTCGTCGCCACCATCACCGACTACCGGCCGGCCAGCGCCCTGGCGTTCTTCTCCCGGCTCGTCCAGCGCGAGGTCGGCGCGTACTGGACGTTCCTGATCCACACCGGGGAGCGCACGCTCGTGGGCGCCTCGCCCGAACGGCATGTCAGCCTCGACGCCGGCACCGCCGTGATGAACCCGATCAGCGGCACCTACCGCT
The DNA here is from genome assembly GCF_044744345.1 of Kitasatospora sp. NPDC087315. Classification (NCBI taxonomy): domain Bacteria; kingdom Bacillati; phylum Actinomycetota; class Actinomycetes; order Kitasatosporales; family Streptomycetaceae; genus Kitasatospora; species Kitasatospora sp. NPDC087315. The sequence goes on along the minus strand of NZ_JBIUYD010000017.1, from coordinate 72,888 downwards.
ACCCGTCGACCGGCCCGACGCTGCCGGACGTCCTCGACTTCCTCGCCGACCGCAAGGAGACCGAGGAGCTGTACATGGTCGTCGACGAGGAACTCAAGATGATGGCCCGGATCTGCGAGGAGGGCGGCCGGGTCAACGGGCCGTACCTCAAGGAGATGGCCCACCTCGCGCACACCGAGTACTTCATCGAGGGCCGCACCGCGCACGACGTGCGCGACATCCTGCGCGAGACCATGTTCGCCCCCACGGTGACCGGCTCCCCGCTGGAGAGCGCCTGCCGGGTGATCGACACGTACGAGCCCGGCGGGCGCGGCTACTACAGCGGCGTCGCGGCGCTGGTGGGGCGCGACGAGCACGGCCGCCGGGCGATGGACTCGGCGATCCTCATCCGCACCGCGGACATCGACGCGTCCGGCCGGGTCGAGATCGGCGTCGGCGCCACGCTGGTGCGCCACTCCGACCCCGCCCGCGAGGCCGCGGAGGGCCGGGCCAAGGCGTCCGCGCTGGTGAGCGCGCTGGAGTCCGGCCGGGCCGGCGGCTTCGCCGACCACCCCGAGGTCCGCGCCGCCCTGGAGCGGCGCAACGACCCGATCGCCGGGTTCTGGATGCGCGGGGCCGGGGACGGGCTGCCGGCACACACCGGGCCGGCCGGCCGCCGGGTTCTGGTCGTCGACGCCGAGGACACCTTCACCTTCATGATCGCCGGCCTGCTGCGCGCCCAGGGTCTGGAGGTCACGGTCCGCCGGTTCGACGAGGAATACGCCTTCGAGGAGTACGACCTCGTCGTGATGGGCCCGGGGCCGGGCGACCCGGGTGACACGGCCCACCCCCGGATCGGCCATCTGCACGCCGCGGTGCGCACCCTGCTCGCCGAGCGACGGCCCTTCGTCGCGGTCTGCCTGAGCCACCAGGTGCTCAGTCTCGCGCTCGGCTTCGAGATATCCCGGCTGCCCGCCCCCAACCAGGGGCTGCAGAAGGAGATCGACTACTTCGGGGCCGTCGAACGGGTGGGCTTCTACAACACCTTCGCCGCGGTGAGCGACGACGACAAGCGCGAGGTGGAGGGCGTCGGCGTGATCGAGGTCAGCCGGGACCGGGGGACGGGGGAGGTGTTCGGGCTGCGCGGTCCGCACTTCATGACCATGCAGTTCCACGCCGAGTCCGTGCTCACCCAGAACGGCCCTCGCATCCTGGCCGGCGCCTTCCGGAACGTTTTCGGCACATGACGAAGGAACAGCGGGAGATCTCCATGCACAGTTACGTGGTTGTCGACGCCTTCTCGACCGAGGTGCTCAAGGGCAATCCGGTCGCCGTCTACTTCGGGGCGGACGACCTGACGGAAAGTCGGATGCAGTCGATCGCCAGGGAGATGAACCTCTCCGAGACCACCTTCGTGCTCGCGCCCGAGCAGGGTGGCGACGCGCGCATCCGGATCTTCACCCCGGTCAACGAACTGCCCTTCGCCGGGCACCCGTTGCTCGGCACCGCCATCGCGATCGGCAACCGGGGGCCGCTGGACCAGCTCAAGCTGGAGACGGCCAGGGCGATCGTCCCCTTCGAGCTGGTCCGCACGAACGGCGTGGTCACCGGCGCCTGGATGCAGCAGCCCATCCCGGAGTGGGAGCCCTTCGACCGGCGCGAGGAACTGCTGGCCGCCCTCGGCGTGCAGGACCCCGCGCTGCCGGTGGAGATCTACCGCAACGGGCCGCGTCACGTGCTGGTCGGCCTGAGCAGCGTGGCGGAGCTGTCCGCCCTGCGCCCCGACCACCGGGCGCTGAGCGCGTTCGAGGACATGGCGGCCAACTGTTTCGCCGGTTCCGGTACGCAGTGGCGCAGCCGGATGTTCTCGCCCGCGTACGGGGTCGTCGAGGACGCGGCCACCGGCTCCGCGGCCGGTCCCATCGCGATCCACCTGGCGCGGCACGGCCTGGTCGAGTACGGGCGGCGCATCGTCATCACGCAGGGCGTCGAGATGGGCCGGCCCTCGCCCATGCACGCGCTCGCCGAGGGCAGCGGCGAGCGGGTCGCCCGGGTCGAGGTCGGCGGCGAGGGTGTCATCGCGCTCGAAGGCGTGCTGCACCTGTGACGCGCCCGAAGGCGAGCGGTCCATCCCCCCGGTAGTCCAGACACCCCGGAGAGACGTATGAGCAGCACCAGGTCGGAGAGCATGACCGGGACCGTCGAGGTCCGCTTCCCCGAGTACGCGCAGCCGCCGGCCGAGCCGGTGGGCCTGCTGCGCGGCTGGCTCGCCGATGCGGTGGGCAACGGGGTCCGCGAGCCGCTGGCCCTGGCGCTGGCCACCGCGGACGCGGCCGGCCGGGCGTCGACCCGGATCGTGGTGATCAACAAGGTGACCGACCGCGGGTTCGTGTTCATCACCCACGCGGGCAGCCGCAAGGGCCGGGACCTGGCGGTCAACCCGTGGGCGTCGGGTGTCCTGTACTGGCGGGAGACCAGTCAGCAGATCATGGTCGACGGGCCGGTCGTGCGGCTGTCCGACGCGGAGGCGGACGCCCTGTGGCGCGCCCGCCCGGTGTTCACCCACGCCATGTCGACCGCCTCCCGGCAGAGCGAACCGGTGAGCGGCCCCGACGAGGTCGAGGCGCTGCGCAAGCGGGCCCTGGAACTGGCGGAGAGCGGCACGCCGCTGCCCCGCCCGGAGGGCTTCGCCGGTTACGAACTGCGCTTCGACAGCGTGGAGTTCTGGGCCAACGGGTCCGACCGGCTGCACGAGCGGCTGCGCTACGACCGGGACGGCGAGGGGTGGCGGGCCGGCCGTCTCCAGCCCTGACCCGGCACCCGGCCCGACACCTGACCCGGCCCGCAGCACCAGCGGTACCCGCAGCAGCCGCGGAATCCGCAGCACCCGCCCGACCCGCCGAACCCGCCGAACCCGCCGAACCCGCCGAACCCGTCGAAGTGGAACGCGAGTACACCATGCAGTCAGCCGCCCCCCTCCTGCACTCCGGCTTCCGGGCCTCCGCCCGGCGCGTCCCGGAGCACCCCGCGCTGCTCCTGCGCGGACGGACCTGGACCTACCGGGAACTCGACGGCATCGCCCGCCAGTGGGCCGCGGCGATCACGCGGTCGGCGGCGCGGCCGCGGCGCGTGGCCATCCTCGGCCACCGCAGCATCGTCACGTACGCCGGCTTCCTGGCCGCCCTGTACGCCGGGGCGACCGTGGTCCCGCTGAACAAGAAGTACCCCGTCGCCCGCAACCGCGACATCCTGGAGCGCGCCGAGGCCGATGTCGTGCTGGCCGACGCGGGCTCCCTCGCCGGGCTCGGCCCGCTCCTCGACGGCCTGGCCGGCGCCCCCGCGGTGGTGCTGCCGGAGAGCGACGAGGTGCCCGGGAACGTCCCCGCGGCGGTCCGGGTCCTCACCCGCGCCGACGTGGCGGCCTGCGTCCCGTCGGGCGGGCCCGTGGCGGTCGCCCCCGAGGACGGCGCGTACCTGCTCTTCACGTCCGGCACCACGGGCCGTCCCAAGGGCGTGCCGGTCTCGCACGCCAACGTGGCCGCGTTCCTGCACGCCAACACCGAGCGGTACGGCTTCACCGAGCAGGACCGGTTCACCAACACCTTCGACCAGACCTTCGACCTGTCGGTCTTCGACCTGTTCATGGCCTGGGGGAGCGGCGGCTGCCTGGTCCCCATGGACACCTTCGACCTGATGACGCCGCTGGACTTCGTCCGCACCCACGGCATCACCGTCTGGTTCTCGGTCCCCTCGGTCGCGGTGCTCCAGCACCGTCGCGGCGCGCTGGTGCCGGACAGCCTGCCGTCGCTGCGCTGGAGCCTGTTCTGCGGCGAGGCGCTGCCCGCCGCGACGGCGCAGGTCTGGGGGGAGGCGGCGTCCGGGTCCGTGGTGGAGAACCTGTACGGGCCGACCGAGGCGACCATCGCGTGCCTGGTGCACCGCTGGGACCCGCGGACCTCGCCGGCCGGGGTGGTCAACGGCGTCGTCCCGATCGGCTCCCCCTACCCGGGCACGGCCGCCGCGGTGTTCGCCGAGGACGGCAGCCCGGTGCCCGACGGCGGGACCGGTGAACTCTGCCTCTCCGGGGACCAGGTCTTCGAGGGCTACCTGAACGCGCCCGAGCAGACCGCGGGCGCCTTCCACCTCGCCCCGCCGGCGGACGGCGGTCCCGGCCGCCGCTGGTACCGCACCGGCGACCTCGTCCGCCGCGCGGAGAACGGCGAGTTCGGCTACGTCGGCCGGCTGGACACCCAGGTCAAGATCCTCGGCCACCGCATCGAGACGGGCGAGGTCGAGGCGCACCTGCTCCGGCAGGAGAACGTCGAGCAGGCCGTCGTCCTCGCGGTGCCGGGCGAGGAGGAGGGCGTGACGGTGCTCACCGGGATCCTGGTGGGCAAGGACCTCGACGTCTACGACGTGGACGAGGAACTGCGCCGGACCCTGCCCCCGTACATGATCCCGCTCTTCTACCACCTGCTGGACGGCTTCCCGCTGAACGACAACGGGAAGGTCGACCGCAAGGCGCTGCGCCACCGGGTCGTCTCCGGGGAACTGGAGCCGATCCTCCCGTGAGCGGGTGTCCGACGCCCTCCAGGAACGCGTCCGAACAGGAAGGAACGCCGTAGATGAACGACCCTGCCGCGGTCGCCGCGCTGCGCGACCGCGTACGCGGTGAGGTGCTGCTGCCGGGCGACGACGGATTCGCCGCCCGGTGCGCGGGATTCCAGACCGCCTACCGGCACCGCCCGTCCGTGCTGGTCCGCGCCGCCGACCCCGGGGACGTGGCGGCGGCCGTGGCGTACGCCGGTGCGCGGGAACTGCCGGTGGCGGTCCAGGCGACCGGGCACGGCCTCTCGGTCCCCACCGACGGCGGCGTGCTGATCAGCACCGCGAAGCTGTCGCAGGTCACGATCGACGCCCCGGCCCGCACGGCGCGGATCGGGGCGGGCACCCGCTTCGCCGCCGTCGTCGACGCGGCGGCCCGCTACGGCCTGGCCCCGCTCAACGGCTCCGCCCCCGGGGTCGGCGTGGTCGGGTACGTGCTGGGCGGCGGACTCGGGCTGCTGTCCCGGGAGTTCGGCTACGCGGCCGACCGGGTGCGGTCGATCGACCTGGTCACCGCCGACGCCCGTTCCCGGCGGGTCACCGCGGACAGCGACCCCGAGCTGTTCTGGGCGCTGCGCGGGGCCGGCGCCAACTTCGGCGTGGTCACCGGCATGGAGATCGACCTGGTCCCGGTCAGCCGGCTGTACGGCGGGGAGCTGGTCTTCGACCTCGCCCGCACCCCGGACCTGCTCGCCGGCTACCTCCGCTGGACGCAGACGCTCCCGGAGGAGCTGACCTCCTCGGTGTCGCTGCTCGACTGCCCCGATCTGCCGTTCTTCCCCGCGGCGGTGCGCGGCCGGTTCGTGGCCCACGTGCGCATCGCGTACACCGGGGACTCCCGGACCGGCGAGCGGCTGGTCGCCCCGCTGCGCGCGCTCGGCCCCCGGCTGGCGGACACCGTCGCGGAAATGCCGTACACCGAGTGCGGCACGATCTACAACGACCCGCCGCAACCGCACGCCTACCGGGGCGACAACGTCCTGCTGCGCGCCTTCGGTCCGCAACAGGCCGCCGAGGTGACGGAGTTGGTCGGGCCGGGGGCCGCCGTGCCGTGCGTGCTCGACGTCCGTCACCTGGGCGGGGCGCTCGGCCGGCCGGCCGAGGTGCCCAACGCGGTGGGGCACCGTTCGGCCCGCTACCTGCTGCGCGTGCTGACGCCCCTGATGGGCGCCGGGCCGGAGGAGGCGCGCGGCGCCACCGACAAGGTGCTGGGGGCGCTCGCCGCCGAGTCCGTCGGCGGCCGGTTCCAGAGCCTGGTGTACGGCGGGTGCGCGGACGGCGCTCCGGCCGTGCCGGCGACGGACTTCTGGGAGCCGGCCGACCACCGCCGGCTGGCCGCGCTGAAGGCCTGGACCGATCCGGCCAACCTGTTCCGTTTCAACCGCAACATCGAGCCCGCGGGCTGAACGGCGCGACGGCCGGAACGGCACACCGCGGTGTTGTGCGGCGCCCCGGAATTCCGGGGCGCCGCTCCGTCGTGTCCTATTCCGCGGGAACGGCGGGAACGAGCCCGTCCAGGGCGGGGCCGAGCCCGGCCAGCGAATCCAGGGAATGCACTCCTTCGACGGTCGCCTCCACGTCGAACCAGGCCCGGAAATCCACCGGGTGGCCGATGAGTTCGGCGGGGCTGCGGGGAAGTTCCGCGCTGCGCGCGGCCTCCTCCGACTCCCACAGCAGAAGGGCGCCCCAGCGGCCCGTCGACGGATCCGACAGCCAGATCTTCAGGAGCAGGCCGGGAATGTCCGTCCAGTGTTCCGACTCCGCGCGGATGAAATCGCGGAGCGTGCCGGCGTTCTGCCGGGAATCGGTGACGTCCCACCACGCAATCATCGCCTTCATTGCGTCAGTCTAGGCTCGGCGGCCGTCGCCGGGGAACGGACTGCCCGTCAAATTCGTGGACGGACAGTCGAATTGAGTAGTGACTACTCAGGCGGCGGCGGCCGGCCGGTGATCGAATGGGGGACGTTCGTCAAGTCGGCGGGGCCCGATGCGGGAGGCCGGCCGGCTCTGTGATGCCGCCTGTTGACATGGGAGGACGAGTGGCACCAACCGATCTGTCGATCCTGGACCTGCCGTACGACGCGGATCCGGACCCCGACGCACTCGTGCGGGCGGCGATGGAGTGGCACTTCGGCCCGGAGACCGGCTCGCCGTTCTGGCTGAAGCGGGCCGGGACCCTCGACTTCGACCCCCGGTCGGACGTCAAGTCCCACGCCGACCTGGCGCTCTTCCCCAACGTCGCGAACGAGCTGAGGGACGTGCCCGCGGCCGACCTGGTGCCGCGCGGCTACGGCGGGAACCCCGACGTCGTCGGCGTCTTCGAGAGCGGGGGCACCACCGGCGCGCCCAAGCGGGTGGTCTGCCCGGCCGACTGGCTGGAGAAGCTGGTCGCCTGGAGCAACGCCAACCTCGACGTGCACGGCTTCCCGCGCGGCGTCGACTGGCTGGGGATCACCCCGTCCGGTCCGCACGTCGTCGGGGAGATCTTCCGGCGCTCGGCCCGCACCCACGGCCGGTACGCCTTCCAGGTCGACCTCGACCCCCGGTGGGTCAAGCGCCTGATCGCGGAGGGCCGGGGCGGCCAGGCGGACGCCTACGCGGGACACGTCATCGACCAGGCCACGCACGTCCTGCGCACCCAGGACATCGGGGTGATGACGGTGACCCCGCCCCTGCTGGAGCGCATCGCCCAGCGCGAGGAACTCGTCGAGCTGATCAACCGGAAGGTGAAGGCCATCCGCTGGGGCGGCACCCAGATGGACCCCGACACGGAGGCCCTGTACCGGACCGAGATCTTCCCCGAAGCCACCCTCTACGGGCACTACGGCAGCACGATGATCCTCGGCATCGCCGGTCAGCGCCACGGCACGCCGCTGGGCGAACCGTGCGTCTTCGACACCTTCTCGCCGTACATCACCTTCGAGGTGGTGGACCCCGCCACCCGGCGGCCGGTGGCGTACGGGGAGCGCGGCCAGGTCGTGATGCACCACGTCAGCAAGGCCCTGCTGCTGCCCAACAACCTCGAACGCGACACCGCGATCAGGGTGGCGGCGCCCGAGGGCCGGATCGGCGACTCGGCGGCCGGCATCGCCCCGGTCGCCCGCTTCGACGACGAGGTCGTCATCGAGGGGGTCTACTGATGACCGCCGGGCCGCAGCAGCCGGCGGACCGGGACGGACCGGACGGGCCCGCGATCCCCGTGCTGGACGCGCTGGGCCCGGCCGGCCCGTACCGCGCCCACAACCGCCAGGAGATCACCGATGTGACCGGCGCGGTCATGGCCGAACTGAGCCTGGTGCCCGCGCTCTACGTCAACCGGACGATGAAGGCCCTGCACGCCGCGACCCCGCTGCCCGCCGCCGAGCGGGCGAGTGCGCTGGCCCGCGCCGCCGAACTGTTCCGCACGGCGACCCTGGGCGGGCTGACGGTGCGGGAGTACGAGGCCGCCGTCAGCCGGGTCTCCGGCCTGCCGGTCAACGTCGTCCGGACCGCGACCGCGACCTGCGCCGACCGGGTCGCGAGCTCCTACCGCAGCGTCCAGTCGGCCAGACCCGCCGGGGCGGTGCCCGACTGGCGCGACCCGCTGGTCCGCACCTCGCAGGCGGTGTGGACCCGGCGCGGCGAGGTCCTCGCCGTGCACGTCCCCGGCAACCACCCCGGCACGCACGGGTTCTGGCCGGAGGCGCTGGCGCTCGGCTACCGGGTCGCGGTCCGCCCCGCCGCCCGCGAGCCGTTCACCGCGCACCGCCTGGTCCTCGCCCTGCGCGAGGCCGGGTTCGGCACCGACAGCGTCGTCCTGCTGCCCTGCGGCCACGAGGCGGCCGACGCCGTCGTGCGGGGCGCCGACCTCGCCTACGGCGGGGACGAGGTCATCCGGCAGTACGCCGACGAGCCCGGGGTGCTCTCCCTGCAGCCGGGCCGCTCGAAGATCCTGCTGACCGCGGACACGGACTGGCGCGACCACCTCGACATGATCGTCGACTCGGCGACCCGGCACGCCGGCAGCGGCTGCGTCAACGTCACCGCCGTCCTGGTCGAGGGCGACCCGGCCCCGCTCGCGGGCGCGATCGCCGAGCGGCTGGCCGCCCTGCCCAGCCTCCCGCCGCACGACGAGAAGGCCGTCCTGCCCGTGCAGAACCTCAAGTCGGCGCGGACGCTGGAGAAGTTCGTGCTGGACCGGGCGCGGGGCACCCGGGCCTGGCTCGGCGGCACCGGGTTCGTCGACGACCTCGGGGACGGCAGCGCCGTGCTGCGCCCGGCCGTGCACCAGGTCGACTCCGCCTCCGCCTCCCAGCTCGGCGCCGAGGTGCCCTTTCCCTGCGTGTGGGTCGGCCCGTGGAGCCGTGCGGACGACATCGAGCCGCTGCGCGACACGCTGGTCCTCACCGTCGTCACCGGGGACGAGGAGCTGGTGCAGGCCCTGATCGACGAACCGACGATCAGCAACGTGCACGTCGGGAGCCACGCCACGCACTGGCACCGGCCCGGTCTGCCGCACGACGGCTACCTGGGCGAGTTCCTGATGCGGAGCAAGACCGTGGTCCGGGTCTGAGCGGGGCCGCCGGCGGCCGGTAACGGCAGGCAGTACCGGCGGGCGGCACCGCCCCACGAACACCGGCAGCACAACCCGGCCCCGGAATTGCCTTCCGGAAACCGGACCGGGTTGTGCTGCTGTTTCATGCCCATTGCCATAAACGACAGTTCTGCCCGGCCGGGAAGGTAGTTATTGGACACCTTCCGGGGGGACGGCAGATGATTCTGCGGAGCCGCCGAACCGGCGACCCGAAGGGGGAGGAGTGGAGTGCACGCATCCCGAGCGAATCCACCGGAAATGGATTTCACGGCCGTCGTCGCCGAGATCTGGTGCGAGGTCCTGCAGGTCCCCGAGGTGGGCCACGACGAGAGCTTCTTCGATCTCGGTGGACACTCCCTGCTGCTCCAGATGGTTCGTGAGCAGGTCGTCCGGCGCACCGGCCAGGACATCGAACTCGTCGAGTTCTTCACGCACCCGACCGTGCGGTCCCTCGCCCGCCGCCTGAAGGAGGGCGGGGCCGCCGCACCCGCCGAGGGCCGCCGCCGCCCGGCCGGCCGGCTGAACCGCCTGGGAAACCGGCGGGCCCAGCTGGGCGGACAGGCACCCGACCCCGACGGAGAATTCGGTGAGTGACATCGGAACCCCGGAAGACACCAGCGGATTCATCGCCGTGATCGGAATGGCCGGCCGCTTTCCCGGCGCCGCCGACACCGACGAATTCTGGGCCAATCTCGTGGCCGGCCGGGACACCGTCACCCGCGACGCCCCCCAGGTCGTTCCGGGCGGCGCGCCCGACGGCGGCGACCTCACCTACGTGCCGTCCCGCGGCCGGCTGGACGGCGCCGAGTGGTTCGACGCCGACTACTTCGGCTACTCCGCCAGGGAGGCGTTCCTCCTCGACCCGCAGCACCGGGTCTTCCTGGAGTGCGCGGTCGCGGCCCTGGAGGACGCCGGCGCGGACCCCGACCGCTTCCCCGGCACCGTCGGCGTCTACGGCGGCTGCACCGAGACCCGCTACGCGGAGGCGCTCGCCGCCCAGAGCGACCGGCTCGGCGGAGTCACCGAGGACGACATCGTCCTCGGCACCGCCCCGGACTTCCTGGTCGCCCGCACCGCCGAGCGCCTCGGCCTGCGGGGCCCGGCCGTCGCCGTGCAATCGGCCTGCGCCACCGCCCTGGTGGCCGTCCACACGGCCGGACGCGGCCTGCTCGCCGGCGACTGCGACCTGGCCCTGGCGGGCGGCGTCGCCGTGCACGTGCCCCCGAAGAAGATCACCTGGACCGGACCGGACGGCACCCTGGCGCCCGACGGCGTCTGCCGCGCCTTCGACGCGAAGGGCGAGGGCACCGTCGCCGGCAACGCCGTCGGCGTGGTCGTCCTCAAGCGCCTGGCCGACGCGCTGGCCGACGGCGACCACATCCGCGCGGTCGTCCGCGGCTCGGCCGTGACCAACGACGGCGCCGGGCGGATCGGTTTCACCGCGCCCACCGTCGCGGGCCAGGCCGCCGCCGTCCGGGAGGCACTGCTCACCGCGGGCACCGACGCCCGCACCGTCACCTACGTCGAGGCCCACGGCACCGCCACCCCGATCGGCGACCCGATCGAGGTGACCGCCCTCACCCGGGCGTTCCGGGCCGACACCGACGAGCGGGGCTTCTGCGCCATCGGCTCGGTGAAGACCAACATCGGGCACGCCGACGCGGCGGCCGGCGCCGCGGGCCTCATCAAGACGGTCCTGGCGCTCGGCCACCGGCAGATCCCGCCGAGCCTGCACTTCACCGAACCCAACCCGCAGATCGACTTCGAGAGCGGCCCGTTCCGGGTCGCCACCGAACTCGGCACCTGGGCGCCGGGCGACCTCCCCCGGCGCGCCGGGGTCAGCTCCTTCGCGGTCGGCGGCGTCAACGCCCACCTGGTGCTGGAGGAGGCGCCCGAGCGGCCGGTCCGCGCGTCCGAGCGGCGAGCCCACCTGCTGGTGCACTCCGCCCGCACCGCCCCGGCGCTGGGCGTCCGGCTGGCCCGGTTCGACGCGCACCTGGCCGGCCCCGCGGCGCCCGCGCCCGCCGACGCCGCCTGGACCCTCCAGACCGGCCGGCGCGAGCACGGGCACCGGGCGTTCACCGTCCTCGGCGACGGCCGGGAACGGACGACGGTCCACTCGACCGGAGCGCCGCGGCAACGGCCCGTGGTGTTCCTCTTCCCCGGGCGGATCGGACCGGCGGAGGCCTGGCGGCTGCACCTCACCGAACCGGCCTTCCGGGAGGCGTTCGACAGCGTCCTGGACGGCGTCGACGAGCAGCTCGTCCGCGCGGTGCGGGAGACCGCCCGCGGCCTGGCCCTGCCGCGCGACCCGGTGGTGCGCGACACCTACGTGTTCGCCCTCGAGTACGCCCTGGCCGCGCTCTGGCAGCGCTGGGGCATCCGGCCGGGCGCGGTCCTCGGCACCGGCACCGGCTCGCTGGTCGCGGCCGTCGTCGCGGGCGTCCTCCCGGTGGCCGGCGCGGTGCGGCTGATCGCCGAACCGGCCCGCTCCGGCGGGACCGAGGAGGACCTGCGCGCGCTGCTCGACGCGCTGGACCCGCGGCCGCAGCGGATCCCCGTCGTCCTCGGCGACGGCAGCTGGAACGACCCCGGGACACCGGTCACGGCCGGCCGCTGGGCGGCGGAACTGCGCACCGCCGCCGACCTGGACGCCGCGCTGGACACGCTCCTCGCCGACCCCGAGCGCGTTCTCCTCCAGGTGGGCGCGGGTTCGAGCCTGGTCGAGACCGCCCGCCGCAAGCCCCGGTGCACCCCCGGGCACCTCCTGCTCGCCGGGCTGGCCGGCCCCGACGACGGCGGTGACGCGCTGGCGGTCCTCTACGACGCGCTGGGCCGGCTGTGGCTGTCCGGCGCCCGGGTCTCCTGGGCGGGCGTGCACGAGGGCGAGCGGCGGGCCAAGGTCCCGCTGCCCGGCTACCCCTTCGAGCGGCTCCCGTACCTGGTGCGCCACCCGGACGAGGAGTCCCGGACGGCCGGCGGGAACGGCGCCGTCGCCACCGCCGGCGTCACCGGAACCGGCGTCGCGGAGACCCGGACGGCGGACGAGGAGCCCGCCGTCACGAGCACCGCCCCCGCCGACGGCAGCCGGCCGGAGTCCGCCGACGACACCCCCCTCGGCGTGGTGCTGCGGCTGTTCGGCGACGCCCTCGGACTGCCCGACCTGGAACCGGACGAGAGCTTCTTCGAACTCGGCGGCGACTCCCTCATCGCCGTCAAACTCCTCGCCCGGCTCAAGGAGATCTACCCGGTCGAGATCAGGATGAGCGCCCTGTTCGCGTCCGCGACGGCGGCCGACCTGGCCGCACTGATCGAGCAGCAACTGGCCGCCCCGCACCAGGACACCGAGGAGGAGTCGGCATGACCGGCACCGGAACCGCGACCGGCGGCGGCCCCGCACCCGAGGCCACCACCCCGGCCGACCTGCAGGCCCGCTGGCTCTCCGGCCGCAGGCCCAGGACGGAGACCACGCTCGACCTGTACTGCTTCGCCCACGCGGGCGGCTCGGCGGGGGAGTTCGTCCGCTGGGGCGGCGCCCTGTCCGGCATCCGGGTCTGGGCGGTCAAGCTGCCCGGCCGCGCCCCCCGGCAGGACGAGGCCCCGTACACGCGGATCGGCGACCTGGTCCGTGACCTCGTCGAGCAGGCCGACTTCGGCCGACGGGACTTCGCCTTCTTCGGGCACAGCCTGGGCGCGCTGATCGCCTTCGAGACCACCCGGGCCCTGCGCCGGGCCGGACGGCGCCTGCCCCGCGCCCTGCTGCTGTCCTCCATGCAGCCGCCGCCCCTCCCGGAACGCCGGAACATCCGGGACCTGCCGGACGACGAACTGCTCGCCGCGATCGAGGAACGCTGGGGCGCGCTGCCGATGGTCGTCCACGAGGAATCCGACCTCAAGCGGCTCGCGCTGCGCTACCTGCGCGCGGACGCCGAACTCGCCGACTCCCACGAGTACGTCGCCGAGGAGCCGCTGGACATCCCGATCACGGCCTTCGTCGGCGACCAGGAGGACCCCGGCCAGCTCGCCTGGGCCCCGCACACCCGGAACGCCTTCGCCGCGCACGTCCTGCCCGGCGGTCACTTCTACTTCCGCGACCCGCAGTCGCAGGCCGAACTGCTGCGCATCGTCAACGACGCGCTGACCACGGAGAATTAGGGGACAGCCATGCACTACACCACCTTCGGCCGCGCCACCGGCCTGCGGGTCTCCGAGTACGCGCTCGGCACGGCGAACTTCGGCACCCTGTGGGGCGGCGGCGCCAGCCGCGAGGAGGCCCGCAAGATCTTCGACCGCTTCGCGGAGGCCGGCGGCACCTTCCTCGACTCGGCCGACAACTACCAGATCGGCGAGTCCGAGAAGCTGCTCGGCGAGTTCCTCGGCGCCGACCGCGACCACTTCGTGGTCAGCACCAAGTTCACCCTGGGCGCCGGCCGGCCCCGGATCTCCAACACCGGCAACAGCGCCAAGAACATCCGCAGTTCGGTCGAGGCCAGTCTCCGGCGCCTCGGCACCGACTACATCGACGTGTACTGGGCCCACCTGCCCGACTCGGTCACCCCGGTCGAGGAGATCCTGGGCGCCCTCGACGGCCTCGTCCGGTCCGGCAAGATCCTCTACGCGGGCTTCTCCAACTTCCCGGCCTGGCGGATCTCCCGCGCCGTCACCCTCGCCGAACTGCGCGGACTGCCCCGCCTGGTGGGCATCCAGCTGGAGTACAGCCTCGCCGAGCGCGGCGCCGAGCGTGAACTGCTCCCGATGGCCGAGGCCCTGGGCCTGGGCGCCACCCTGTGGGCACCGCTCGGCGGCGGCCTGCTCACCGGCAAGTACCGGCAGAGCCGGAGCGGCCGGCTGACCGACTGGGACGGCCAGGCCATCCGGGTCGAGGACTCCGAGCAGCGCACCGCCGTCCTGGACGCCGTGCTCGCCGTCGCGGAGGAGACCGGCGCCCCCGCCGGGCAGGTCGCCATGGCCTGGCTGCGCGCCCGGTCGGCCCGGTCGGCCACCGCGATGGTGCCCGTCATCGGCCCGCGCACCGCCGAGCAGCTGGAGGACTACCTCGCCGCGCTCGAACTCACCCTCGAAGACGCCCAGTTCGAGCGTCTGGAGCAGGCCGGCGGGTTCCGGCCCGGCCAGCCCTACGAGCTGATCGCCAACCACCAGGACGCCGCGCTGGGCCGCGAGGGCGACCGCTTCGTCCGCCCGACCGTTCCCGTGGCCTGACCGGGCCGCACGAGCACGGACTCTCAACCGGAAAGGGAACGGCGGACCCCATGACAGACCTCGCACCGGGCGACCACGACGTCGACCCCGACGCCCACATCGCCGTCGTCGGCCTGGCGGCGCGCATCGGGCAGGCCGACGGCCTCGACGCCTTCCGCGGGTGCCGGTCCGCCGGCCCGGCGGACCCGACCGCCGGACCGCTGGCCGACCCCTACGCGTTCGACCACCGATTCTTCGGCATCTCACCGCGCGAGTCGGCGATCCTCGACCCGCAGCAGCGCCTCCTGCTGGAGTGCGCCCAGCACGCCCTGGAGGACGCCGCGCACGACCCGGCCAGGGACGAGGCGGTCGTCGGCATCTACGCGGGCGGCGCCACCACCACCCACGCGGCGCGGCTGCGCGGCCGGCCCGCCGGGGCGCCCCCGATCGACGACCGGCAGATCCGGGCCGCCACCGGGGCCGACTTCCTCGCCTCGCGGGTCGCCTACAAGCTGGGGCTGACCGGCCCCGCCGTCTCCGTACAGGCGGCCGGGGCGACCGCCCCGGTCGCCGTGCACACCGCCGTCCAGGCGCTGCTCGGCGGCGAGTGCGACCTCGCCCTGGCCGGGTCGGTCGGCGTGCTCGGCCCCGAGGGCGCCGAGCCGGGCGGCGGCTGCGCGGTGGCCGTGCTGAAGCCGCTCCGGGCCGCGCTGGACGACGGCGACCGGATCTACGCGGTGGTCCGCGGCACCGCCGTCGGCACCACGGGGCCGGGCGAGTCCGCGGCGGAGGGCCGCGCCCGGATCGTCCGGGACGCCCTCGCGGTGAGCGGCGTCGCCGCGGACACCGTCGCCGAACAGGACACCGCCCCGGGGAGAGGCGTCACCGACACCGCGCCCGCCGCGGCCGCCTTCGTACGGGCCGTCCTCGCGGTGCACGACGGGCCCGGCCGGCGGGCGGGCGACACCGGGCCGCGCCGCGCGTCGGCCGGCGGTTCCGGCCCCTTCGGAACGCACGCCCACGTGATCGTCGAGCAGCCGCCCGCGGCGCCGCGGACCGGACCGGCCGCCCCCGACGCGGACGGCTGGCAGCTGCTCCCGTACTCGGCGAAGTCCGCGACCGCGCTGGCCGCCGTCGCGGCGCGGCTCGGCCGCCACCTGGAACGGGCCGCGGACGGCGCGGCGCTCCAGGACGCGGCGTGGACCCTGCAGACCGGCCGGACCAGGTACGCCCACCGGGGCTTCGTGGTGGCCCGCGACCCCGCCGGGGCCGCCGCCGCGCTCGCCGGGGTCAAGGTCAAGGACAAGGACCGGCCCCGCGGGTCGGCCGCGGACGACCCGCCGCCGGTGGTCTTCACCTTCCCCGGGCACGGCGGCCAGCACGCCGGCATGGCCCGCGGGCTCTACCGCCTCGACCCGTACTTCCGGGCCGATCTGGACGCGTGCGTGGCGCACGTCCTGGACGCCTCCGGCATCGACCTCGGCGTCGTCTACGACCCGGTGGGGGAGGCGGCCGAGGAAACCGCACGGCAGGCCGTCGCGGACGGCCGGATCGCCCAACTCGCGGTCTTCGTCCTGGAGTACGCCCTCGCCAAGGCCTTCGTCCGGTGGGGCGTGCGCCCCGCGGCGGTCGTCGGCCACAGCCTCGGCGGCTACGCCGCCGCGTGCACCGCCGGGGTGTTCTCCTTCCCCGACGCCGTCCGGATGGTCCTCAAGCGCACCGAACTGCTGCTGACCCTGGCGCCCGGCGCGATGGCGGCCGTCCGGCTGCCGGAGGCCGAACTGCTGCCGCTGCTCCCCGAGGGCGTCGGGATCGCCGTGATCAGCGGCCCCGACCAGGTGACCGTCTCGGGGCCGCGCGAGCCGGTCGAGCGGTTCGTCGAGGAGCACGCGGCCAAGGGCCTGGAGACGCGCCTGCTGAAGGTGCCGGGAGCCGGCCACTCCTCGCTGGTCGACGCGGTGCTCGACGAGTACGAGGAGTTCCTCGCCGGCATCACCTTCCACCGCCCGGCGATCCGGGTGGTCTCCGACACCACCGGGACCTGGGCCGACCCGGACGAGATCCGCACGCCCGGCTACTGGTGCCGGCACATGCGCCACGCCGTCCGCTACCACGACGTCCTGGAGACGCTGAACGCCCTGCCGGGCTGCGCCCTCGTCGAGGTCGGACCGGGCACCACGCTCACGTCGCTGGCCCGGCGCCATGCCGAACTCCGCTGGAACCACCCGATCCTGCAGGGCCTGCCGCACCCGACCGACGAGACGCCCGACCCCGAGATCCTGCTGTCGACGCTGGGCGCGCTGTGGGCCGCCGGCGTCGAGATCGACTGGCCGGGACTGCACCCGCGGCGCACCCCCCGCCGGACCTCGCTGCCGGGCTACCCGTACGAACGCTCCGCGTTCCCCGTGCCCGCGGTCTGACCGCGCACCTCCCGGCACCCCGGCGTTCCGTTCGACCGTCATCCGTTCCACGACCACAGGAGAGCAGTGTCCATGGGGAAGAGCCTCTACGAGCTGGGTGAGATGCCGCCGCTCGGCTCCGTTCCGGAGAAGATGTACGCGTCCGTGATCCGCCGGAGCCGCTTCGGCGAGCCGCTGAAGTCCTTCGCCACCGAGGTCGTCGACACCCCGAAGCCGGGGCGCGGCCAGGTCCTCGTCTGGGTGATGGCGGCGGGCATCAACTACAACAACGTCTGGGCCGGCCTCGGCTACCCGCTGGACGTCATCGGCGCCCGGCAGAAGCGCGGCGAGCCCGAGGACTTCCACATCGGCGGCTCCGAGGGCTCGGGCGTGGTCTTCGCCGTCGGCGACGGCGTGGCCGGGGTCTCCGTGGGGGACCAGGTCGTGCTCTCCGGCGGCCAGTGGGACGAGACCTCGGAGGACATCCGCCTCGGCGGGGACCCGACCTTCTCGTCCACCCTGCAGGCCTGGGGGTACGAGTCCAACTTCGGCACCTTCGCCCAGTTCGCGCTCGTCGACGACTACCAGTGCCACCCGAAGCCCGCGAACCTCACCTGGGAGGCCGCGGCCGCGTTCATCCTCACCGGCTCGACCGCCTACCGCCAGCTGTTCGGCTGGGCGCCCAACACGGTCAGGCCGGGCGACCCGGTGCTGATCTGGGGCGGTGCCGGCGGGCTCGGGTCGATGGCCATCCAGCTGGTCCGCAACGCGGGCGGGCTGCCCGTCGCGGTGGTCTCCAGCGAGGAGCGCGCCGAGTACTGCCGCGGCCTCGGCGCGGTCGGCACGGTCGACCGCCGCCAGTTCTCCCACTGGGGCCGGATGCCCGACCTGAACGACCCGGCCGCGTTCGGAGCCTGGATGGGGGAGCTGCGCCGCTTCGGCCGGGCCTACTGGGAGGCCCTCGGCGACCGCCGGGCGCCGAAGGTCGTCCTGGAGCACAGCGGCCAGGACACCATCCCCACCTCCATGTACCTGTGCGACACCGGCGGCATGGTCACCATCTGCGGTGGCACCTCCGGCTACGCCGCCGACGTCGACCTGCGGTTCCTGTGGATGCGCCAGAAGCGCCTGCAGGGCTCGCACGGCTTCAACCCGGCCCAGTGCCGGGCGGTGATCCACCTCGTCGCCTCCGGGCAGCTCGACCCCTGCCTCTCCGGGCTGTTCAGCCTGCCGGAGATCGGCGAGGCCCACCAGCTGATGCACGAGAACCGCCAGCCCCCCGGCAACATGGCGGCGCTGATCAACGCGCCGCGCGCGGGGCTCACCGACCTCGCCTGAGCGGCCCTTCGAGGATGTCCGCCTGCCACCCTTGATGAACGGACGGCAATGAGCACTGATTCCATGACAGAGCGCACTCCGCTGCCGCTGCCCGCGCTGCTGGCCGGGCGGGCGGACGAGATGCCCGACACCGTCGCCTACGTGTACCTGCGCAACGGCGAGGAGGTCGGCGAGGAGGTCACCTACGGGCAACTGCACCGCGAGGTGCTGGCCAGGGCCGGCGCCCTCGCCGGGCTGGCCGGCGAGCGCCGCAGTGCCGTGCTGATGTACCCCAACGGGCTGGAGTTCATCAGGGCCTGGCTGGCCTGCACCGCGGCCGGCCTGATGGGGGCCCCGGTCCAGGTGCCGACCCGCCACCACGCGGTGCAGCGCCTGCGGACCATCGCCGACGACGCCCGCACGACACTGGTGCTGACCACCCGTGAGGTCCGCGACCAGGTGCTCACCGACTTCGCCGGGCTGCCCGAACTGGAGGGCCTGGAGATCGTCGCCACCGACGAGCTGCCGGTGCCGGCCGCCGGGACCGCACTGCCCGTGCCGGCGCTGTCGGACGTGGCCCTGCTGCAGTACACCTCCGGCTCCACCGGAACGCCCAAGGGCGTGATGGTCACGCACGCCAACTTCTGGTTCAACGCCGGGGAGACGGACCAGCTGTGGCCGCTGGAGGACGACGGCTCCGTCGTCTCCTGGCTGCCGTTCTTCCACGACATGGGCCTGCTGCTGGGCATCGTGCTGCCGCTGTGGGCGGGCCGGCCCTCGTACCTGATGGGGCCGGAGGCCTTCATCCGCCGCCCCGGCCGCTGGCTGGAGGCGCTGTCCCGGTTCGGCGGCACGCACTCCTCGGCCCCGAACTTCGCCTACGACCTGTGCGTGCGCAGCGACAGCGTGCGCGGTTCGATCGACCTCTCGCGCTGGCGGATGGCCGCCAACGGCGCCGAGCCGGTCCGTGAGCACACGCTGCGGGACTTCGCCGGCAAGTACGCCGCCAGCGGCCTGGAGAGCGCCGCCCTCGCACCGAGCTACGGCCTCGCGGAGCACACCCTGAAGGTCAGCGGCAGCGGGCCGGGCATCGAGCCGGCGCCGCTGGTGCTGGACGCGCGGGCGCTGGGCCGGGGCAAGGTGGTCCCGGTCGCCGGCGAGCCGGAGGCCGTCACCGGGACCAGCACGATCATGAGCGTCGGCCGTACGGTCGGCGACACCCGGGTGCGGATCGTCGACCCGCACACCCTCCGCGAGGCGGCACCCGACGAGGTCGGCGAGATCTGGGTGACCGGTCCGTGCGTGGCGGCCGGCTACTTCGGGCGCGAGGAGGAGAGCGAGCGGACCTTCCGGGCGCGGATATCCGGAGCCGGGGCGGACGGGCCGTTCCTGCGCACCGGCGACATGGGGTTCGTGCACGGCGGGGACCTCTTCGTCACCGGCCGCCTGAAGGACCTGATCATCGTCAAGGGCCGCAACCACTACCCGCAGGACCTGGAGCACACCGTCGAGGGCAGCCACCCGCTGCTGCGGCCGGCCTCCGCCGCCGCGTTCCCGGTGGACGACGGCCGGGAGGAGTCCGTGGTCGTCGTGGTCGAGGGCGACAGCCGGGTGGGCCGGTACGCGAGCGCGGAGGAGGTGACCACCGCCGTGCGGGAGGCGTTGCGCCGCAACCACCGGATCGACGTCGCCGACGTGGTGCTGATCCGCCGCGGGACGCTGCCGAAGACCACCAGCGGAAAGGTGCGCCGCCGGCCCTGCCGGGAGCAGTACCTGACCGGGACCCTCAACCGGCTCGAAGCCCCGGCGGCGAAGTCTTGACCCGGATTTGACCCTTTGCTCACGGGGGTCTGACATTTCTTCACGCCGCTGTGGAGGTTCGCTGTTCCGCCGTTCGCCGGGTGTCCCAATTGCCGACTCTTCGAGGGTGGTTGACCGGTACGATCAATCCATGGAATTGCGTCAGCTGGAGTACCTCGTGGCGGTGGCCGAAGAAGCCAGCTTTACGAAAGCGGCCGCGCGCGTTTTCGTGACCCAGCCCTGTGTGAGTGCGCAGATCAGACGGCTGGAAGGGGAGTTGGGCAAGGACCTGATAGACCGGAGCGGTCGGACGGTCCAACTGACGGGTGTGGGCGCGGCGGTGCTGCCGCACGCGCGTGCGGCACTGGCCGCCGTCGACAGCGTGCGGGACGCGGTGGAGAACGTCACCGGCGTCGTGCGCGGACAGGTGGCGCTGGGCTCCGTCGCGTCCTCGCTGTCCCTGCGGCTTCCCGATCTGGTCGCGGACTTCAGCGAGAAGTACCCCGCCGTGGAGATCTCCCTGAGTGAGGGGAGCACGGAACACCTGGTCGAGGCCGTGCGGGCGGGCCGGATCGACGTCGCGATCATCGGTGTCGGCGTCGATCCGCCGGCCGGGCTGGAAACCCTGGTCATCGCCGACGAACTGCTGGTCGGGGCGGTCGGTCACGCCCACCCGCTCGCCGGGCGCGGCAGCATCACCGTGGACGAGGTGGAATCCCACACGCTGATGTGCCTGCCCGTCGGCAGCGCCGTGCGCGCGGCCTCCGACGCGACCTGGGCGGCGGCGGGCGTCAAACCCCGGGTGGCCTTCGAGGCCAGCGATCCCCGGGTGCTCGCCCAGCTCGCCTCCCGGGGCATCGGCATGGCGATCCTGCCGGAGCGGTTCGTGCTCTCCCAGCCGGAGCTGCTGCACCCGGTGCGGATTTCCAGCATGCACCTGCGGGGCGGTCTCGCCCTGGCCTGGCGGGCCGGCGGCCGGATGAGCCCGGCGGCCAAGGCCCTCGCGAAACAGGCGCGCACCCAGCTCGGCTAGCCCGCGCCGCCGGCCCTTCGCCGACCGTTCCCGATCCTCCCACCCGACCGGAAGACGCCCCGTGAACGCAATCGACCTCGCGCGACTCCAGTTCGCCGTCACGGCGACCCTGCACTTCCTGTTCGTCGCGATGACCCTCGGACTGGTCACCGTGGTCGCCCTGACGCAGACCCGGGCGGTGCGCACCACCGACCCCGTCCTGCGCGCCACCCGGATGCGGCGGGTGCGTTTCTGGGGCGGCCTCTACGTCGTCAACTACGCGCTCGGCATCGTCAGCGGGCTGGCCCAGGAGTTCCAGTTCGGCATGAACTGGTCCGGCCTGTCGCACGTCGTGGGAAACGTCGTCGGCGCCCCGCTGGCGATCGAGACGGTCGTCGCGTTCTTCCTCGAATCGACCTTCCTCGGGCTCTGGGCCTTCGGCTTCGCCCGGGTGCCGCCGCGCGCCCACCTCGCGCTGATCTGGGGCGTCGCCCTCACCGCGTACGCCTCCACGTTCTGGGTGATGGTGGTCAACGGCTTCATGCAGAACCCCGTCGGCTACGAGATGCGCGACGGCGTCGCCCGGGTCACCGACTGGGGCGCCCTGCTCACCAACGGGGCGACCTGGTACGCGGTGGTGCACATCGCCGGTGCCGTGGCCCTGATCGCCGGGCTGTTCATGGCCACCGTCAGCGCCTACCACCTGCGCCGCGACCGGGACACCGAGTTCTTCCGCCCGACGCTGCTCCAGGGCTCGTACCTCGCGGGCGGCGGCGCGCTCGTCACCGTGGTGGCGGGGTTCGTGCACCTGGGGGCGCTCAAGGACTACCAGCCGGAGAAGTACGCCGTCGTGATGGGGCAGAGCGGCGCCGAACTCGACGCGGTCCGCGCCGGGGCACAGTCCCGGTACGGCGCCGGCGACTGGATGCCGCCCGCCTGGGTGGGCGGAGCGGCCGTGCTCATGCTCCTCATCGGTGTCCTGCTGGCCTTCCTGGTCTGGATCCCGGCCACGGCCGGCCGTGGCCGGGCGGGCGGGACGCCACCGGCCCGGCGGTTCGGGCTGCGGCTCCCCGCCTTCCTGCTGCCGCTCGCCTTCCTGGCCCTGATCTGCGGCTGGCTCAGCCGGGAGGTCGGCCGGCAGCCCTGGATGGTCACCGGCGAACTGACGGTCCGGGACGCGGTCGCGGACGTCCCCGTCAGCGGGATGCTCGCCTCCCTGGCCGTCTTCACGCTCGTGCTCACCACCCTCGCCGTCGTCGACTGGGCGCTGATGGTCCGCTTCGCCAGGCTCGGACCGGACGTGGGACTGCTCGGCGACACGGACCTCTTCCCGGACGCCGAAGAGCGCGGGGCGCCGCGGGAGGACGGCCGGGGCGCACCCCCGGCGGACGTTCGCCCCTCCTACTGACCCATGCCATGAACGCACACATGTCCAGCTGATGGGGAATCAACGGTGGATGTCTTTTGGTACGCCCTGGTCGGGCTCCTCCTCGCCGGTTACCTGGCTCTGGAGAGCATCGACTTCGGCATCGGGATGCTGATGCCGTTCGCCGACACGGAAGCCGGCCGCGTCCGGATGCGGCGCGCGATCGTCCCCCGTTTCCTCGCGAACGAGGTGTGGCTGGTCGCCTTCGGCGGGCTCCTCTTCGGAGCCCTGCCCGTGGCGGAGGGCGAACTGCTGCGCGCGCTGCGGCTGCCCTTCCTCGCCGTGCTCTGCGCCTGGTTCCTGCGCGACGGCGCGCTGTGGTTCCGCCCGGCGTACGAGGGCGCCCGCTGGCGACGCACCTGGGACATCGTGCTGTCGGCCGCCAGCCTGGTCCTCGCGGCCGGCTGGGGCGCGGTGCTGGGCATGCTGGTCCGGGGACTCTCGGTCGGGCCGGACGGGCACTCGGTGGCGGCCGCGGCCGATCTGGTCCACCCCTTCACGCTGCTCTGCGCCGCCCTGGCGGTGGCCGGCTGCCTGCGCCAGGGCCTGCTCTGCGCCGCCCGCAGCCTGCCGGAGGGGAACCCGGTGCGGGTCGGGTTCGGCCGGCTGACCCGGGTGCTGACCCCGGTTCTCCTGCTGCTGCCCCTGCTCGTCGTGGTGGCCGCCGCGGTGGTCACCGACGCCCCCGTGGCGGTGGGCGTCGTCGGGGTGCTCACCGCCGCGGCCGTGTACGCCTCCGACCGGGTCCAGGCGACCGGGCGCACCGGAGCGGCGCTGCTGCTGGGCGCCGCGCCGCTGGTGGCCCTGCCCGTCCTGGTCGGCGCGGTCAACGGCACCACGGTGCTGGCCACCCACTCGGGCCAGGGCGGACTGGAGCTGTCCCGGGCGATCGCCGACTCCGGCTCCCTGACGCTGCTGGCCGCGATCGTGCTCCCGGCCCTCGTCCCGGTGACCCTCGGCCAGTTCTGGTTCTGGCGGGTTTTCACCGGGACCGGAATGCAACCGAGGTGACCTGCGGTCATAACCGCAGGCCCTGGGTGCGATAACGGAATGTTATTGGCTCCTCCCCGGCCGGTCGGTAAAATGGGGCCATGAGCAACGTGTCACACGGGCATCCGGAATCCGAGATTCGCGCGGCGATCGCGGCCGAGCGCAGGGAACTCGCCGCCGTATTCGACGAGCTGCCCGCGGAGACATGGGACGAGCCGTCGCTGTGCACCGGCTGGCGGGTCCGGGAAGTCGTCGCCCACATGTCGTTCGGATTCCGCTACTCCGTTCCCCGGATGGCCAAGGAGCTCGTCCTGGCCGGCGGCAGCCTGAACCGCATGACCGACCGCTGCGCGCGCAAGGACGCGGCCGAGTTCTCCACCGACCGGCTCGCGGCCTTCCTGCGGGACAACGCCACCCACCCGTGGAAGCCCCCGGTCGGCGGTTTCGCCGCCGCGCTCGGCCACGACGTCGTGCACGGACTCGACATCACGGTGCCCATCGGTCTCGACCGGAAGCTCCCCGAGGACCGGCTCCGCATCCTGCTGGACGCCGTCGACCCCAAGGCGTTCAAGTTCTTCGGCGCTCAGCTCGACGGCGTCCGGCTGAGCGCGGACGACCTCGACTGGAGCTTCGGCAGCGGATCGCAGGTCACCGGCGCCGCCCAGGACCTGCTGCTCCTCACCTTCGGCCGCAAGGTGCCGAAGGGCCGGCTCCGGGGTGCCGCGGCGGACCGCTTCACCCTGGGCTGAGGTCCGCCCAGCTCCGCACGGCGCGCCCGAGGGCCGCCCGGCTGTCCGCCGGGCGGCCCTCGCGCTTCCCCGGTCCGTTCACTCCGCGCCGCGGCAGGCCGGCCGCCCGCTCCGGCGGATCGGCTGCGGGCCGTAGAACGCCGCGGCGGGGTGCGGTAACCGGCCGCGGGACCGCACCGGGCGGCCGGGCCGCGAGCCGATGCCGGGGAGGGCGAGCAGGACCGGCGGACGGGTCCAGTCCTCCTGCTGGAGCACGACGTCGATGCGGGTGCGGGCGCCGGCGCAGATGTCCACCGGACCGACCGTACCCACCAGCAGCGGGGAGTCGCCCCACTGCTCGGCCGAGGTCCGCGCCCCGAGCGTCACCGCGTGCAGGTGCCAGGTGCCGGGCGGCACGTTCTTCACCCGGAAGGGCCCGGTCCCGTCGAGCTTCGTCCAGGCCGCGGGCTGCCCCTGGAGGATCGGGCTGTCGAACAGGCCGATGTACAGCGGCGAGCGCGACGTCCCGAGCACATGGGCGGTGCCCGCCACGGATCCCAGCGGGCCGCGCTCGACGGGGCTGGGGGCGATGCCGGGGTCCTCGTCCGTGTCGTGCCGGCCGATCCGCCGGTACTGGGTGGGGGAGACGCCCACCGAGGTCGTGAAACGGCGGGAGAACGTGCTGGGACTGCTGTAGCCCACCCGTGCGGAAATCTCTGCCACATTCAGGGAACTGTGCACCAGGAGGGATTTCGCCTCGTGCAGCCGAACGGCGCTCAGAAAGCGCCCTGGAGTTACTCCGGTGGCTCGCTGGAAAACCCTGATCAAATAGAATTTGCTCACCATTACCGATCGGGCCAGATCGTCCAGGACGAGTGGCTCGTGGTAATTCTGGCGAATGATCGTGACGGCGCGGCGCGCATGGTGCTCCATTCTCCGCACTCCCTGATCCGGTCGACGACGATGAGAAACGGGCGTGCGGCCGCTGTGGCGCCGTTCCGGTGTCCCGCAGAGACTGGAACGGCAGCAGGAAAGCGCGCCCGTACGAGAACAGAGTGATGTTCAGCGGAGGGTGCTGCCGGGGGAGCGGGGCGTCGCGCGGACGGGCCGCGCACCTGACACACCCGGAGGTGTCGGCGGCTCGTGCGGGCAGTCGGCCCGGAGGAGGACTCCGGCCGTGGGCGGCGATGCTGACTGTGCGGAAGACTCTTCGTGCGACGGTCCGTGCCGGAGCCGGCCCCGCCCGGGTCTGTGTTCACCTGCAGACACTCAGCAACCCCCCGTTGCAGTCTGTTACGGCGGCTTTGAGCCTTGCATACGGATCCGCTTCGAGGCAACCGACAAAACGTCGGCGGCGGATACGCAGGTCACGTGATTTATGGAAAGTTTGCCGGGGGGGTCGGCGCCGGGCGCCGGATGGGCAATCTGGGCGATGACACCGCCGCGGAGCGAACCGCAGGCTGGGAGCGCCGACGGAGCGTGTGACCCCCCGTCGGGAAACGCCGCGCAGCCGCCGCGTGCCGTCGATGGCACCTTCCCCGAACCGGGACGCGCGCTGCGGGGCCGCGATTCGTCGCGCGCCCCTTTCACGACGTGGCCGCACCGGCACGTCGAACGAACACCCCCGCGCCCCGCGGCACGGGTGGCGCTCGGTCAACGCCTTTTCCGTCGACGCCCGGCCGAATCGAGGACCGTACCGATCATGACGACCCATCAAGTTGAGCTGCTGTTCCTGGACTTAGGTCTCATCCTGCTGCTCGCCCGCGGTCTGGGCGCGCTGGCCGGCCGTCTCGGCCAGCCGCCCGTGGTCGGCGAGATCCTGGCCGGCATCCTGCTCGGACCGACGCTGTTCGGCAGCCTGGTCGCCAACCGGCTCTTCCCCGCCGACGTGCGGCCCCTGCTGGGGGCGCTGGCGAACATCGGCGTCGCCCTGTTCATGTTCGTCGTCGGGCTGGAACTCGAACACCGTTTCCTGCGCGGCCGGGTGAGGATCACCGTCGGCGCCGCGACGGGCTCGACCCTGGTGCCGTTCGCCCTCGGCATCCCGCTCGCCTTCTTCCTGCTGCGCAACCACCCGACCGAGCAGCGGGCCGCGTTCGTGGTGTTCATCGGCCTGTCCGTGTCGGTGACCGCGTTCCCGGTGCTCGCCCGCATCCTGGTCGGCCGGGGCATGTCCCGCCTCGCGATCGGCGGCCTCGCACTGGCCACCGCCGCGGTCGTCGACGTCGTCGCCTGGTCCGCGCTGGCCGGGGTGCAGGCCGTCGTCGGCGGCGTCGGCGGCTACTGGCAGGTCTCCCTGCTCGTCCCGTTCACGGTGCTCCTGCTGGCCCTGCGGCCCCTGCTGCGGCGGGTGCTCACCCACGGCGCCCCCGGGAAGGGGCTCACCCCGACGGGCATGGCCGTCGTGATGGTCGGCATCTTCCTGTCCGGAACGGCGACCGAGGCGATGGGGATGCACTACATCTTCGGCGCCTTCCTGTTCGGTGCGCTGATGCCCCGCGAGGGGACGGAGGCGACGCGCGAGGAGCTCTGCGAGCGCACGGGCGAGATCACCTCGCTGCTGCTCCCCGTCTACTTCGTGGTCGCGGGCCTGAAGGTCGATCTGCGCGGGGTGGGCCTCGAAGGGCTGACCGAGCTGGCCGTCATCCTCCTCGTCGCCATCGGCGGCAAGTTCGGCGGGACGTACCTGGGTGCCCGCTCGCAGGGACTCACCGCGGAGGACTCGGGGACCCTGGCGGCGCTGATGAACACCCGGGGCCTCACCGAACTCGTGATCCTCGGCGTCGGACTGCAACTCGGCCTGCTGGACGGCCCGCTGTACTCGCTGATGGTCGTCATGGCGCTGGTGACCACCGCCATGACCGGGCCGGTCCTGAACCTGATCGAGGCCAGGAGCGCCCGCCGGGCGCCGGCCGTGGTGCCGGGCCCCGGTGCCGGGGGTGGCGCGGTCGAGGAGGACATGGCCACGGCCGGACGGCAGGGCCGTGCGTCCGGCTGAACGATTGCGGCTCGAATCAGCCGTGTTCCGGCCGGGCCCCGATGTGTAGGGTGGGGAAGCGTGAAGGCGGAGACCCTGAGAGGCAATCTGGAAGGCATGCTGCTGTCGGTGCTGGAGCCCGGGGCGCAGCACGGCTACGCGGTGATCGAGGAGCTTCGGCGGCGTAGCGGCGACGCCATCAACCTCCCGACCGGGACGGTCTATCCGGCGCTGCACCGGCTGGAGGCCGCCGGGCTGGTCGACAGCGAGTGGATCACCCACAACGGCCGTCGCCGGCGGAACTACTTCCTCACGACGGCGGGCCGCCGGGCACTGGCCGACAAACGGACGGCGTGGCGGGAGGTCTCCTCCGTGATCTCGGTCGTCCTGGGCGGGCAGCCGTGACGCACGCGGCCGTGCTGCAGAGCTTCACCGACCATGTGGCGGAGCACCTGGTCGGGCCGGACTCGCGCCGTTCGGCCATCGTCGACGAGATACTCGACGGCCTCCAGTGCGCGGCGGAGGGCAATCTGGACGTCTGCGACGACCTGGAGGAGGCGGCGCAGCGCGCCGTCCTGGAGTGGGGCGCGCCGTCCGAGGTCGCCCGTGCCTACAACGACGCCACGCTGCGCATCAGTGCCAACCGGCTGTCGCTGCAGGCGGTCTGTGCCCTGCCGCTGCTGGCGGTGGCCTGGGGTTCGGCGCTGCTCGGCGGGCCGGCCGGCCCCTGGCCGCAGCATCCGCCGCTGCTGCTGGTGGGGCTGGCGGTGGTGGGTTTCGGCTGCGTGCTGTCACTGGCGGGCGGGCTCTCCGGCATCCGCAAGGGCATCGGTTTCGAGGCGGCGGCCGCTCCGCGGGACCAGGTGGTCGCCACCGGTACGCTCGCGGCCCTGATCGGGCTGCTCTGCGTGCTGGGCGCGCTGACCCTGTTGCTGGTCAACCGGGGTGTGAGTCATCCGGAGTCGCTGGACTGGCCCAAGGTCGTCCTGCCGGCGACGCTGACGCTGCTGGCCGCCGGGTACTTCGGGACGGCCCTGAAGCGCTTCCTCTCCGTCCTGCGCGGGGCGGATCCCGTGTAGCGCCGTCTCCTGTCCGGCCCCGGCCGCCGACACGGCGGTTTCCGGGGGGACGTTGCACCACGTGGTCGGTCGTCCGGGCCGCGATGAGTTCACGCAGGCGCCCGGCCGGGGTCTCCCGGCCGGGCGTTTCGCGTTGGCGGCCCCGGTCCCCTCACCCGGCCCTCGGGCCGGTCGTTGTGCCACTCGCGGCCGGTCGCCCACCAGGGGACCGGTGCGTTCCGGGGCCGTTCCGTCGTGTGCCAACTCGCGACCGGATCGGTTCATTTGATATTGCGTCACCGGTTGTGGCCGGGCTATGGTCTCCTCCTACATGCGTAGCGTAGCTACACAGTAGCGTCCCTACAGGAGGGGTTACCTTGGAGCGCATGACGCGGTGGGTGCTCGCCCACCGGCTGTCAGTCGTCCTGGTCTGGGTGGTGCTCACCCTGGCCGGTGGTGCCATGTCGGGCAGCACGATCGACAAGCTTTCGTTCGAGTCCCGGCTCCCGGACAAGCACTCCCAGGAGGCGAACGACGCCCTGGCCCAGCGCTTCTCGCAGACCGGCGGCAAGAACGCCCCGCTGCTGCTCGTCGTGACCGTGCCCGACGGCTCGACGGTCGACAGCGGCGGTGTCCGCGAGCAGTGGGGCGACCTGATCGCCAAGGTCACCCCGAAGGGCGGCCGCAGCGTCTCGTTCGCCGGTCCCGGCGGCGAGTCCCTGGTCTCCCAGGACAAGCGCACCACGGTCGCGCTGGTCTACCCGCCGGCCAACCGCTCCAACGCCCCCTACGAGCAGTCGCTCCCGGCGATCAAGACGGCGGTCGAGAGCGCGAGGATCGGCGGCGCCCCGGTCGAACTGACGGGCCAGCCGGTCCTGTCCGGCCGCGACAGCGGAGGCCAGCGCAGCCCGATCTACGAGACCTTGATCGGGGCCCTCGGCGCCCTGGTCGTGCTGGCCCTGGTCTTCGCCAGCGGCCTCGCCGTGGTGCCGCTGCTGATGGCCATGGTCGCCATCCCGACGACGTTCCTGCTGGTGCGCGGTATCACCGGGATCACCGACGTCTCCTTCATCGTCCAGTACCTGGTGGCGCTGATCGGCCTGGGCATCGCGATCGACTACGCGCTCCTGATCGTCACCCGCTGGCGGGAGGAGCGGCAGAAGCCCGGATCCGACGGTTCCTCGCCCGAGGAGCGCCGGGAGGCGGTCGTCCGGGCCGTCTCCAGCGCGGGCCACGCGGTGGTGCTCAGCGGCGCCACGGTGGCGATCTCGCTCGCCGCGCTGGTGGTCCTGCCGGTCCCGTTCCTGCGCAGCGTCGGCTACGCGGGCCTGCTGATCCCGCTGGTCAGCGTCGGCGTCGCGATCACCCTGCTGCCCGTCCTGCTGTACGCCTGGGGCGACAAGCTCGACCGGCCGCGCCGGGTGCACCGTCCGGACAGCCGGCTGTGGGGCCGGATCGCGGGCTTCACCACCCGCCGTCCCGCGCTGTGCGCGGTGCTCAGCGGCGCGGTGCTGCTGGCCCTCGCCGCCCCCGTGCTCGCCCTGCGCCTGGGCCAGCCGGCCACCGTGACGCTCGCCCAGGGCGGCAAGCCCGCCGCGGCCTACCAGCGGATCGTCGACGCCGGCTTCGGCGAGGGCATCGCCCGCCCGCTGGAGGTCGTCGTCGACGCGGGCGGCTCGGACGCCGTGCAGGGCAGGCTCGCCGCGCTCGAAGGCGTCGCGGGCTCGGCCGCCCCGGCGGACTGGGCGCGCGGCGGACAGCGCGTCATCGACGTGTGGACCAAGGCCGACCCGTCCAGCAGCACCGGCCGGGACACGGTCACCAAGGTCATGGACCTCGCGGAGGACACCCCGGGCACCCTGGTCGGCGGTGGCCCCGCCACGGACGTGGACTTCATCGACGGGGTCTACGGCTCCCTCGGGCTGATCCTGGTCTTCGTCGCCCTGCTCACCTTCGTGGTGCTCGCCCGGACGCTGCGCTCGGTGGTTCTGCCGATCAAGGCGCTGATCCTCAACGCGCTGTCCACCTGCGCGGCGTACGGCGTGGTCGTCCTGATCTGGCAGAAGGGCTACGGCAGCGAGCTGCTGTTCGACACCCCGGCGATCGGGGCGGTGACCATCTGGGTCCCGATGGCGGTCTTCGCCTTCCTCTTCGGGCTGTCCATGGACTACGAGGTGTTCATCCTCCACCGCATCCGCGAGACCCACCTGGAGCTGAGTGCCAAGGGCGTGCGCGACACCGTGGTGCCGTCCGTCGTGACGGGCATCAGCCGCACGGGCCGGCTGGTCACCTCCGCGGCGTTCATCCTCTTCCTGGCCTTCACCGCACTGGCCAGCATTCCGATCACCGATGTGAAGGTGTTCGCCACCGCTCTGGCGGCGGGCATCATCATCGACGCCACCGTGGTCCGGGGTCTGCTCACCCCGGCTCTGGTCACCCTCCTCGGGCGGTCCAACTGGTGGTTCCCACGCTCCTTGGGCCGGCTGCTCGTCACTACCCCCGAACGGGTACCCGCCCCGAGGAACCGCCCCGCCGTTGACGACGCGGCAGGGGAAGCGGGACGGACGGACGGCTCGTCCGCCGCTCCCGCCACGCAGGCCGGCCCGCAGAACCGCGCCTGACGGTGCAGGCCACCGCGCCACGGCGCGGTGGCCTGCACGCGCTTTCTCACCGCTTCACCTGAGTGCGCAAGGCTGGTGGCGCGGGCGCCGACGGCAACGCGGCGCCCCCGACCGGACGAGTGCGAAGGGAACCGACAGTGTCGATACAGAGCCCCAGCCACGATGTGGTGATCCTGGGATCGGGAATCGCCGGATCCACCCTCGGCGCGGTGCTGGCCCGCAGCGGGGCGAAGGTGCTGATCGCCGACGCGGGCACCCACCCCCGCTTCGCGGTGGGCGAGTCCATGATCCCTCAACTCGTCGCCTGGCTCCAGGTACTGGCCGAACGCTACGACATCCCCGAGTTCGAGGCCCTCACCGACGCCACGACCATCAACCAGCAGGTGAGCAACACCTTCGGCCGCAAGCAGCACTTCGGCTTCATGCTGCACCGGCCGGGCCAGGAGCCGGACCCGACCGAGGCGCACCAGTTCGTCATCCCCGACGCGCTGACCTCGGCGAGCCACCTGTTCCGCCAGGACAGCGACGCCTACCTGCTGCGGGTCGCCGTCGGGTACGGCTGCGACACCCGTCAGCAGTGGCGCGCGGAGAAGATCGACTTCGACGACGACGGCGTCACCGTGACGGGCACCGACGGGCACCTGGTCCGGGCGCGCTACCTGGTGGACGCGAGCGGCTTCCGCTCGCCGCTGGCCGACCACCTGGGCCTGCGCGAGCAGCCGGCCCGGTTCCGGCACCACTCCCGCTCGCTGTTCACGCACATGATCGGCGTCAAGCGGTTCGACGACGTGCTGGAGGTGCCCGAGCAGGACCGGCCGCCGGTGCCCTGGCACAACGGCACCATGCACCACCTCTTCGAGCGGGGCTGGTTCTGGATCATCCCGTTCGACAACCACGAGCTCTCCCGGAACCCGCTGTGCAGCGTGGGCGTCACCTTCGACCCGCGGCTGTACCCCAAGCCGGAGGGCATCGGCGCGGAAGAGGAGTTCGAGCTGCTGCTGAGCCGCTTCCCGGCGGTGGCGCGGCAGTTCAAGGGGGCCAGGAAGGTCCGGGAGTGGGTGTCCACGGGCCGGCTGCAGTACTCCTCCAACAAGACCGTGGGACAGCGGTGGTGCCTGATGTCGCACGCCGCGGGCTTCCTCGACCCGCTCTACTCCCGGGGCATGTCCAACACCTTCGAGATCATCCACGCGCTCGCCCCGCGGCTGCTCGCCGCACTCGCGGACGACGACTTCGACGAGGAGCGCTTCCGCTACGTCGAGGAGCTCGAACAGGGCCTGCTCGACCACAACGACACCCTCGTCAACTGCTCGTTCATCTCCTTTTCCCACTTCCGGCTCTGGGACGCCGTCTTCCGTGTCTGGGGGAGCGGCAACACACCCGGCACGCTGCGGATCAACAACGCGCTGCGCAAGTACCGCGCCGACCGCGACGCGCGCGTCTTCGACGAGCTGGAGAAGGTGCCGCACGTCGGCCTCTGGTGGCCCGACAACGACGATTTCAAGGCCCTTCTGGACGGTACGGCGAGGGCCTGCGAGCAGTACGAGGCGAAGGAGATCGACGGCGACCGGGCGGCGGACATCATTATGGGACTCGTCAGGGGTTCCGAGGCGGTCCACCCGGGATTCGGCTGGAAGGACGAGAACCGGCGGTTCATGCACCCGGACCGCGGCCAGATCGTGGAGTTCCTGCAGTGGGCGGCCGGATCGCCGGTGCCGGCGCTGAGCACCATCGGCCGCGAGAGCCTCGGCGCCCTGCGCGCGGCCGGTGCCGGGTCGGCCCCCCTCCCCGCGGAGGGAGGCCGGTGAGCACCGTGGCCCCGGAGGGGGTGGCGAGCGTCCAGGAGGCGAACAAGGCCCTCGCCCGCCGCTGGTTCGACCAGGGCTGGAGTCGCGGGGAGCTGGACGTGGCGGACCTGATCTTCGCCCCGGAGTTCCGGCTGGGCGGCCGGCCGGTGGGCCCCGAGGGCCCCCGGGAGAGCGTCCGGCTGCGGCGCGCGGCGTTCGCCGGGCTCACCGTCGAGGTCGGGCTGCAGGTGGCCGAGGGCCCGTGGGTGGCGAGCTGGTACACGACCCGGGGCACGCACGTGGGGGAGTTCGCCGGCGTTCCGCCCACCGGGCGGGCGATCTCCTCGGAAGGAATCCAGCTGTGGCGGGTGGAGAACGGGCTCGTCGTCGAGGACCGGAATGTCTTCGACGTGCAGCGGGTTCTTTCCCAGCTGCGGGCGCAGGACCGGGACAACCCGGGCCCGGCGCCTTTCGCTACCGGTCCGCGTGAATGATCCTGTTCTCGTAGGCGAAGATGACGGCGTGCACGCGGTTGCGCAAATGGAGTTTCTCCATCGCGTTCCGGATGTGCGATTTCACGGTGCTCTGGCTGAGCTTCAGCTCCGCCGAGATCTCGGCATTGCTGAATCCCTGGGCCACGAGGTGGAAGACCTGGAGCTCCCGCTCGGTCAGCGTTTCCAGCGGGGAATCCCCGGACTCCTCCCGGGCCCGGGGGATCAGCAGGGAGCGGCCGGTGGCCGTGATGCGGACCGCGGCGGCGACCTCCTCGGACGTGCTCGCGCAGGACAGCACGCCGTGGACACCGGCCTGCAGCACGTGGTCCGCCGCCGCGTCCACGTCGTCGACCAGGACGAGCGCCTTGGCCGCGGGCAGCGGCGACCGGGTCCTGGACAGTGCGCCCACGATGTCCAGGGCCCGGCCCGCATGCTTGTGCGTGCTCACCACCACCACATCGGGTCGCAGCTCCCGGTACCGCTCGACGGCGCTCTCGCGGTCGTGCGCCGTACCGACCACCGTCAAATCGGGACAGTTGTCCAGAATGGTGCGCAGGCCGGCCAGCGAGATGGGGTGCGAGTCGACGACGAGGATGCTGAGGCGGGGCGCCACCGGCATGTTTCTCCCCCTGGGATCATGGTTACGCGGTGGCAGTATGGTTCCACAGCGGGATCGCATCCATACAGTGATCCGGACAGTACGGTCCGGTGGACCCCGGCCGGCCCTCCACGGGCCGCGGGTCCCCGGGGCCGGTGGCCGGGCCGGACGGGGACCAGGGGCGTGACGAACACCCGCTCCCGGACTGCTGGTCGGTCCGGGAGCGGGTGCTCGTCGCTTCCTGGTGTCGGGTGCCTGGTGCCGGGTGCCCGGCCGGGACGGGGCCGGGCACCGTCAGGTCCGTCGGGCGGCCGTCACCGTCCGCCGCGGCCGCCGCCGATCCGGGCGCGCAGCCACCGCTCCACGGGGCGCTCGTAGAACTGGTACAGCAGCGCACAGGCGGCCAGGGTGATCGCGAGGGCGAGGACCGCCCACCCCGCATTCGACCAGCTCGCCTTCACCGGGCGCATGTAGTACTCCATGACGCCGTTCTTGTCGAAAAGCGAGGAGGAAATCTCGAAGAGCACCGTGAAGTGCAGGAGGTAGAAGGCGTACGACCATTCTCCGAGTTTCACCATGGGCCGCGTGCCGAGCCACGAAGTGCCGCCCGAGATCTCCTTTCCGGCGACGGCCACGATCAGCAGGGCGAACAGCGGAGCGGTGACCTGGGGAAGGGCGTCGTAGACGACGAAGAGACGCCAGGTCTCCTCGCGCAGCAGCCACAGGACGACGTAGCCGGCGGCGACCAGGGCGGCGGCCGGCGCGACGCCGATCGGGGAACGCCAGCCCTTGCGCACGGCGGCCGCGGCGACCACGCCGAGCAGGAACTCCCAGACCCGGGCGACCGGCGAGAAGGTGCCGAGGAGCAGGCCGTTCACCCCGGTGAACTTCGGCCGCGCCTGGGGCGGGTAGGCGTCCCACAGCCAGATCCTCAGGCCCCAGCCCACCACCAGCAGCAGGACGGCCGCGACGCCGAGCCAGCGCAGCGACCGCCGCGCCAGGGGCCTGGCGACGAACGGGAAGAGCGCGTAGAAGAACGCCTCGCAGGCGAGGGACCAGGCCACCGGGTTCGCGCTGTCCAGGATGTGGCCGGGCACCCAGGCCTGGTACAGCAGGACGGCGGAGAGCGCGGTCACCTTCAGGGTGTCGGCGTGGTCCGGCCGGGCGTCGGGCAGCTGGAGCAGCAGCGGGACCAGCACGGCCACCAGCAGCACCGGCCAGATGCGGGCGAACCGGCGGCCGTAGAACGGGCCGACCCGGTCGCCGGCCGTCCACGTCCAGGTCAGGACGAAGCCGGAGAGGACGAAGAAGAACGTCACGCCGGAGGAGCCGAGGGACAGCAGCGGCTTGGCGTCCGGCAGCGGCAGCAGGGTGCCGACGTGCGACAGGAAGACGGCGAGGGCCGCGATCCAGCGCAGGCCGGTGAGGGAGTTCAGCCGGGCGGCCGGACCGGCGCCGGGGGCGGAGGGCGCGGGGAGCGGTGATTTCCGCTCTTGCGCGGAGGATCTCATGGAAACGACACCAGCCATTTCGACGGGGACGGGGCCGGGTGCGGCCGGCGGTCTTCTGAGGTCGGGAAATCGTGCGGCAGCATTGCACCACCGGCCGATGAAACCGGGGTTAAGCAGGTATAAATCGGTGCCGCGGGGCTTCTTCGGGTATTCCGTTCACTGGCCCGTCCGCCGGGGCCTAGGTTAATGTGTTCGAGCGTGTCCGGTCGAATTTTTCAGGAATTGGGGGAACAGCATGCGGCGATTTCCTTATGCCTCGGCCATGGTGACCGGGGCGTCGGGCGGGATCGGTGAGGGGTTCGCCAGGCTCCTGGCGCGGGAGGGCGTCGACCTCGTCCTCGTGGCGCGGCGGGGCGAACTCCTCGAACGGCTCGCGAGCGACCTGCGGGCCGCCCACGGGGTGACCGTGGAGGTGCTCCGGCTCGACCTCACCGACGAGAGTCAGCTCGCGCTCGCCGAGCAGCGGCTCACCGATCCCGAGCGGCCGGTGGAGCTGCTGGTGAACAACGCGGGGTCGAGCGGCTCGGGGTACTTCGCGGAGCTGCCGGCGGAGCGCGAGCTGCACACGGCGGTGCTCAACGCGGTCGTCCCGCTGAGGCTGTCCCACGCCTGCCTGCCGGGCATGATCGCCCGCGGCTCCGGCGGGATCGTGAACGTCTCCTCGCTGGTCGCCGTCCTGCCCAAGCCGCGCTCGGCGACGTACGCCGCCTCCAAGGCCTTCCTCTCCTCGCTGAGCGAGAGCCTGGCCATGGAGGTCGCCCGCCACGGCGTCCACATCACCACCGTGCACACCGGCCTGACCCGCTCCGGGTTCCACGAGGCGGCCGGGGTGTCGACCGACGCGCTGCCCGGCATCAAGTGGCTGACGGCCGATCAGGTCGCCCGGGCGGGCCTGGACGCGGTGGCGGCCGGGCGGACGTCCACGGTGCCGGGCCTGGCGTACCGCGTCCGGCTGCCCCTGATGCGGGCGATGCCGCGGTCCGTGGTCCGGGCCATCACGCGGCGCGTCCACGAGCGGCGGGCGGCATGACCGCGCGGCGCCGGATCTCCCCCCGGCACCGGGTCCGCAACAAGGCCGTGGTCCTCCTCCACCGGCTGGGGCTGCCCTTCGGGCCCATGTACCTGCTCACCGTCCCCGGCCGCCGGAGCGGCCTGCCGCGGACCAACCCGGTCGCCCCGGTGGTGGTCGACGGCGTTCGCCACCTTCTCCAGGCGTACCCGGAGTCCGACTGGGTCAGGAACGCCCGCGCGGCGGGCCACGGGACGCTGACCCGGGGCCGGCGCTCGCAGCGGGTGGACCTGGTCGAGCTGCCGGTGGCGGAGCGGGGCCGCGTGCTGCGGGAGTTCCCGCGGCAGGTCCCGCGGGGCGTGGGCGCGTTCGTGCGCAACGGGCTGGTCGAGTCCGGCTCCCCGGAGCACTTCGAGGCGGCCGCGGAGCGCTGCCCGGTGTTCCGCGTCACGCCCCGGACGCCCTGAGGCCGCGGCCCGCGGCGCACCCGCGGGCCGCGCACCCGCGGGCCGCGCACAGCACCGAGCGGCCGGCTCCCACACCTTCGTGGGAGCCGGCCGCTCGTGTCGGCCGCTCGTGCCGGCCGGGCGCACTGCCCGGAGCGCGGAACGCCCGGCCGCCGACGGCCGTTCCGCGTGCCGGGTCAGTGCGGCAGCGCCTTCTCGACGTCCGCCTCGGTCGGCAGCGGCGCACCGTGCACGTCGACGCCGGTGGTCAGGTAGCGCAGCTCGTCGGGACCGTCGTTGCGCAGCCAGCCGGCCATCCGCCGCAGGTCGTCGGGCATCGGGTAGACGAACCGGCACTCGGGGTCGCGCAGGCCCAGGTGGTCCAGCACGACCGGCGCCTCGACCACCGTCTTCAGCAGCTCGGCCCCGGCGTCGGCGGCGGTCCGCTCCCCGCGGTCGACCGCGTCGCAGATCCGCACCATCTCGTCGAACAGGGCCTTGTAGCCCGGGGACCCGGGAACGGGCAGCCCGGGGTACGCGGCCTTCTCCATCGCGCGGAGCACGCCGTCGTCGCCGGACTCCTCGAAGCGTTCGGTGAACCGGTCGAAGCGCAGGTTGATCGGCACCTCGGCGGCGCACCAGACGCGGTACACGGCGTTCCACAGCGTGTGGTCCTGGAAGGAGACGAAGGAGCTGTTGACGAGCTCGTCGTTGTGCCGGATCAGGCCCTGCTGGAGTTCGTCGACGTAGCGGAAGCGCTCCTCGTCGAAGTCGTTGTCGGAGAGCGCCTCGAGGAGCCGCCAGGCGAGCGAGTTGATCACCTCACCGGTGTTGGTGAGACCACGGGAGTACAGCGGGTCGAGGAAGCCGGCCGCGTGGGACATCAGGAACCAGCGGTGACCCACCGTCCGGGTCGAGGTGTACTGGATCCGGTCGGCCGACACCCACGGCCGCACCGTCCGCGCGTCCGCGAACAGGCGCTCCACCGCGGGGAAGCGTGCCGCGAAGGCGCGGAACTCCTCCTCCGGGGTCACGTCGCGGTTCCGCGGGTACTTCCGCTCGTCGAGCGTGAGCCCCACGCTGACCAGGGGGTTCTTCGAGCCGGGAGAGTTGTTGAACGGGATCGACCAGAACCAGCCGCGGTCGAAGAGGTGGTGCATGGTGCCCTCGACCCACGGGATCGGCGGCGCGTCCTCGGGCCCCACGCGCAGGCACTCGTCGGTCGGCCGGACCCCCAGCATGTGGGTGAACATCGAGCGGGAGTGGTGCTTGAGCGCCTCCGGCGGACGGCGCAGGTCCAGCTTCGCGGCGAGCGGCGAGCGGAAACCGCTGGCGTCCACCAGGCAGCGGCCCTCGTACCGCTCGCCGCCCCGGCCGACCACGGCGACGTGGTCCTCGGCGAGTTCCACGTCCTCGACGTGGAACGCCTGCCGGGCGTCGCAGCCGTAGCGGATGGCCGTGTGGAAGAGGTACGCGTCAGTGTCCTGACGGAACAGATGACCGGTCTGCAGGGCCTTGGACGGCGGGCTGAACTGCAGGAACTCGGCAGGGTCGGGCTCCTTGCCCTCCTCGTGCCGGATGAAGCCGAAGTGCCGCTTGGTGCCGGACGTCGGCGAGATGTCGTCGCGGATGCCGTCGGAGGAGGTGAGCGACTCCAGCTCGGGAACGCCGTAGCGCCGGGCGAGCAGCCGGAACACCTTGAGGGTGTAGAGCGTCGTCGACTCGCCGACGGCGAACCGCGGGTGGACGCCGCCGTCGAGGAGAAGGACGGAGACGCCCTGCTTGGCGAGGATGGCGCCGAGGGTCGAACCGGCGATGCCGGAACCCAGAATGATCACGTCGTGGCGCGGCGGCGCGGCGAGCCGCAGGCCGGCGCGGTTGCCGGAGGGTTGTCCGGGCATGGTGTCCTCCTGGTCGGACTGAGGCAGGTGGGCGGCGCCACAGGTGCGCCGGAGCGGAACGGGGTCGGCCGGGACAGCGCGAATGGCGCGCTGCCCCGGCCGGGGCCCGGCGGGCCGTTCGGCGGACGGACGTCCGGTGGTGGAGGGCGCGGGCCCCGCCCCCGGGCCGGGTGGGTCACCCCCGGGCCGGGTGGATCAGCCGCGGGGCCGCGCGTCGGCCGGGGCGCCGTGCAGGCCGTGCCGGACGGCCTGCGGACCCTTCAGGTCGCCGCGGGCGCCGGGCGGCGGCATGAATCCGCGCATCTCGT
Source organism: Kitasatospora sp. NPDC087315 (assembly GCF_044744345.1). Classification (NCBI taxonomy): domain Bacteria; kingdom Bacillati; phylum Actinomycetota; class Actinomycetes; order Kitasatosporales; family Streptomycetaceae; genus Kitasatospora; species Kitasatospora sp. NPDC087315. The sequence goes on along the minus strand of NZ_JBIUYD010000017.1, from coordinate 34,150 downwards.
TCTCGTTGGCGAGCTGCTGCATCTTCTCCCAGTCCGGCATGCCGCCGCCCGAGACGAGCTTCGACAGCCCGATGAAGAAGTTCTCCACCCCGCCGGGGGTCGCGATGACCAGCAACTGGCCGGGCTCGTCACCCACGTTGAGGAAGCGGTGCGGCACGGCGCGCGGGCCGAAGATCACGGTCCCCTCGCCGATCCGCTCGGTGACCCCGCCGACCTCGAACTCGTAGGTGCCCTTGTTGACGAAGAACGCCTCGTCGGCGGTCTCGTGGACGTGCAGCGGCGGACCGCTGCCCGGCTGGGTGGAGATCTGGTAGAAGCTGTACAGACCGCCGGTGTCCTCCTTGCGGAGCAGGAACCGGCCCTCCTCGCCGAACCAGCAGACGGGCTCGACCTCGTCCCGGTTGACGACTTTCCGTTCGGGCTTCGACAAGGTTCATTCCTTTCGGTCGGATCGTCCGGAGGCGGACGGCAGCCGTGGTGACAGGCAATCAGTGGTTGCAAAGAGGGTGATAAAGAGCGGGAAAACCCGGTGCTGGGGTGTGGCCGGGTGCCGGCCAGCCGGGGCGTCAGGCGAGTGACGTGCCGCCGTCCGCGACCAGGCAGCTGCCGGTGAGGTACGCGGCGCGCTCGGAGGCGAGGAACGCGACGACCTCGGCGATGTCCTCCGGGGTGCCGTTGCGCCGCAGCGCGGCCCGCTCGGCGGCCGCCCGGCGCTGCTCCTCGGGGATGAAGCGGGCGAGTTCGGTGAGCACGAGGTTCGGCTCCACCGCGTTGACCCGCACCCCGTGCGGGCCCACCTCCAGTGCCAGGGTGCGCACGGCGGCCTCCACGCCCGCCTTGGCCACGGTCAGCGGCAGGAACCGGGGTGCCGGCCGCTTGGCGAGCGCCGCCCCGACCGCCACCACCGAGCCGCCGCCCCGGGCGACCATGCCGGGGAGCACGGCCCGCGCGGTCAGGAACAGCGCCTTGAGCTGCTGGCTGACCACGTGCTCCAGGTCCTCCCAGGAGAGGTCCGCCGCAGGGGCGATGCGCGCCTCGTGGGCGCCCAGCCCGGCGGCGTTGAGCACCAGGACCTCGATCGGGCCGAGCGCGGTCGTGACGGCCCCGACCAGGGCGGTCACCCCGGCGGGGTCGGTGACGTCGCCCTGGACGGCCACCGCCTCACCGCCGTCCCGCCGGATCGCGGACACCAGGTCCTCGGCCCGGTCCGCGCTCTTGTGGTAGTTGACCGCGACCCGCGCCCCGCGGGCCGCCAGCAGCCGGGCGGTGGCCGCGCCGATGCCGCGGGAGGCACCGGTGACCAGGGCGACCCGGCCCGCGAACTCCGGGGTTCCGGGTGTCCGGCCGGCGGCCCCGGGGGCGGGTGCGTGCGGTTCGTGCTCCTCGTGTGCCGGATTCACCGGATCAGCTCCTCGGATCGGGAACGGGTCCTCGGTCCACCGAGGACGAAGGTCGGATCAGGGAAGGCGAAGTGCCTTCCAGGGCAGGGAAGTTCGGTTCAGGGGCCGGGTTCAGCCGAGCACCAGCCAGGTGCCGCCGAGCGCGATGCCGAACGCCAGGCCGGCGAAGACGGTGCGCAGCAGATTGGCGCGCGCCCACCGGGTGCGCAGGGCGTCCCAGCCGTCGGGGATCTCGCCGGCCGCGGCCCAGCCGTCGATCCGCCGGTTCATCCGCACGTTGCGCAGCTCCGACACCAGGGCGACCCCGGCCACCGAGGCCAGCGCCGCCGCGAAGGCGGCCTTCGCGGCGGCCCCCGGCGCCAGCACGGTGAGCCCGAGGCCGGCGGCCAGGGCCACCTTGTTGACGGTCGGCATCAGCGGGTCGAACCCCGGGTCCAGCAGCCGGTGCACGTCGGACCAGGTCTGCCGCGGCAGCCGCAGCAGCATCGGGACGATGGCGCGTTCCACCGCGAGCAGGGCGCCCGCGAGGATCCCCGTGCACAGGACCAGGACGACGGCCAGAATGGTGACCAGCATCGGGCCGGTTCACCCCGCCCCGTGGCCGAGCGGCTCGGCCGTCCGCAGCGGGGCCCGCTCCAGCCGGTCGTCCAGCATCAGCGAGTAGCTCTGGCCTCGCGCGACCGAGTCGAAGAACGCGTACATCGCCGCGTCGCGCAGCCGGCACAGCGGGCCGCTGTGGGCGAGCCCCAGCGCGCCGATGCGCCACGAGGTCGTCACCATGTCCGCCGCCCGCGCGCGACGGGCGGACTCGAACGCGCGCAGGGTGGCGGGCACGGCGTCCGGCTCGCACCGGCCCAGCAGGTCGGCGAGCACCACACCGCTCTCGATGGCCTGACCGGCGCCCTGGCTGAGGTTGAGCGTCATCGGATGGGCCGCGTCGCCGGTGAGCACCACCCGGCCCTTGCTCCACCCGCCGGCCGGCGGCCGGTCGTGGATCGGCACCGGCAGGATCGCCTCCTCGTCGGTCGAGGCGATGATCCGGCCGACCGGGTCCGGCCAGTTCCGGTACGCGGCCGCCAGCCCGGCCCCCCGCGAGAGGCGCAGGGTGTCGATCCCGGCGGTCGCGCGGTCACTGGTGATGGCGTCCCAGTAGACCTCCTCCTCGTTCAGCCGGCAGTACAGGAAGCGCAGCCCGCCCTTGCCCCACATGTTGAAGAACGTGCCGGTGGGCACCAGCGACTCGCCCGGCAGCCGGGTGATGGCCTGGCAGGCCGTGTAGCCGGCGTACCGCGGCGGCGGCTCGAAGCCGTTGCGCAGCGTGGCGCGCACGGTGGAGCGGAGTCCGTCCGCGCCGATCAGCACGTCGCCGCGGGCCGTGGACCCGTCGTCGAAGTGGGCGGTGACGCCGTCGGCGTCCTCGGTAAAGCCGGTGAACCGGCGGCCGAGGTGGATCCGCTCCTCGCCGACCGCCTCGGTCAGCACCGTGTGCAGCGTCGACCGCCGCAGCGCGCAGGCCGGCGCACCGATCCGCTCCGTCGGGCCGTCCAGCCGCCACCGGGCGAGTCGCCGGCCGGAGTCGGAACGGAACTCGTGGAAGCGCATGCGCACCGCGTCGGCGGCGACGGCCTCGTCCAGCCCGATCCGGCGCAGCGCCAGGAAGGCGTTGTGCCAGAGCATGAAGCCGCCGCCGGTCAGCAGCCGTCCCGGCGTGGGGCGGGCCTCGAACACCTCGCAGGCGATGCCCTGCCGCAGCAGCCCCGCCGCCGTGGTGAGCCCGCCGATGCCGGCCCCGATCACCAGGGCCTTTCGGATGGTCGCCATGGGCCGTGGTCCGCTCAGCCCTGCGACGGCACGCTGTCGAGGCGGGCCCGCAGGTCGAAGATCCGCCGCTCGATCTCGCCCTTGCTCCAGTACGGGAACATCGGGGCCGCGGTCTCGCGGTGGGTCGGGGCGTCCTCCCAGGTGCGGAACGCCTCCTCGCTCTCCCACTCGGCGAGCAGGATGTAACGGCCGGGCTGCTCGGCGTCGCGCAGCAGCTCGTCGCGCAGGTGGCCGGGGGTGCCCTTGACCGCGGCGGTGACCTGCCGGTACGCCTCCTCGAAGGCCGCCTGGTCGTTCTCCTCGACCCGGGCGGAAACCATGATGCGAACGGTCACGACGGACCACCTTTCATCGGTGTGGTGCCCGGCACGTGCTCGACCACGTCGAGCACGTGCTTGCGGGCTGATTCACGGAACTGCTCCAGCCTGGCGCTGAGTTGCTCCCTCGCCGGGCCGTTCTGGAAGGCCTCCAGAGCGGCCCGGTCGGCCCAGTCGGCCATCACCAGGTAGGTGCGGGGGGTGCGCGGGTCCCGGGCCAGCGACTGGGCGACGGAGCCCGGCAGTAGCGCGGCGGCCCGTGCGGTCTCCAGCCAGGCGGCGCGGAACTCCTCCTCGCGGCCCTCCCGGACCGTCATCTCCAACACGGCGCGGATCACGGCGTGCGGTCTCCTTCGGGTCAGATGCCGCCGTCGACGTCGAGCGTGGCGCCGGTGACGTAGCGGGCGGCGTCGGAGACGAGGAACAGCACCGCGTCGGCGATCTCCGCCGGCCGGCCGAGCCGGCGCAGCGAGATCCGCTGCTCGTACGCGGCCCGCCCCTCGGCGCTGACCGCCTTCATCTGGTCCGTCTCGACCAGCCCGGAGGCGATGCAGTTGACGCGCACGCCCCGCGGACCCAGCTCCTTGGCCAGCGCCCGGGTCAGGCCCATCACCCCGGCCTTGGACGCCACGTAGTGGGCGGCGCCCGGCATGCCGTGGTGCGCCACGGCGGAGCTGATGTTGACGATCGAGGCGGTCTCCGCGAGGTGCGGCAGCGCCCCGCGGATGACGTGGTACGTGCCGGACAGGTTGGTGTCGAGGATGCGGTGCCACTCGTCGGGACCGAGGTCCGTCAGCGGCAGGTGGCTGATGACGCCCGCGTTGTTCACGACGGCGTCGATCGCCCCGTACCGCTCGTGCGCCTCGGCCGCCAGCCGGGCGGCGTGCTCGTGGTCGGCGACGTCGGCGCGCACCAGGGTCCCCCGGGCGCCCAGTTCCGCCAGTTCGGCGCGGAGCGACTCGACCTGCTCGCTCTCGTTGACGTAGCAGGCCGTCACCGCGGCGCCCTGGGCGGCCAGGGCGAGCACGGTGGCCCGCCCGATGCCCCGGGCGCCACCGGTCACCAGGGCGTGCCGGCCCTTGAGGCCGAAGCCGAGGGCGGCGGTCATCGGGCCACCGCCGTTCCGGCGCCGGCGCGGGCGGCGGCCTCCACGCGCTCCTTGATGAGCGCCAGCTGGACCTTGGAGTTCTCGTTGATGCGCGCGGTCATCGCGGCGTCGTCCACCGGGGCGTCCGGCTTCATGCGGAACTCCTGTACCCAGCGCAGCTCCACGCCGGCGCCGGTCTGCTCGTACGTCCAGTGGATGTTCATGAAGGCGAACGGGCCGGTCTCGACCCGGCGCGCCCGGACGCTGCGGTTCTCGCGGTCCATGACGCGTTCGGAGACCCAGCTCCAGACCTTGCCGTCGGGCTCCGGGTGGAGGGCGAGGCGGAACCGCACCGTGTTGCCGTGCCGCTCCAGGACGTCCGCGACGGCGTACTCGCTGAACAGGTCCGGCCAGCCGGCCACGTCGTTGGTGATGTCCCAGACCAGGTCGAACGGCGCGTCGATCACGATGCCGTTCTCGGTGCGCGCCGCGGCCAGCCGCAGCTGCTCGTTGACCAGGCCGCAGATGCCGGGGAGCTGGGTGAGGCCCTCGGCGTCCAGGCGGATGTCGTAGCGGTTCTCGACCTCGGTGAGGATGTTGATCAGACCCAGCGAGTCGATGCCCAGGTCGTCGATCGTCACGGCGGGGTCGTCCGTCTGCAGGCTCTCCAGCGGGACGCCGGTGCACTGTTCGACGATGGTCAGGAACGCGTCGTACTCAAGGGGTACTGCGGTCATCGGGGTGGGGTCCTTTCGGCATCGCGGGGTGGTAGGTGGGGCGCGCCGTCACGGGGCGAGGGCCCGGACGACGAGGGCGGAGTTGAAACCGCCGTGGCCGCGGGCGACGACCAGGGCCGTGCGCAGCCGCGCCGGCCGGGGCTCCACCACGAGGTCGAGGCCGTACGCGGCGTCCGCGACGACGGCCGGCCCGGTCGGCGGGATCACCTGGTCGCGCAGGGCGAGCAGCGCGGTGACGACGTCGAGCGGCCCGCCGCCGGCGTACAGCCGGCCGTAGCGCGCCTTGGGCGCGGTCACCGGCACTCCGCGCGGCCCGAACACCTCGGCCAGGCAGGCGGCCTCGATCCGGTCGCGCTCGGGCGTGCCGTCGGCGTCGGCGAGGACGAGGTCGACGTCCTCCGGCCGGACCCGGGCGTCGGCGAGGGCGAGCAGCACGGCCCGGCGCAGTGCGACCGGGGTGCCGGCCTCCGGCGTGCCGGGGGCCGGGTCGAAGGTGGCCGCGTGACCGGCGATCTCGCCGTACGGGGCCTCGACACCGCGGGCGCGGGCGCCCTGCTCGTCCTCCAGGACCAGGATCGCCCCGCCCTCGCCGGCCACGTGACCGGGGGAGGCCGCGTCGAACGGCAGGTAGGCGCGCTCCGGGTCGGCGCCGGGGCTCAGCCCCCCGGACGTGGTCTGGCAGGTCAGCGCATAGGGGCTCAGCGGTGCCTCGGTGCCGCCGGTCAGGACGAGCCTGGCGTCGCCGTGCAGGAGCGCGCGGCGGGCCTGCGCGATGGCGTCCAGGCCGCCGGCCTGCTCGGCCACGGCGACCCCGCAGGGGCCCTTCATGCCGTGCCGGATGGACAGTTGGCCGGTGGTGGCGGCGTAGAACCAGGCGATCGACTGGTACGGCCCGACGTGCCGCGGTCCCTTCGACCACAGGGCCTCGATCTCGCGCTGGCCGAAGGCGTTGCCGCCGGAGGAGGAGGCGGTGATGACCCCGAGGTCGTACGGGGAGAACTCCTCCGGCCGCACCCCGGCGTCGGCCAGGGCCTCGTCGGCCGCCAGCAGCGCGAACTGGCTCCAGCGGTCGGTCTGCACCGCCAGCCGGGGGTCGACACCGGGCAGGTTGCCGTCCCCGAAGACCTCGCCGACGGTGCGCACGGGGAAGCCGGCCGCGTCGAAGTGCGTCACCGGGCCGAGGCCGTTGCGGCCCTCCAGCACGCCCTCCCAGAACTCCTTCGTCCCGAAGCCGTTCGGCGCCACCGCGGAGATGCCGGTGACCACCGCGCGGCGTGTGGCCGTCGCCGTGTCAGTCATGACGTGCCCCCTTCCCCGGCGCGGTGAGCACCATCGCCGTCTGGAACCCGCCGAATCCGCTGCCCACGCTGAGCACCGTGTCGGTCCGTTGCTCACGGGCCGTCAGAGGTACGTAATCGAGCCCGAGTTCGGGATCCGGGTGCGCGAGGTTGGCGGTGGGCGGGACGGTGTCCTTCTCGATGGCGAGGGCGCAGGCCGCGACCTCCAGGGCGCCGATCGCCCCCAGGGAGTGACCCACCATCGACTTGATCGAGCTCACCGGCACCCGGTACGCGTGCTCGCCGAGCGAGACCTTCAGCGCGGCCGTCTCGTGCCGGTCGTTCTGCCGGGTGCCGGAGCCGTGGGCGTTGACGTAGTCCACCGCGTCGGCCGGTACCCGGGCGCGGTCCAGTGCCACCCGGACCGCCTCGGCCAGTTCCTTGCCGTCCGGGCGCAGACCGGTCATGTGGAAGGCGTTGCTGCGCTGCGCGTAGCCCGCGACCTCGCAGTACACGCGCGCCCCGCGGCGTCGTGCGGACTCCTCGTCCTCCAGGACCAGGACGGCCGCGCCCTCGCCGAGTACGAAGCCGTCACGGTCGCGGTCGAAGGGCCGCGAGGCGTGCTCGGGGTCCTCGTTGTTGGGCGAGGTCGCCCTGATCGCGTCGAAGCAGGCGACGGTGATCGGCGAGATGGGCGCGTCGGTGGCCCCGGCCAGCACGACGTCCGCCGAGCCGTCCTCGATGAACTGCGCGCCCTGGGCCACCGAGTCGAGGCCCGAGGTGCAGCCCGTCGACAGCACCCGGACCGGGCCCTGCGCGCCGGCCGTCCACGCCACCTCGGCGGCGAGCGTGCCGGGCACCAGCGCCCCGTAGAGGTACGGGTACGGGTTCGACGCGTCCACGACCCAGTTGCTGCCGCGGTCGCTGACCCGGACGTACTGCTGCTCCAGCGTGATGGTGGCGCCCACGGCGCTGCCGATCGACACTCCGATGCGGTGCGGCGGCACCCCGTCGGTCCCGGCCCCGCTGTCCGCCAGCGCCTCCCGCGCGGCGACCACGGCGAACTGCGCCGCGCGGTCCATGCGCAGGACCTCCTCGGCGGTGAGCCCGGCGGCCGCGGCGTCGAAGTCGCACTCCGCGGCGATCCGGGAACGGTAGGCCGAGGCGTCGAAGTGGGAGATGGCGCGGGTGGCCGTCCGGCCGTCGGTCAGCAGCTGCCAGAACGCCTTGGTCCCGACACCGCCCGGGGCCACCACGCCGATCCCGGTGACGACGGCCCTGCGCCGGGTCACGCCGGCTCCTGGCCCGGCAGGGGCTCGGTGTCGACGTGGCCGAGTTCCGGACGGGGCGCCAGCGGGCCCAGCTGGAAGACCATGAACGCCGGTTCCGTGCCGTGGTTCTCCAGCCGGTGGCGGACGTTGATCTGCAGGTGCAGCGCCTCGCCCGCGGCGAGCGGGACCGGCTCCCCGTCGATCCTCGTCAGCAGCTCGCCGCTGACGAGGTACAGGAACTCCTCGGAGTACGGGTGGTAGTGCTCGGTGACGACCTCGCCGGGCAGCAGGGTGAGCACCCCCATGAAGCCCGCGGTGGCCTCTGCGGTGGCCGGGCTGAGCAGCGTCCGCAGATCGCCGCCCCGTCGCCGGTTGGACTCCACGTCCTTCGCCGCGATCCTGGTCATTCGTGCGCTGGCCACGCCAGCCTCCTCTCGTCATCCCGCACCCTCGGTGCGGGCCCCCTACCGGTGACGCCTCGTCGCCGGGCCATTCGGGCACGATGGGTCTCAGCCCTGCGCGCGCCAGGTGTAGAACTCGTGGGCCATGGCGTCCTGAGGGCCGCGCCAGGTCTCCGGGTCGTACGCCGTGATGTGGGGCCTCAGCCGCTCGCTGACATCGACGAACAGTTCGTGGCCCTTCATTTCGGAGATGGGGCCGCGGACGTCGTCGTCGGATGCCATGTAGTGCAGGTAAAGATCGTGGAAGCGGAACAGCCTGCGTTCCGCCACGCCGATCAGATGGGGAAGTTCGCCGGCGTCGGATTCGGCGAATATGCGTTTCACGTCGGCTTCGGCGGACGGCCTCATGCGAGCCACGATGAGAGTGCTGCGCATTCTGTTCCCTTCCGTTCCTGGGCCGGTCGCTCGGTGACCGGTGAAAACAGGATCACTCGGTGCGATAAAATTCGGATGAGGGCCCGCAAAAGCTCTCGCCGGAAAGTCGGAAGACCCTGGGGAGGCCGGGCGCCGGCCGCGGTCGCGGCGCCGGCCGGCCGGCGGACCGCCTGCCCCCGGTCTCCCAGATTGCCCAGTCGGCGCGGCCGACCTCGCCCGCAGCACCTGCTTGAACCCGCCTTGACCTGCGCTTGTGCGCGCCGACACGGTGCTCTGGTAGGGGCGGTCCGGCCTAAAGTACGCCCCGCCTCGTCCTTTGGGCTGTAGGTGGTACCAACATCGCCTCGTTAGGGTCGGACACCTGCGCCGCCCGTTCCCAGCGTTCGTCGTTGCGCTGATGTGAGGTGCGTGCGGTATTCACCTAGGGGGAACACGTGGACAGTTTGACCGTATTCGACACAGGTGGAAGAGACACCGCGCCCGTGGACGGGCGCGTGCTCCGGGAGGTGTGCGGCCGTTATCCGACCGGCGTCGCCGTGATCACCTGCGAGGTGGCCGGCGGAGAGGAGCCGGTGGGGCTGACGGTGAATTCCTTCACCTCGGTCTCGCTCGACCCCGCCCTGGTGCTTTTCTGCGTGCACCGGGACTCGCGGGTCCTCTCGGTCGTCGAAAAGGTCGGCGCCTTCGCCGTCAACATCCTGGCGGCGGACCAGGCGGACTTGTGCCGGGCCTTCGCCCGCCGTGACACCGCGGACTTCGGCGGTCTGCGGCACGGCCCCGGCGTGACCGGCTCCCCGGTCCTGGCCGACGCGCTGGCCTTCCTCGACTGCCGGCTGCACGCGATGTTCCCCGGCGGGGACCACGTCATCGTGGTGGGCCGGGTCGTCCACCTCGGCCTGCTCCGCGAGGACCAGCCGCTGACCTTCTTCCGCAGCGCGCACCCGCGGCTGGAGGTGCTGGGATGACGGTCGTCATGGACAAGCAGCCGACCTACGGCCTGCCGGACATCACCCGCCGCGGGGTCGCCCTGTGCCTGCTCGGGCCGCTGGAGGTCGTCGTCGACTCCGTCGAAGTTCCGCTGCCCCAGCGGAAGTTGAGGCAGCTGCTGGCCACCCTGCTGATCCGGCCGAACGCTACGGTGTCCAACGAGGCGCTCATCCGCGAACTGTGGGGCGACCGCCCGCCGACCACCGCGCTCGCCGCGCTCCGCGTGTACGTCTCGCAGCTGCGCAAGTTCCTGATCCGGCACGACCTCGACGGCCGCTGGTGCACCCTGCGCACCCGGGCGCCCGGCTACCAGCTCCAGGTCAACGAGGGCATCCTCGACACCGTCTGCTTCGACCGGCTGTGCGCGCTGGCCGCGGAGTCGGCGGCGGCGGGGCACCACGAACTCGCGTCGAAGCAGTACCGGGAAGCCCTGGACCTCCGCCGGGGCCCGACGCTGGAGGGGCTGCGGGACAGCTCGGCCCTCTCCGGCACCGCCCTGCAGTACGACGAGGTGTGGATGAGCGCGCTCAAGCGGCGGATCGACCTGGACCTGCAGCTCGGCCGCCACCTGGAACTGATCGGCGAGCTCAGCCGGCTGGTGGCGGAGAACCCGTTGAGCGAGGGGTTCTGCGCCCGGCTCATGACGGTGCTCCACCGCAGCGGCCGCAGCGGTGACGCCCTGGCCTCCTACCGCTGCACCCGGGCCCACCTCATCGAGGAGCTCGGCATCGAACCGGGGCTGGAGCTGCGCATGGCCCACCAGGCCGTGCTCGCCGACGACGAGATGCTCCCCGTGCCGATGAGGGCGTCCGCCTAGTCGGGAACAGTGTCCGGTCACGGGAAAAGCCGGGCTTTATCCGAGCTTTTCCGTGACCGGACACGATGTTTGCATGCGTTGGTCCTTGAGGAATCTGCTGCGTCTTTGCGGGAATGCCGTCATCACCTACGGCCAGTGCCAGATCGCCGTTTCCGTCCCACAGCTGGAGGAGCCGGCCCCGGGGCATCCCGAGCGCACGCTCCGGGGCCGGCCGCTGACGGAGACGGAGAAGGCCCTCGACCGTCAGCTGGACGGCGTCGCGGAGCGGGTCGGGCCGGGCCTGGGACTGTTCTGAGCGACCACGAGCAGGACGAAGGCGGCCACCGCGGTGATGGTGCGCGTCCGGTTGAACAGGTCCCAGCGGTGCAGGATCTCGGCGTAGTCGGCCGGCGGCGAGGTGACCGCCCAGACCTTGATCCGGGCGTTGATCGGGACGTTGCCGAACCGGGTGACCAGGAAGGAGATCCCGGTCAGTGCCGTCGCGCCGGCCGCCAGTAACCGGTCGCGGCCGCGCGTCTGCAGGGCCAGGGCCAGCGACCCGAGGGACGCGACCCCCATCGCGGTCAGCATCACCGGGGAGTTCATCTTCATGAGTTCGGCGTGGAACGACAGACGCATGTCCAGCGGCACTTCCCAGAAGGTCGGCCCCAGATTGACCGCACCGTAGCCGAACGCGCCGGCGAGCAGTCCGGTGGCGGTGACCGCCACGGCTTTCGTTGTGCGAACGCGCATCGTTCTTTCCCTCATCGAGTGATCGGGTTCTTGCTGCCGCCAGCAGCGTAGACCGGCCGGGCACGGGTCCCGGCGGCACGATCCGCCCCGGCGGCACCCGGCGCGCGGGCGGCACCCGGCGCGCGGGCGGTGGCCGCGGATCGTGGCAACTGAATCACCGTCGGATTATCGCTACTGATGGCCGCCTGAGGAGCTTGGCAGGTCGCTGCCCGACCATCGGTGAACCTCCGGGCGAGCACGCCCATCGACTGGGGTGACAGGGGCACCGCACGGTGCACGACCGGTTCGTTACGGTGGACGCGTCGTCACGGCGCGGCCGCCGCCGCGACACGCCCCGTCCTCAGGAGGCCCAGCCGGTGTCAGAGTTCGAGCTCCAGACGGACACCGAGGAGACGTCGGGACTCGCGGCGGCCGTCCGGGACGCCCGGGACGCCAGTGCTTTCCTGTACGCGGGCCTTCCGGTGGCGCTGGTCTGCTTCCTCGGCTGTTTCGCCGTGCCGGCCGCGCTGTTCTTCACCCTGTTCGTGATCGGTGCGCCCGCCTGGCCGGAGGTGGTGCGGGCCCTGCGCCGGCTGGCGGGTCACGAACGGATGCGCGCCGGGGCCTTCCTGGGTGCCGCGGTTCCGGAGCAGTACCTGCCGCTGGACGGCTCGCTGTCGGACCGGTTCCGGCTGGCGATGACCGATCCCGGCACCTGGCGCGACGCCCGCTGGCTGCCCGTGCAGACCCTGGGCGTGATCGTGCTGAGCCTGCTGACCCTGGTGCTGTGGCCGGTCGGCCTGCTGGTCGACGGCGTGCGGCTGGGCCTGGCCGTCGGGGCGGCGGGGCGGCGGGGTGTCCCGTCGCGGGCCGAACCGGTGGTGCTCAACCTGCACGTGTTCCTGGCGGAGCGTCAGGCTGGCTGGACGGCAAGGCTGTTGTGCCCCTCCGAGTCGGCCCGGCTGGCCGAGCGGGTGGCCGAGCTGTCGGAGAGCCGGACCGGTGCCGTCGAGGCGCACAGCGCCGAACTGCGGCGCATCGAGCGGGATCTGCACGACGGCGTTCAGGCGCAGCTGGTCGCCCTGTCGCTGCGGATCGGGCTGGCCAGGCAGCAGTTGGCGAAGGACCCGGAGGCGGCCAGGGCGCGGCTGGACGAGGCGCAGGAGGGCGCCGAGCGGGTCCTGGCCGATCTGCGGCAGGTCGTCCGGACGGTCCATCCGCCGGTACTGACGGACCGTGGACTCGCCGGAGCCGTCCGGGCGCTGGCCGCCGCTTCACCGATTCCGGTGGAACTCCGGATCAGCGCCATGGAGAACGGCCACCGGCTGCCGGCGTCGGTGGAGGCGGCGGCCTACTTCGTGATCGCCGAGGGGCTGACCAACGTCCGCAAGCACAGCCGGGCGACCAGGTCCTCGATACGCTTCCACCGCGGCGGCGGACAGTTGACCATCACGGTGACCGACGACGGTCGCGGAGGCGCCGACGAACACGGCGGCTCCGGCCTGGTCGGCATCCGCCGCAGGGTGGCCGCGCTCGACGGCACGGCGACCCTCACCAGCCCTGTCGGGGGGCCCACGGAGCTGAAGGTGGAGCTGCCATGCGGATCGTGATCGCGGAGGACAACGCCCTGCTGCGGGAGGGGATGGTCCTGCTGCTGAGCAGCAACGGCCACGAGGTGCCCGCGGCGGTCGGCGCGGGCCCGGAGATCCTGCCCGCGCTGCGCGGGCACCGGCCCGATCTGGCCGTCCTCGACGTCCGGCTGCCGCCGTCGTTCCGCGACGAGGGGCTGCGCGCGGCGATCGCCGCTCGGCGCGAACTGCCGGACCTGCCGGTCCTGGTGCTGTCCCAGTACGTCGAGGAGACCTACGCGGCCGAGCTGCTGGCCCATGGCGCCAACGGGGTGGGGTACCTGCTCAAGGACCGGGTGGGGCGGGTGGAGCAGTTCCTGGAGGCGGTGGCGACGGTCGCCGCCGGCGGCACCGTGCTCGACCCGGAGGTGGTCACCCAGTTGCTCAGCCGACAGGTCGCGGCCCGGCCGCTGCGCAGTCTGAGCCCGCGCGAGCACGAGGTACTGGGGCTGATGGCGCAGGGCAAGGCCAACAGCGCGATCTCGGAGCAACTGGTGATCACCGAGCGGGCGGTGAGCAAGCACATCCGGAGCATCTTCGACAAGCTCGAACTGCCGCCGGAGGGCGGCAGCGTGCACCGCCGGGTACTCGCCGTACTGACCTTCCTGGGGCACGACGTCCAGGAGTCGTAGCGGCCCGGAACACGGCGGAACCGGGTGCCAGGGGCGGTCGGCCGCTTCGTGGGCGGTGGTTCCGCCCACGACAGCCTCCCGCTCGTGGGTGGCGGGACGTCAGCCCGCCATGTCACCGACGCTGGTGCGGGCGGACGGGACGGCCTCGGCCGCGGTCGGGACGTCAGTTCTCACCGTTGCTCGCCTTTCGCCGGCGGGCGATGCCCCAGACCAGGGCGATCGCGTCCAGGGCGAACCCGGCGACCATGACGGTGGTGTGGGTGCTGCCCGTCACCCCGTGGGAGACCACGGAGGTCAGCACGGCACCGGTGAGGAAGACCACCAGCGGAAGGACCACCCAGCCCGATCCGGGTTTTCCGGTTGAACCGGCCATGAGAAGACTCCTCGAAACCTCTGGAAGACGCGGCCGCGACCGCGCCGCCGTACGTCTCGAGTCTGGCCGACCGCAGCGGTCCGGAAAGTACACCGCACACCCGAAGGGGGGTGTTGCCTGCACTACTCTTCCGGGTTCCGGGCGGAGCCGGCCCGACCCGGCCGAGCGTCCGGCCGGTGCCGCTCCGCCCCGGCTTGAAGGGTTTCCGGTCCCGGCAGGCCGATGGACTGGTACTCGGTGTAGGCGCCCAGGCCCACCGGGCCGTACTCGCGGCCGAGGCCACTGGCCTTGAACCCGCCGAACGGGGCGCGCATGTCCCTGGGGGCGCCGTTGACGGTGAAGGTGCCGGTGCGGACGCGGCGGGCGACGTCGAGCCCGTGGTCGGGGTCGGCGGTCCACACGCCGCCGGCCAGTCCGTAGGCGGAGTCGTTCGCGAGGGCGACGGCCTCGTCCTCGGTGTCGAACGCGATCACCGACAGGACCGGGCCGAAGATCTCCTCCCGGGCGATCCTCATGCTGCTGGTGACGTCGGCGAAGAGGGTGGGGCGTACGTAGAAGCCCTTCTCCAGACCGGGGTCGTCCGGTGCGCCGGGGCCGCCGAGGACCGGGCGGGCGCCCTCGGCGACACGGACGGCACCGGCGCGACCTCGACGGCGCGCGCCTTCGCGGACGCCTACGCCGCCTCTCTCACCGCCCGCCCGGTGCTGTGCGAACTCGCGAGCGTGCTGGCCGGCGTGCTGGAACGCACGGTGTCCGTGGAGACGGTGCGCGACTACAAGCGGCGGGCGCTCGCGAACAACGACCGCCTCGCCGGCATCGTCCACACCCGCCTGCCCGGGCTCGACCCGTCGGCGGCGAAGGAACTGGCCTCGGCGACGATCGTCCTGATCGCCGGCCTGTGGCCGCTCGCCCACCCCGGCCCGACCGTCGTGGCCGCGGTGGAGGACCCGGCCCTGCTCGCCGCCCACGTCGACTTCACCGCCCGCTACAGCCGCATGATCGAACTGCTGGCGGCCTCGCTGTCGGCCTGAGCCGCACGAGACGCGGTGCCCGGCGGCGTGCGGCAGGAAGGTGCCGAGCCGCTCCAGGCCGCCCTCCCGGCCGACCGGAGACCCGTCCGCGTCATCGGCCGAACGCCCGAACCGCCCGATGGGCTTCTTGTGATGCTCGATCGATTGCTGACAGGATCTCAATTCGACCTGCCGCACCAGGGTATGTTGACGAAGCGGCCTCAGGGCGGCATGCGGAGGAGGCGGAATGGCACGGGTGAACCTGCGGGCCGCGTTCATGAGCGGCCTCTCGTCCACCGTCACGGCACAACAGGTCTTCACCAACCGGGTCGACGAGGTGGCCGCCTTCACCAGGTCGCTGGAGGGGCTCCGCCGGATCCTGGACGAGGCCGAGGTCTCGCCGGTCGTGGACCGGGCGCAGGGGCGCCGCAACGTCCTGACGCTCTACGGGGTGGGCGGCATAGGCAAGACGACGCTCTCCCACGAGCTTGAGCGCCGGCTGCTCGCCGACGCGGCGGCCGAGGAGCGCGACGATGTCGTGGCCGTGCGCGTCGACGTCTCCGAGGACGGCGCCTGCGACATCGAGAGCCTGCTGCTGCGCCTGCGGGCCGGGCTGGGGCAACTGGGCAGCCGGTGGCCGGCCTTCGACCTGGCACTGGCCTCCTACTGGGCCCGCGCCCATCCGGGGGAGACGCTCCAGGACTTCCTGGACTCCTCCCCGGTGCTGCGGCGCGCCTCCCGGAGCATCGGCCTGGGTGACCAGATCGCGGAGGCCGTGCGACAGGTCGACCCCGCCGGGCTCGGCGGCCTCACAGGGCTGGCGCACCGGGCGGCCCTGGCCACCTACCGCGCCGTCCGGGACCGCGTGCGCGAAGGACGCCTGCTCTCCGACTGCGAGCTGTTCGCCGAACTGGTCGAGGCCGACGCCGACTACGAGACGCTCTCGTACTTCCCCTACCTCCTGGCCTGGGACCTGGAACACCAGACCCGCCGGGGCCGGCCCGCCCGGCGGCCCACGGTGTGCGTGTTCCTCGACACGTTCGAGGTGGTCAACGGCCGGGCCGACCGCACGGTGGAGCGCCTGATCCAGCGGTGCGTCTACCTGATGCCCAACGTGCTCTTCGTGATCACCGGCCGCAACCGCGTCGACTGGGCCGATGAGGGGGTGGGCGGGGAACTGGACTTCACGGGGCCGCAGTGCTGGCCGCACCTTCACTTCAGCAACAACACGGCCGAGCCCCGGCAGCACCTCGTCGGCTACCTCTCGGACTCCGACGCCGACAGTTACCTCAGCGAGGCGCTCACCCAGGACGGCGAGCCCGTGATGCCGGCGGCCGTCCGTGAGCGCATCATCGCCGGCGGCCAGGGCCTGCCGCTGTACCTGGACCTGTCGGTGTCCCACTTCGCCGCGCTGCTCGCCCGCGGCGGGCAGCCGTCGGTCGCGGACTTCGGCGGCTCGTTCACCGCCGTGGCCACCCGGTCGATCCGGGATCTGCCCCGGGACGAACGCGACCTGGTCCGTACCGCGGCGCTCACCGACCGGGTCGGCGCCGAACTGCTGCGGGCCGGACAGCGCGGTGTCTCCGACGGGAGCGTGGCCCGGTTCCTGCGCCGGCCGTTCCTGACGCACGACGACGCCTACGCCCTGCCGTACGCCCTGCACGCGGCGCTGCGCCGTGCCATCGGCGAAGCCGACCGGACGCTCCGGGACGGCTGGTCCGACCGCGACCGCAGGGAGGTCGCCGCCCGGTTGCTGACCTGGCTGGGCGAGCGCCTCGGGCCGTCCGGCGGCCGGGTCGCCGTCGCCCAGGCCCTCGAATCCGGGCTCAAGCTCTCGGCGGCGCACGGGGTCTTCGAGGACTGGATGGCGCGGGCCACGCAACGCCTCGTCGAGGCCGGGCAGTGGTCGGAGCTGGGTGCCGGGCTCACCCCCGGTGTCTCCGGGGCGCCGGAGTACCGCGCCGTCCTCGCCGCGATACGGGGAGTCCAGCTGCGCCGTACGGGCCGCGCCGCGGAGGCGGTCGAACTGCTCGGCGGCGCGGGGGAGGGCGTGCCGCCCGGCAGCCCGACGGCGCAGCTGGTACGCATCCACCTCGCCCATGCCCTGCGCAACCACGGCGACTACACGGAAGCGGCGGAGATCTACCGCGCGCTGGTGGGCGGCGAGTTCGACACCGCGGCCCGGTACTGGCTCTGCGACTTCGACTACCTCAACGGGCGCTTCGCCGCCGCCCTCGGGTCCCTGCGGGAGCAGCGCAGCCGGGGGCCGGAGGACGAGGGCGAACGGCTCCGGCTGGTCGGGCACATCTGGCGGGTGAACGCCCGCTTCGACGAGGCGACCGCCGCCTACACCGAGGCGATCGGCCTGGCCCGGCGCGAGGGCCTGGCCGCCGCGGAGGCGAAGGCGCTGGCCAACCTGGCGCAGACGGTCTGCTGGTCCGGCGACACGGCCACCGTGTCGGACGCGGCGCTCCGGGCGCGGGACCTGCTCGACCTCGTGCCCAATCCCGTCGAGCTGGTCAAGATCCGCTCCGCGGAAGCGGTCGCGTACGCGGTGGCCGGTGATGCCGGGGCCGCCATGGACGCGGTCGGGGGCACCCGGCGGCTGGCGGACGGCATCGGCTACCGGGGCGGCCACAACCTGGCGGACGTGGCCGAGATCCTGCTCGGTGTGCTCGGCGGCGACCACGACGGGGCCCGCCGCACGCGGGCCGAGCTCGACGCGCGCACCCGCAGGTCGGGGGGCAACACCTACTGGGTGCCGATCGTGACCAGTTGGATCGACGGCGTGCCGAAAGCCGTCGAGCACGGTCCCGGTGTCGAGTGGGTCGACGGTCCGGCCGTGTCGTTGGGCCGCTGGGCCGAGGTGGTCACGCGACGATGAGGCGTCAGGGCCTCGGAACACGGGGCCGGGCCGGACGAGGGGAGCAGATTTCATGACCGACCCGGTAGGCGCCGGCCAGGTACGTGGCCCGGCACGCGTCGGCCCGGTACGCGTCGGCCTGGTCGGGGTCGGCATCATCGCGGCGACTCATCTCGCCGTCCTGGCCGAACGGGACGACGTGGTACTGGAGTTCACGGTCGACCCCCGGCCGGTGGGGCCGGTCGCGTTCCGCGGCGCCGCGCCGCCCCACCACAGCAGCCTCGCCGAGGCGCTCGACGCGCACCGGCCGGATCTGGTGGTCCTCGCCACCCCTACGCAGACGCACACGGAGCTGGCGGCGCTGGCCCTGGTCCGCTCCACGGCCAGGGTGCTGGTGGAGAAGCCCCTCGTCCACGATCTCGGCTCACTCACCCGGCTGCGGGCGCTGGACGGGAAGGCCGACGTGCGGGGCCGGCTCTTCACCGCCCACCACTTCGCCTTCTCTCCCGAGGTGGAGTGGGCGGCGGAACTGATCGCCGCGCACCCCGGCTGGGGGCCGGTCACGGCCATCACCTCGGCGTTCTACGACCCCTATGTGCTCCGGGGGCCCGAGGCCTTCGCCTCGTACGTCTCCAGCTGGACGGACTCCGGGGTGAACCAGCTCAGCATGCTCACCCGTTTCGTCGACCTCACCGAGCTCACCGCCGTCCGGCAGACGGACGGTGGCGCGAGCGCATGGTGCACCATCGGGTTCCGCTCCCGGGGCGAGCCGGGTACGGCCCGGCTGCGCAGCAGCTGGCTGACCGGCTCCAGCAGCAAGGAGAGCAGCCTCGTCCTCGGCCGGCCGGGCGTGGAGGTCTGGATCGACCACACCGCCATGACCGGATTCGCCGCCCGGGACGGTGAGTTGCTCGCCGCCTTCGGCAACGACGGCCGGACCCCGCGGAAGGTCGCCCACTACCGCCCCCTCTACGCGAGCCTGCTCTCCGGCCGGCCCGACCCGGTGCTCGGCTTCGACGCCGCCGCTGCCATCACCGGGATCCATCACGCGGTGCCCGCCGTACGGTAGCTCCCGGGTCCGCCGGTCACGCGGACCTGGTCCCGGCCGGGATCGTCCCGCCCCGCCGGCCGCAGCGACGACCTTCCGGGCCCGACCGGGTGGTGGGGCCGGCACCACCCACCGGGCCGGGGGATAGCCCCCTGCCGCTTCGGGGTGGTGGCGTCATGGCCGCCGCGGCCTGCCGGTCCGTACGTTTCATGGGGTCAGCGCAGGTCACTGCGGGGGACGACGACCGGCCGGAGACGCGATGCCACACGCCAGCACGACCCTTGACGCCAGCGCCGAACCCCGTGCGGCCAGCGACTTCGCGCCCCTCCTGAGGGCGGTCAGGGACCAGGGGCTGCTCGACCGCCGCATCGGCTGGTACGCGGCCGGAGCCACCCTGAACCTCGTGGCCCTGTCCGGCACGGTCGCGGCCATGGTGCTCGCCGGGGACACCTGGTGGACCGTGCTGTTCGCGCTGCCGCTGGCCGTCCTCTGGGCCCGCACCGCCTTCTTCGGGCACGACGCGGGCCACGCCCAGATCACCCGCGGCAGGCGGGCCGGGCGAGTCGTCGGGCTCCTGCACAGCAACCTCCTCCTCGGGATGAGCTACGCCTGGTGGAACGACAAGCACAACCGCCACCACGCGAACCCCAACCATGTCGACAAGGACCCGGACGTCGGCGTCGGCGCCCTCGTCTGGACCCAGCGGCAGGCCGAGCAGCGCGCGGGCCTGGCCCGCTGGCTCACCCGCAACCAGGCCTGGCTGTTCCTCCCGATGCTGCTGCTGGAAGGCATCGCGCTGAAGGTGTCCGGATTCCAGGACCTCAAGCGCCAGCCGCCGCGCGAACGCACCGTCGAGGCGCTGCTCCTGGTGGCCCACCTCGTGGGCTACGCGACCGTGCTGCTGACCGTGTTCTCCCCGGGCCGGGCCCTGGTCTTCGCCCTGCTGCACCATGCCCTGTTCGGGCTCCACCTCGGCCTCACCTTCGCCCCGAACCACAAGGGCATGGAGATGCCCGACCCGGACGGCGAAGGCTGGGGCCACCTGCGCCGGCAGGTGCTCACCTCACGCAATGTGCGCGGCGGGTTCGTCACCGACTGGGCGCTCGGCGGCCTCAACTACCAGATCGAGCACCACCTGTTCCCCAGCATGCCGCGGCCTCACCTGCGGCTCGCCCAGCCGCTGGTCCGCGCCCACTGCGCGGCGGTCGGGATCCCGTACACCGAGACGTCGCTGCTCGACTCCTACCGCCAGGCGCTGCGCCACATGCACGAGGTCGGTGCGCCGCTGCGGGCGCCGCGGTAGCGGGCCGGGCCGGCGACGGGGAGGAACCACCCCGGGACCGCCACCGCGGACCGCTACTCGGCCTCCGCCGAGCCGGTGAGACGCAGTTTGCGCTGGGCGCGCTGGTAGAAGGTGGTCCCGCCGAGACGGATCACCCGTGCGGCGGCGGGCCGCATGACGACGTCGATGACGTCGCCTGGCCGGGCGGCTCCCACGAGCAGGCCGTCCGCCTCGATGCCGAGCTCTCCGCTGGTGGGCAGGACTTCGAGGGCGAGCTTCTCCCCGGCGGAGAGGAACAGCGCCCGGTTGAAGGCGGAGTGCGGGGCGACCGGGATCACGAGCATGCCCTCCGCGCTCGGGGAGACGAGCGGACCTCCGGCGGAGAAGCTGTAGGCCGTCGAGCCGGTCGGTGTCGCCGCGATCACCGCGTCCGCGAGGTAGCGGACGAAGGAGTGCCCGTCCACGCGCAGCGAGACGGCGGCCGAGGGGTGTCCCGGCCTGCGGACCAGCACGATGTCGTTGAAGGCCACGGCCTCCCGCCCGGCGACGACGGCGCTCACCGCGGAGCGGGGCTCGGTGGTGAAGCGGTGCTCGTCGATGGCCGACAGAGCCGACGGAAGCCCGGGGACGTCGATCTCGGCCAGGAACCCCAGACGCCCGAGATTGACGCCCAGAACCGGGGCGTGCCCGGCTGCCGCCAGCCGCATCGCCCGCAGCATCGTGCCGTCCCCGCCCAGGCCGACGATGAGGTCCGCCCGGCGCGACAGATCCTCGGGAGTGACCGCGACCGCCTGATCGGTCGTGCGCCCCATGTCCTGCGCGCAACCGAGGACGATGGCGCCACGGGCGTGCGCCCAGGTGGCGATCGCCTTGATCGCACACTCGCAGTCACGTTGCGGATGCAGGACAAGCCCGACAGTGCTGACGGCTCGCATGGACCGGCTCCTCGGGTGTCGACCCAGTGGACGGCTCTCCCCCTTCGTGATTTCAGTGACGCACGCGGCAACGGCCCGGACAACCCGGCGAGCGCGCAAGCCGCACCGGAGGCGTTCGGCGGGTGGGTCGGCGGGTGATTCAGCGTGTGAGCGGTGGGGAACGCGCCGGGTGCGGGAGCCGGACGCCACCGTGGGAGAGGCAATGTCGTCATGGACACCGAATCGCTTGTACGTACCCGCCGCGCCTTGCACGCGGTCGCGGAGCTGGTCCTGGCCGGCCCGCAGTTCCGGACCAGTGGCACGATCAGGCTGCGCGCCTCCCTCGGAGGCTTCGCCACCCGGGCCGAGCCGAACGTGCAGGTCGTCGGTGCGGATCTGGTGGCGTCCGGACAGCGCCTCTTCCTGGAGCGGACCACCTGCGCGGCGCTGGCGGCCGCGATCGGGGTCACGGCCGGTGCGCCCGCCGGGCTCTACCAGGGCGGATCCGGGGTCGGCCCCGAGGACGTGATCGAAGCCGATCCGCAGCCGGCGCACCGGATCGCGCACGGTTTCGCGGTCGGCGACGCCGCACTGCGCCGGATGTTTCCCGGGGCGGATCCGGTGATCTGGCCCGAGCACTTCGACATCGGCGTGACCGTGGCCGCGGTCGACTACGGAGTCTCCCCGGGCGACGACTTCCAGGCGGAGCCGTACGCCTACGTCGGCCCGCGCACCCGGCAGCAGGGGACGTACTGGAACGCGCCGTTCGGCGCGGTGGCCACGGTCCGCGAGCTCGGCGGCGTGGACGGCGTGCTGGCCTTCCTCGAACAGGGCCGTCAGCTGGTCGCCTGATCATCGCTGGCGGCCGTAGCTGCGGCCGTCGATGAGGCCGAACGGCACCGCCCGGAGCGCCGTCTCGTCCACTGTCCTGTCGCCCGGGGGCTTGTTGAGCGGTCCGGTGCGGGCCTGGCCGGGTGGTGTCGGTTGCGAGGCTGCGACGGCTCGACGGGGCGGGAGCAGGGGCCCTTCCCCCTCCGGGCCCTTCGGGGGCTGCCCGCCGGGGTGAGCGCGTTTGGTGCGGCGGGCTCCGGTTCGGTGGTGGTGCGCGCCGGGGGAGCGTTCAGTCGGCTGTAGCCATGGGTAGTGGAGTGGCTACCAAGGGTCATGGCTGATGGTGGCGGGGTGCGGCGTCGGGCACCCGGCCGTGTTGGAGCAGCTTGACCCGCCGTCACGGCGTAGGCGTGGCAGTAGGGAGTGGCGGTGGTGCCGGAGCAGGATCGGCCGGGCGGACAAGCCGGTGCCGGACAGGGTGAGCCGAAGCGGGCCGCCGGCCCGGCCGGGCGCTCCGCGGCGGAGGTGGAGGCGCCCGTGCGGGACGGCGGCGGGGGCGGGCTGGGGCCGCCGCGGCCGCCGGTCGGGGCGGAGGCCGTCCCGGATTCCGGCCCGGTCCTTCCCGGCGACGCCCCGTGGCTGGACCGGATGCTTCCGCTGCTGCGCACGCCGATGGCCGAGCGGCCGGCCCCTGACGACGGTCCGCTCGACGGGGGGAAGCCCGGACCGGAGAGTGCGGCGTGTGTCCTGGACCTCGCGCTGCGGGTCGGGGAGCTCCTGCTCGCCAGTGGCGAGGCGGCCGAGGACGTCGAGGCGGCGATGCTCGGGATCGCCCGCGCCTACCGGGTGTACCCCTGTGAGCCGCAGGTCACCTTCACCCTGGTGTCGATCTCCTACCAGCCGACGTCCGCGGAGTCCCCGCTGATGGTGGAGCGGACGGTGCGCCGTCGCGTCAGTGACTACGCGCGGCTCGCGGCCGTGTTCCGGCTCGTGTCCGACATCACGGCGGGCGGAGTCGACGTCGACGACGCCGGCCGGCGGCTGGCCTGGGTCCGTCAGGGCCGGCCCTACCCGGTCTGGCTCCTCGTCCTCGCCTCCGGTCTGCTGGCGGGGGCCGCCACGGTGTTGGTCGGCGGGAAGGCGGACGGCCGGGCCTGGCTGGTCTTCGCGAGCGCCTTCGTCGCCGCCGTCGCGGGGGATCGGCTGGCGGCGCTGGTCGCCCACCACGACCTGCCGGAGTTCTACCAGTTCGTGGTCGCCGCGATGCCCGCCGCGCTGATCGGCATCCTGCTGTCGTTCAACGACCTGCACCTGCGGGGTTCGGTCGTGATCACCGGCGGGCTGTTCGCCTTTCTGCCGGGCCGCTTCATGGTCGCGGCGGCGCAGGACGGGCTGACGGGTTTCTACCTCACGGCCGCCGCGCGGCTGCTCGAGGTGCTGTACCTGGTGGCCGGGATGGTGATCGGCGTCATGCTGGTGCTCTACGTCGGCGTCAGCAGCAACGCCGACCTGAGGAACTGCGAGAGCCCCGACGGGGTGGCCAACCCCCCGCTCCAGCTCGTGGCCGCGATGCTGGTGGCCCTGGCCTTCGCGGTGCTGTTGCAGACCGACCGGAGCACCGTGCCGCTGGTCGTCCTCAACAGCGCCGTCGGATGGGCGACCTACGGTGTGCTGGTCAACGCCCTGACCGAGCCGATCGTGGCCGCCGGGTCCGCCGCCGGGCTGGTCGGGCTCTTCGGCCAGCTCATGGCCCGGTACCGGGGTGTGTCCGCGCTGCCGTACGTGACCGCCGCGATCGGTCCGCTGATGCCCGGTTCCGTCCTGTACTTCGGCCTGCTGTCGTTCACCCAGGGCCGGCTCGACGCCGGGCTGGCCTCCGTCGGCCGCGCGTCCGCGACGGCGATGGCCCTGGCCATCGGCGTCAATCTGGGGGGCGAGGTGGCCCGGCTGTTCAAACCGCTGTCGAACCCGGAACCCGCCCGCGGCGCCCGCCGGTGCGGCCCGCCCCCTCCCACCGGACCGGACGGTCAGCCGGGCTGGCCCTGCTGACGGCGGACCGCCGGGGGCGGGCCGCCAGCCGGGGGGGGGCGATGCCCGTCAGCCCAGTCGTACGGGGAGTTCGTACAGGTCGTTCTGGGTGACGACCGGCTTGTTGCGCAGGGCGGACCGCTCGACCGCCAGGGCGAGTCCGGGGAACCGCGCGTAGAGCGCGGGCAGTGCCACCCCGGCCTCCAGCCGGGAGAGCGCCGAGCCGGGGCAGACGTGCGGGCCGTGGCCGAAGGAGATGTGGCGGTTGGGGGAGCGGGTGATGTCGAAGTCGCCGGCGGAGGGGCCGTGGGCCTGCTCGTCGCGCCCGAGCGCCGCGTAGGAGACGATCAGGGCGTCGCCCCGGGGGATGACCTTGTCACCGACCGGGACGTCCTCGGTGGCGAACCGGATCAGGACGTGCGAGGTGGGCGTGGACCAGCGCAGCGTCTCCTCGATCACCGCGTCCCAGCCGACCTGCCCGGAGCGGACGAGGGCCAGCTGGTCGGGGTGGGTGGAGAGGTTGACCACCGCGTTGACGATCAGCGAGATCGTCGTCTCGTGGCCGGCGGCGATCATCAGCTGGAGCGTGTTGACGATCTCCTCGTCGGTCAGCCGGTCACCGTCCTGCGAGGCGAGGATCAGCGCGCTGGTGAGGTCGTCGCCGGGCGCGGCGCGGCGGGCCTCGACCACCCGGCGCATCATGGCGCCCAGTTCGGCCAGGGTGGCGACGACCTCCTCGGGCGGGGTCTGGGTGGAGAAGAACCTCTCGAAGAGGACCTTGAGCCGGGGGTGGTCGGCGGGGGCGATGCCCATCAGCTCACTGACGACGTACATCGGCAGCGGATAGGCGAACCCGGCCTTCAGGTCGACGACGGCGTCCGGCGCGTGGGACGCGAGCCCGTCGAGCAGTCCGTCCGTCAGCTCGGTGACGCGCTCCCGCAGCAGCTCCACCCGGCGCGGGGTGAGGGCCTGGGCGACCAGGGCGCGCAGTCTGCGGTGGTCCTCGCCGTCCACGGTCAGCATGGAACGGCCGGGGTTCGCCAGGCCGATCAGGGGCCAGTCCTGGGGGATCTCACCGCGCTGCCAGGCGCCCCAGACGCCGATGTCCTTCACCAGGCGCCGGTCGGTGAGCAGTTGCCGTGCCTCCGCGTGGTGGGTGACGGCCCAGACCGGGACGCCTCCCGGCAGCTCCACCTCGGCGAGCGGGCCGGCGGCCCGCAGCAGGGCGCTCTCGGCGTCGAGGTCGGTGACGAACGGGTCGAGCGCGATGCGCCCGGTGCTCGGGATGGTCATATCCTCGCGTCTCCAAGGGCAGGGGTCGGGGTGAATCGCACGGGCAGCCCGGTCAGTCCGCGCAGCCACGGGGACGGACGCCGGGTGAGGGACTCCGCGGGGACGGCCAGGTCGATGTCGGGGAGCCGGTCGAGCACCACCTCGATGCCCGTGCGCGCGATGACCTCCGCGATCTCCTGAGCGGGGAAGGGGCAGCGGTGCTCGCCGTGGCCGAAGGAGAAGAACGCGTTGTTGCCGCCGGTGAGGCAGGTGCCGTCGGTGCGCACCTGGGGGTCGGTGTTGGCACCGGCCAGGCCTAGCAGCAGCAGGTCGCCGGTCCTGATGTGCTGGTCGCCGAGCCGGGTGTCGCGGGACGCCCAGCGACCGGCCACGTTCTGGGTGGGGGTGTCCTCCCACAGCACCTCGTTCATGGCCTCGGCCACGCTGTTGCGACCGCCGAAGAGGGAGGCGGCGAACCGGGTGTCGGTGAGCATCAGCCGCAGCGAGTTGCCGATCCAGTCGGCGGTCGGCTGGTGGCCGGCGGCCATCATCACCATCAGGTCCTGCGTGATCTCCTCGTCGGTGAACCCGGAGGAGTCGGCCAGCATGTGGGAGACCACGTCGCGGCCGGGCTCGGCGTGCTTGTCCGCCAGCAGGCGCTGCATGGACTCCGCCAGGTGCCGCATCCCGGCCATCGCCTGTTCCTGGCCGTTGATCATGTCGTTCATGGCGGTGACCAGGCCGGGCCCCTGCTCGTCGGCGAACCCGTAGAGCCGGGCCAGCACGCGCAGCGGAAGCAGCATCGCGTACTCGGCGATGATCTCCGTCGCGCCCCCGGCGCAGAACGCGTCGATCAGCTCGTCGGCGAACTGCTCGGTGTACGCGCGCAGTTCGGTCGGGTCCACGGCACCCAGCGCGTCGCCGACCATGGCGGCCCGCTGGCGGTGGCGTTCGCCGACCGTGTAGAGGATGGACGGCTGCTTCTGGCCGATCATCGGCCGCAGCGGCCAGTCGGCCGGAATCCGGTCCCACTGGTTCCACAGGTCCGAGTCCCGGCTGAAGAGCACCGGATCGCCGGTGACCTGGTGCAGTTCGCGGTAGCCCAGAACCAGCCAGGCCGGTACGTCGCCGTCGAGCAGCACGGGCGCCACCGGGCCGTGCTCGTGACGGATCTGCCGGTACAGCTCGGCCGGTTCGGTCTGGAACCGGGGGCCCGACAACGCGACGGGGGCGGGGCCGTGGGCACTGGTCACTGGGCGGACTCCTGGGGGGCGTACCGGGATCGGACGTGTTGCACGAGCGAGATGAGCACGTTCTTGCTGGACTCGCGCGAGCGGGCGTCGCAGTCGAGCAGCGGCACGCCCGGGTCGAGGTCGAGCGCCTCCCGCACCTGCCGCGCGCTGAACTCGGGGCCGGCGAAGTCGTTGCAGGCCACGACGAAGGGGGTGCCGAGCGCCTCCAGGCGGTCGATGGCGTACCAGGAGTCCGAGATCCGGCGGGTGTCCACCAGGACGACGGCACCCAGGGCGCCCGAGAACAGCCGGTCCCACAGGAACCAGAACCGCTCCTGGCCGGGCGCCCCGAACAGGTAGAGGACGTTGAGGTGGTCCAGTGAGATACGGCCGAAGTCGAAGGCGACGGTCGTGGAGCTCTTGGTGCCGACCCCGGAGGTGTCGTCGACGGCCTCCCCCGCCCGGGTCATCGTCTCCTCGGTGCTGAGGGGCCGGATCTCGCTGACGGAGCGCACCATCGTGGTCTTGCCGACGCCGAAGCCGCCGACGATGACGATCTTGATGCCGTTTTCCGAGGTGGCCCGCAATTCCGTGCGGGCGCCCGGAAGACCGGCGGCTGCCGGACGGTCAGAGGCTACGGAGGCCAACGAGCACCTGCTCCAGGAGGTCGAGGTCGGGAATGCTGTGAGCCGTGGCGGAGGTGCGCGGATGGCGCGCGCTGATCCGGCCCGCGTCGAGCAGGTCGGACAGCAGGATGCGGACGATGCTCACCGGCAGGCGCAGTTCGGCGGCTATCTCCACCACTGCCGTGGGCCGTTGGCACATCCGCAGGATCGCGGTGTGCTCGGACTGCATGCCCGGGACCGGGGCGAACTCGGCGACCACCAGGGTCACCAGGTCGAAGGCGTCGGACCCGGCGCGGCTGCGGCCCCCGGTGAGGGTGAAGAGCCGGTCGGGTGCGTCGTCCCTGCCGGGCCGGCTCATGAGC
This sequence comes from Kitasatospora sp. NPDC087315, assembly GCF_044744345.1. Classification (NCBI taxonomy): domain Bacteria; kingdom Bacillati; phylum Actinomycetota; class Actinomycetes; order Kitasatosporales; family Streptomycetaceae; genus Kitasatospora; species Kitasatospora sp. NPDC087315. Next base: position 6,788 of record NZ_JBIUYD010000017.1, on the reverse strand, counting down.
GGGCGGCCGTGCGGGGCGCGGCGCGCAGGTGCTCGCCGAGCTGCTCGACGAGTTCGCTGACGTTGTGGCCGACGAGCCCGGGGTCCGCGTCCTCGGCGGCGATGACGGCCAGGTGCGCGCCCTCGCCCGCCTCCACGATGAACAGGATGCCGCCGTAGAACTCGGTCATCGCCGACCGCACGCCGCCGGAGCCGTCGCCGAACTCGATGGACGCGCCGTGGGACAGCGACTGGATGCCGGCGGCTATCGCGGCGAGCTGGTCGGCCTGGTCCACCGACAGTTCGGGGGTGCGGCAGAGTTTGAGGCCGTCGCGGGAGAGGAGCAGCGCGTGCCGGGCGCCGGGGGTGATCTTCAGCAGGTTCTCCAGCAGCCAGTCCAGCTTCTCGTCGGCGGTGGCCGTGGCGTTGGGGACGGTGGCGGTCATCGAGGGGTGTCGCCTTCCGGGTGCGGGTGCGGGGCCGGGATGTGGCCGGTGGTGGTGGACGGGTCGTCCGGTTTCTCCGGAGCCCTGACGCCGTCCGGCGAGGCCGTGCGAACGGCCTGGCGGAACGTACTGAAACGGGCCATACCCGCCTTGACGCCGCCCTGCGGCCGCTCCGTGGGGGCGACGGCCGGGTGGCGGGCGCTCTCGGCGGCGGCCAGGGTCTGTCCACGCCGGCGGTGCGGCAGAGCGCCGTTGCCGTCGTCGGGCGCCGGAGCCTCGCGGGCGGGGACGGGCTCGGCCCGGCCGGGCGCCGTGCCCGCGGTGACGGCCCGCGGCGCCGGACGCCCGACGCCCGCGGCCACCGCCGGCGTCTTCGCGGGAGCGGTTCCGTGCGGTGCGGCGGCGCGGCTCAGCAGTTCCTGCGGAACGAGGACCAGGACGCCCGTGCCGCCGCGTGCGGACGGCCGGAAGGAGACGGTCAGGCCGTGCTTGCGGGCCAGCCGGCCCACCACCGAGAGGCCCAGCCGGGTACCGGAGAGTCCGCCCAGCCCGGTCGCCTCACCGCGGACGGCGCGCTCCGCGCGGCGCAGCTGCACGTCGCCCATCACCAGGCCGCTGTCCTCGACGGAGACGAGGGCACCCGCGGGCACCTGCTCGACGTACACGTGGACCTCGGCCGTCGGCGGAGAGAACTTCGCGGCGTTGTCGAGGAGTTCGGCCAGGACGTGCATCACGCCCTCGGCGGCGTGTCCGACGACGGCCACCTCGCCGACGGAGTGCAGCCGTACCCGCTGGTAGCCGCTGATCCGGCCCATCGCCCCGCGCAGGACCGACTCCATCCCGATCGGCCGGGCCCAGCGGCGGCCCGAGCGTGCGCCGGTCAGCACCGCGACGGAGTCGGCGAGCCGTCCCGCCTGTGCGGTCCGGTGGTCCAGGTGGAGGAGGTCTCCCAGGACGTTCTCGTCGGTGTGGCGCTCCTCCATCTCGCGCAGGTCGGCGAGCAGGCCCGTGGCCATGGCCTGCATCCGGCCGGCCGCGTTGGCGCACGCGGCGATCGCCGCGGCGCGGGTGGCGGCGGCGAGCCGGGCCTGCTCCGTCAGCCGGGCTGTCTCGCGGGCGTGTTCGCCGATCAGGCGGGTCCGCTCGTCGGCGAGTTCCGCACTCCGCCGGGCGGTCTCGTCCGCGAGCCGGGCATGTTCCCGGGCGGTCTCGTCCGCGAGTCGGTCGCGTTCGTGGCGCAGTTGGTCGGCCTCCTGCCGCGCCGCCGTGACCCGCCTCCCGAGTACCCGTGAGGTCTGGACGGCGTAGGTGGCCGCGGTCACGGCGACGCACAGCAGCAGCGCGCCGGCCCCCGCGCCCCAGCCGAGCGCGCTACGCACCGACGCCGGCGCGGCCGCCGTGGAGACCGCCACGACCGCTCCGGTGGCCAGGGCCGTTGTCAACAAGGCCAGGACGGAGGCGCGTAGCGGCGGACGCTCGTGATGCGGAGCGAAGGAGGGTGACGCCGTCATCAATATCCTCGGAGTGCTCGTGAGCCCGATTCCCCGGGGGTGCCGTCGACAGAGACTGACGCCGACCCGGTCAACGAGGGGCCACTATAAATCAGTTATTGATCGCTTTTGAACCGCTTCCCGGGGTCGAAGTGATCACAGGCGCACCCTCCGGGCGCTGTGACCAGGCAGTCACGCCGTTCTGGCGACGATTCAGCTGACGCTCCGACGGGCTTCGACGTTGACGTCGCAATCACGCCGGACCCCGGCGGTGGCGGCTGCTGGACTTGACGGAACATCACCGATCCCCGGACAGGAACGCCCCCGTGCCCGCTGCCGCCGCTCCCCACGCCGACGTGTCCACCCGGACCGGCCCGCCCGCCCTCGGCCCGATGGGCGGCTGGCTCGCCGTCATCTCCGTGACGACGGGAATCTTCTCCATCGTCACGACCGAGATCCTGCCGATCGGTCTGCTGACGCCGATCGGCGCCTCCTTCCGGATCTCGGACGGCGCGGCCGGGCTGATGATGACACTGCCCGGGATCGTGGCCGCCGTCGCCGCCCCCGCCGTGACCGTCGCGGCCAGGGGGACCGACCGGCGCACCCTGCTCTGCGTGCTGATGTCGGTCCTCGCCCTGGCCGACCTCCTCAACGCGCTGGCCCCCGCCTACTGGACGGTGCTGGCGGCCAGGATCGTGCTCGGCCTGGTCATCGGAGCCTTCTGGTCGATCGGCGCGGGGCTCGCCCCGCGCCTGGTGCCCGGCCCCCGGCGGGCCACGGCGAACGCGGTGATCTTCTCGGCCGTCCCGCTCGGCTCCGTACTCGGCGTGCCCGCCGGGGTCCTCCTCGGCGACCTCGCGGGCTGGCGTGCCGCCTTCACCGCCATGGCCGTGCTGACGCTGCTCGTGCTCGCCGCGCTCCTGGTGTCCCTGCCCCCACTGCCCCCACGGACCACCACCCGCCTGACCGTGCTGCGCGACCTGCTCCGCACCCCGGGCGTGCGGACCGGGCTCGCGGTGACCTTCCTCGTCGTGACGGCCCACTTCGGCACCTACACCTACGTCACGCCCTTCCTGGAAGACGTTTCGCACGCGGGACCGCGCCTCGTCACCGCCCTCCTCCTGGCCTACGGCGTCGCGGGCGTGGCCGGCAACTTCGCGGCGGGCGCCTGGGCGGCGCGCGCACTGCGCCCCGCCGCCACCACGGCCGCGGGCCTGCTCGCGACCGCGACCCTGCTGCTCCCCGTCATCGGGACGACCGGCCCCGGCGCGGCCGTGCTCCTGGTCCTGTGGGGCCTGGCCTACGGCGCGGTACCGGTCTGCGCCCAGACCTGGTTCCTCGCGGCGGCGCCGACCGCGCCCGAGGCGGCGTCCGTCGTCTTCACCTCCTCGTTCCAGGCCACCATCGCGCTGGGGGCGCTGGCCGGCGGAGCGGTCGTGGACGCGGCTTCGACCTCCGTGGTCATGGTGCTGGGCGGGACCGTCGCGGTGCTCGCCGCGGCGGTGGCGTGGATCGGCGGCGGCCGGGTCCGGTAGGCGGGGCACGGGCCGGGAGCGCCGGACCGGGAGCACCGGACTCCCATCCGCACTGGTCAAGCGGTGTGCCGGCGCGGGGGCGGGGCGGCGTTCGGGTGGGTCCGCCGCAGAGAGCAAAACGGCCCAAAGCTAGCATGGGCGCATCGCCTAGCTCGAAAGATGGACCTGTGACTGTCAACGAAGACGTGTTCACTAACTGGAAGAACCGCGAGGAGATCGCGGAGTCGATGATTCCGATCATCGGGAAACTGCACCGGGAGAGGGACGTCACGGTCCTGCTGCACAGCCGCTCCCTGGTGAACAAGTCGGTGGTCAGCATCCTCAAGACCCACCGGTTTGCCCGCCAGATAGCCGGCGAGGAGCTCTCGGTCACCGAGACGCTTCCGTTCCTGCAGGCTCTCACCACGCTCGATCTCGGCCCTTCCCAGATCGACATCGGCATGCTCGCCGCGACCTACAAGACCGATGACCGAGGCCTCTCGGTCGACGACTTCACCGCCGAAGCCGTCGCCGGGGCCATGGGCGCCAACAAGCTGGAGCGCCGCCAGGCGCGCGATGTCGTGCTGTACGGGTTCGGCCGTATCGGCCGCCTGCTCGCCCGCCTGCTGATCGAGAAGGCCGGCTCGGGGAACGGCCTGCGGCTGCGCGCCATCGTCGTCCGCAGCAGCGGTGACGAGGACCTGGTCAAGCGCGCCTCGCTGCTGCGCCGTGACTCCATCCACGGCCAGTTCCACGGCACGATCACCGTCGACGAGGCGAACAACAAGATCGTCGCCAACGGTCACGAGATCCGGGTGATCTACTCGGACGACCCGACGACGGTGGACTACACGGCGTACGGCATCAACGACGCCATCCTCATCGACAACACCGGCAGGTGGCGTGACCGCGAGGGCCTCTCGAAGCACCTCCGCCCCGGTATCGCCAAGGTGGTCCTGACCGCGCCGGGCAAGGGCGATGTCCCCAACATCGTCCACGGTGTCAACCACGACACGATCAAGCCGGACGAGCGGATCCTGTCCTGCGCGTCCTGCACCACCAACGCGATCGTGCCCCCGCTGAAGGCGATGGCGGACGAGTACGGCGTCCTGCGTGGTCACGTGGAGACCGTCCACTCGTACACCAACGACCAGAACCTCCTGGACAACTACCACAGCTCCGACCGCCGTGGCCGCTCGGCGGCGCTCAACATGGTCATCACCGAGACCGGCGCGGCCTCCGCGGTCGCCAAGGCGCTGCCCGACCTCGACGCGACGATCACCGGCAGCTCGATCCGCGTCCCGGTGCCGGACGTCTCGATCGCGATCCTCAACCTGCAGCTCGCACGCGAGACCACCCGCGCGGAGGTCCTCGACTACCTCCGCAACGTGTCGCTGACCTCGCCGCTCAAGCGCCAGATCGACTTCATCAGCGCGCCCGACGCGGTCTCCAGCGACTTCATCGGCTCGCGCCACGCCTCGATCGTCGATGCCGGTGCCACCAAGGTCGACGGCGACAACGCGATCCTCTACCTCTGGTACGACAACGAGTTCGGCTACTCCTGCCAGGTCGTCCGCGTCGTCCAGCACGTCTCCGGAGTGGAGTACCCGACGTACCCGGCCCCGGCGGTCTGATCGTGGGGGGACCGACCCCGGCGGACTGACCCCGGCGGACGGTCCGTTCGGCACGCGCCGGGGCGGCGGAGGGCAACTGCCCTCCGCCGCCCCGGCGCGTCGCTTCCCCGCGCCAACTGCGGTGACAGGAATGCGGGCTCATGCACCCCTGAGGCACTCCGGTCCGGGCCCCAGTACGTCGTGACCCGGTCGGGTTCCTGCCCGAGGACGGCTCCCCGGAGGACCTCGCCCTGGGGCTTGACGGGTGAACCGGTTTGCGCGGCGCACCGGACGCCCCTGACATGTGACCTACCGTCAGCCCCATGTCTCGGGTACCTCGTGGGTTCATGATCGTGGTTCTTGGCGCGTTTGGCGGAGGATCCTGGTTGGGGGGTGCGCCGGCGGCGTCCGCGGCATCGACGGTGACCCAACTGGACATCGCCGGCAACTGCTCCCTGTCGTTCCAGAACACCGACGCCGCCGGGCTCGCGTACTTCATCGTCGAGCCGATCGGCACGTCGGGCGATCCGTGCCGGATGCAGATCGCCGATTCGAACGGTGTCCCGTTGGTGGACGTCACCGCGATCGGCACTCCGGCGGTCGCGTACCTCGACGCCGCCGGTACCTATCAGGAGCAGGTCACCGACGTCACGCAGGGCTCGGTGGCCGGAGGCTCCAACCCGACGGTGACGGGCAGCCCGGTCCTGCCGACGCTTCCGGCGGGCAAGGCGACCAGCGGCGGGTGCTCGAAGGCGCTGCAGACGCGCACCGTCGCCGGGGTAGTGGTGCCGCAGTACGCCACCGGCTGGAACATCGTTTCGAGCGACAGCGGCGCGTCATGCACCAACCAGGTCGGCGCGGTCGGCACGAGCCCGTCGGCCACGGTGGCCGCTGACACGGTGCAGGTCGCCGTTCCCGACCCGTTCGGTCTCTCACTGACCAAGTCGGTCACCTCCGGCGGGGCCGTGATCACCACGGCGAACGTCGGCCAGACCGTCACCTACCAGTACACCGTCACCAACACCGGCCAGGTGCCGTGGACGGTCTCGGTCAACGATGCGCACCCGGGCCTGTCCCCGGTCACCTGCCCCGGCACGCCATTGCCGGCGGGGCAGAGCCAGACGTGCCAGGCCACCTACACCCTCACCGCGGCAGACGGGGCCGCCGGATCGGTGACCGACACCGCCACGGCGGCCGGGCTCGACCAGACCAGGCCGTTCGCCACGGGAGCCACCGTCACCTCCGCCCCCGCCACCGCCCGGCTCAACGTCACGGCCGCCAGCTCGTCTCCCTCTTCCTCCCCGTCTTCGAGTCCGACTTCCTCCCCGTCCCCTTCTCCGTCCCCTTCCCCCTCCCCGACTTGCTCTCCGTCCCCGAGACCTTCCGCGACACCGAGCGCGGGGCATTTGGTCGCCTCCTCCCCGGCCGCCGTGGGCCAGGAGCTGCCCGCGACCGGAACGGGGGCCGGCCGGACCGGGTGGATCGCTGCCGTGCTCACCGCGGCAGGGGTGACCACCGTCCTGATCGGCAGGAGGCGTCAGCAACGGCACTGACCCCGTCCGGACGGGCGCCGTTGCTCCCCGTGCTCCCCGTTCCTCACCTCCTCCCCGGTCCGGGCCCGGGATTTGCCTCAGGCGCCCGGTCGGCCTATCGTTCTCTAGTCGCTCGACAGGGAGCACCGGACACGCATCGGCGCGGACGGTCCCGGGGCGGCCAATCCACGAAACACCACTTCCCGGTTCTGTCG
>NZ_JBIUYD010000016.1:63672-211341 GCF_044744345.1 Kitasatospora sp. NPDC087315 | reverse complement strand
CGGGCAAAGCTCGGCGAACGGCCTCGCCGTAGGCCCCGGAGCCGTCCCGGCACACGATCTCGACACCCGGGTGCTCGCGCAGCCACGCCTCCAGGGTGTCGGCACCCCGCCCAGGCAGGACGTCGATCCGCTCGCCGGTCTCGGCGTCGATCAGCACGGTCGCGTAGCGGTGGCGGCGGCGCGGGGCGAAGTCGTCCACGCCCAGAACCTGCGGCACCCGCCGTGCGGGCAGCGACACTCGCAACAGCATCCGCAAGGCCGTGGACCGGGAGGCCGGCGCGGCGAGCACCTCCAGGAGCCGCGACGCGGCTCGTCCCGCTAACTCTTTTACCACGGAACCGAGTTGGCTCGTAAGGCGGTTCGTGCGACGTTGGTAGCGTTCCAGCAGGCTGGGCACCTGCTCGCGGAACGTCTGCCGTCCGCAGCCCAGCACCGGGCAGGCCAGTCGGCGAACGCGCACCACCACGAGCACCCGCCGGCCGTCCGCCGGCACGTCCGCCACCGTCCGGTGATGGAAGCCATGCACCCGGTCCGTCGGCGCCCCGCGGACCGGGCAGGGCACCGGACCGTCCTGGGTCCGGGCCACCACCCGAATCACCTCGCCCTCGTCCACTACGTCCTCGATCACCAGCGGCGACAACCCGGAAAACACCGTGCCCACAAGCTCGTTGACATCTCGCATGACCTGCCAACGACACCCGTCACGCTTCGTTACCACGATTACGGGACAGAGCCGAATTCCTGATACTCCCCGGCCCCCAGCCCGACGCGGCCGGGGCCGGGGACGAACCGGGCCGAGACCGTGGATGTCGGCTGAATGGCGTCGGCTGGGTCAACCATGGACAGGTGGATGCTGGTAATGGTGGCCGTGCGACGGGTGTGACGGCATGCCTTGACAGCGCATACCTCTTGGCGAATAAGGGAACGGAAACGGAGGTTCGTAAGGGCATCAAGCCTGCCGGCTATGACTGGGCGCGTAACCAGGTGATATATTGGGGTGGAGATCGGTCTGACGTGAATGCCTGTCATCTTCTCGGCGCCCAGCTGTCTGGTTCCGGGACCAATCTGGCGAACCTAGTTCCCTGTGGCAGTGATGCGAACTCGTACGTCGGAAAGCTCAACGGAAACAGTGCGCGTCTCGGGCCGATCGACAGCATGCTGCACTTCGAGAATCAGGTGAAGGCCGAGATAGACGGCGGAAACATTGTCTTCTATCAGGTCACCCCGTACTACGATGGAAATCGAATGGCTCCTTACGAGATCGAGATGACCTACGTGGCGTGGAGTCCAGGCGGGCGATTGCTCCGAGGGGACTCGGAGACGGTGTCGAACCTGATCTACACGGCGGGGAGCGGCTGGAAGAACCTGGGCTTCCCGATCGACAGCCGTTCGGGGCAGGATGCAGGGATGTTCGGTGATTGATGGCACCGTTCTCTTGGTAGAGGAGACCAGATGATGCATCCGGCGATCAGCAACCTGTCCGTCATGCTCGGGATGTCAGATGCCCAAGGTGATGTCATTGACTGGGACGAACTCGCGCGCACCACAGGCTTGCGTCTTCCAGCTGACTACCGCGACTTCGTGGTGGTATACGGAGGTGGCGAACTGAACGAGTATCTTGCGTTCCGGACTCCACCGGCGAACGGCTCTCCCTCGGGCAGACTGCTAGAAGGGCTGGATTTCGATCCGCGCGAAGAGCCGCAGTCGGATAGCGAAGGCCGTTCGCAGGTCCTGTCGGAGGCGAGAATTCTTCCTTTCGCGACGACCATCAACGGGGATATGGCGTTCTGGATCTGTGATTCGACTGATCCCGAAGGATGGGAAGTCGTCGTTTTCAAGCGTCAGCCACGGTATGGCACTGACCCGTGGACCCGCTTCGAGATGGGGTTCGGGGAGTTTCTCGTCGGTCTTCTCGACGGAACGGTGCCCAATCCGTTCAGTGACGGCTCTTGGAATGATCCCCCGCACACGTACCAGAACTGGAGGGAGTACTGACAGAGCTGCCGGATGCCCAGGCGGGGGAGAGGTTTTCAGTCCCGGCTTCCGGCCCGTCGCCGCTTCAGAGTTGAAGCCGGGCTGCGAGCACCGGGAGCTGCGCGGAGGTCCGTTCGACGTTCTACTGCCGGATGTCACCGGGTATCACGCGGAGCGGTTCGACCGCAGCGCCGCGCTCTTCGCCGGGATCAGCAGCTGCGGCTCCGGCGCGTGTCCGACGGGCGGGGCGCCGCTGGGGCGGTCCCTGTCCGGCACCGGGTCCGGCCTCTTCCCCGGCCGTGGTGCGCTGGGTTGTCGGGGTGTCCGGCATGTAGCGGCACCAGCCGATGCGAAAACGGCGTTGCGGTCTGCATGCGGTCGAGCGCCCGGTCTCCCAGTTCGACTGGGCAGCCAGGGACCCCCGCGACATCCTCAGCGTCATCGCCGCCTCCTGCGGCAGCGCCGACCTGCTCGCGATGCTGACGCTCGTCCCCAACGTGACCCCGAGGACGGAGGCCGCCCCCGTTCCGGGTGCGGGCAACAATCCACAGGAAGAGGACAAGCACCGCAGTTGCCTCGACCGCCGTCCGGCGAGCGCGGTGGGTGATAACGGCGGCAAGGGACGCTGGATCGACTGCTGGGCCATGGAGGATGTGGTCGACCTGGGCGCAGGTCCGGGGGCGTCGGTCGCGAAGCGTCCTGCGGGAGCCCACGGCTGCCTGGCCGGGCCCTGAAGGGGAGCTGCGGAACCCTTGCAAGTGGCAACATCACTATCGAGCTACTGGACAGAAGATGAACATGGAACTCGGGTGAACATGGAACTCGGCCGTCTGGCCCAGATTTTCGGTGAACCCTCGCAACGGCCGGCGGCTACACCGTGGGAGCGTTCCCTCGCGGAGGTCGGCTTCGCCTTCCCGGCGGACTATCGGGAGTTCGTGGACCGGTACGGGTGCGTGCGGATCAATGGCGAGCTGTCTGTGCCGGTGCCGCCCCTGCGCTCCTACGACGGCGGGCCGATCGTCGGCTTCCCCGGGTTCGTGCGTAGGACGACGGACGGGATCGCCGCCGAGCTGGCCGCTGACCCGGACTGCCCGTACCCTGTCCACCCTGAGCGCGGTGGGATCCTCTCCCGGGGCTCTAACCTCAACGCTGACCAGTTCTTCTGGCTGACCGAGGGTGAGGATCCGGATTCCTGGCCGGTGGTCGCGTTCTACCGGAGCCTGGAGGAGTGGGACCGTTTCGACGGAGGATTCGCGGCGTTCCTGCTTGCCGTTGTCGACGGCACGTACGTGTACGCGGACGAGGTGGCGCCGGCCAATTCCGACGAGCCGATGTGGCGGTACCAGGGCGACTGGAATTGGGTGGGGTAGTGAAGGCGGGGTCGGCCTGCCGGTGGCGGAGGTGTACTCCCGCCATGGGCGCCACCGCCGGGTCTGCCGCGCAGACCAGCTGTTCCCCTTCGCGTGTTCCCGGACGCTGCCGGGCTGCAGCTTCGTCCAGGCGAACCTGGCACCCTGCTGGACCACCCCCGTCAACGTTGGCAAAATGACAGGAATTCAGGCGGTGGTGGCCAGAAAGCTGGCGATCAAGGAGAATCTCGTGGAGATGCCGGTGGTGTCCGACTATATGTACGCCGGCAGTATGACTCCATTTAAATACCGATTCAAGATCCAGGTCCGGGATTCCAGGGGAGTTCTCGTTGACTGCAGTGCGTCGGATGTTTACAGCGAAAGGGATGGCCACAGCCTTGAAGCCGGTTGCTGCTGAGGCCACCTGGTGTCCGCATGCGCGATGACGTGAGGAGGCTCTCCGGCCTGGCGGGGTGGAGGGCCCGGGAGGACGCTCCTCGCGTGTCGTGGGACAGGGCACAGGAGGAGGCCGGCCTTGGGTTCCCTTCGGCCTACCGGGAGTTCGTCGACGTCTTCGGCGCCGGGGAGGTTCGGGGTGACCTCGGGGTCCTCGACCCGCTGCTGCGCCCTGGGGGAGCGGCAGGGGAGGGTGGGATCTCCCGCATGGTCCGTCGGACCACCGAGGACATTGGCCTTCAGTTCAGGGCCATGCGGGAGGAGTCGTTCGACCTCTGCCCGTACCCGGTCTACCCGGAGGCCGGCGGGCTGCTCGTTTGGGCGGGGAACTACAACGGTGATATCTGCTTCTGGTTGACGGAGGGGGACGATCCGGATTGCTGGCCCGTCATCGTGTGGCACAGGGGGCGGTTTCCGGATGCCTGGAGCCGGTACGACGTGGGAATGGTCGAGTTCCTCCTCCTGGTGGTCGCCGGCGAGACCCCGGAACTGGCCGACCTCGCGTTCCAGGACCCCTCGGTGCCCATCTGGGTCCCCGAGGAGGGGTGATTAGCGAGCAATTTGCGGCGGCCGACGGTTCGCTGGTTGATCTTGTTTGCGTGTCGAGTGAAACTGCATCCGGTTCTTGACCGGGGCGAGCTCACCATCGCGGAGGAGCCGGACACCGCCACGGATCCCGACGCCCCGTCGGCCAGGCGGTTCGTTCTCCCGGACGGGGCGGCGCAGCGGAGCTTTGTGCGCTGTGCGTCCGTCCGCCTGTACCGCTCCGGGGTCGACGATCAGGGTGGCGCCGCTCCTGACTCGCCCTCACCCCGGACGGGGCCAGGCCGCCAACCTGCGGTGGGGACACTGATGCATGGGGAGGTATTCGCCAAGCGGATGGGTGGAATAGCGTGACTGGCCATACCCCTGGTGCATCGGATGCCATAGCTGAAATCGGTGAGACGGTCTACCGCGCGGTGCGAAAGCCGATTGCGGCCCCCGGCCGCAGTAAGTGCCTGGTGAAGTGCCGGATCCCCTCAGGCTGTTAACGACGGTCGGTCTGTGGCGCGGCTGTTCGTGCGGAGGCCCGAGCGCACCCACGGCGATTGCCGGGCCCGGCGTGACGCGGTGGCTGCCCGGGATTGGTTTGAGGCACCCTGGGTCTGATTGGTCACACGGACGAGCCGCTGTGCGAAGCCGTCTGCCTGCCCGGGCGTGGTTTGGGAAGTCGGCGGGTCCGACTTCCCAAACCCGCCCAGGCGCAGTGGTGTGGTGTTCAGAAGCTGTTGTCTTTTCGGGTGGGGGCGCCGTGTTCTCGCTGGTCAGGTATAGGGTCAGTGGTTCTGTGGGAGTCGTGGCCTGCCGGGTTGTCGTTGAGTGGTGGTCCGGGTCAACGCCTCCAGGTGGCGGCCTGGTGCAATTACTGATGACGGACAGGAGGGTTTAGGTGAATGTTTCGGTGGCTTCCCTTGTCGAGCTGCTGAATGTTCCGGGTTCCGGTGCGGGCTATGAGGTGCCCTGGAATGGTTCACTGGTCGAGGTCGGAGTGGAGTTTCCGGCCGACTATCAGGATTTCATCAACATATTTGGCCGAGGTGCCATCGGAGGTGAACTTTGCGTCCATTCACCGCTGACTGCAGGGCCGGTCGGATGGACTTCCGGTGGATTCGCGCGCATGGTTGCTCGTACGATCCTTGAAGTTGGTCCGATGTTCAATGGGCTGCGTGCGAGCTATCCCGAGCTCTTCCCGTATCCGATGTTCCCGGATCCTGGCGGGCTGCTTGAGTGGGGTTGCAATTACAACGGGGATCGCTGCTTCTGGCTGACGGGTGATCCAGATCCTGATCGGTGGCCGGTGGCCGGTGGTTGTGTGGTTCCGGGGGGCGCCCGCGGCCCGGGCCTGGTCGAAAGCGGACGGGGGTATGGCCGAGTTCCTCGTCCAGGTGTTGTCGGATCCGACTTCCGACCTGCTCGCATCCGCGGAGGACAGAACGGTCTGGGTCCCTGACGCCGGGTAGGTGACGGTGGCGCGGTGTTCCGGATCGTCGGCGCTGCGTCCTGCCTGCCCACCAGGGCCGCGGTTTGGGCCGGTGCATCATGGTCCACCTGATCTTGGTGGGGTGCCTGGCTGTAGTTGGTGTCTGGTGAAGTGTCGGAGGTTCTCGGGTGGTTGGTGATGGTTGGTCTGTGGCGGGGTTGTTGGTGTGGAGGTCCGGGTGTGTCGATGGTGCTTGTCGGGCCTGGTGCTTGGCGGGTCTGGTGTGATGCGGTGGTTGTTCGGGTCTGCGACGGGTCGGCGGTCGCCGTGCTGGTCGGCCGTGCTGGTCGGCCGTGCTGACGGGTTCGTTGTCGGGGTGCGGTGGGTCGGTCGGAGGGTGGGGTCGGTGATTTCGCCGGTGGTGGGCGGTAAGTCCTCGTTTGTGAGCAGGTGTTCGGTCAGCGGGTGTCTGCCTGTGTGGGTGACGGCGTCGGTGAAGGTGGTGTCCTGGTCGTGGATCGGGGCTGTTGCAAAGTTGTGTGATCTGGTGGGTGTGCTGGGCCGAAGTGGCTTCGACGCCATGTCCGTTGCTCCCTGCCGGTGTTACTGTCGCACCATGTCCAAGATCGAGATTGATGCGATAACCGCCGAGTTCTTCGGGGCTTTCGACAACCGCGGCGGCGAGGTCGCGGACGTGAGCCGGATCCGTCGGCTGGTCATTTCGGGTGGTGTGATCGTGCTGACCGGGCCGAAGTACACGGTCTACACCGTGGACGAGTTCATCGAGCCGCGCGAACGCCTGCTCGCCGGCGGGCGGTTGGTCGAGTTCTCGGAGTGGGAGACCTCCGAGCGGACCGAGATCGTGGGCGACATCGCGTCGCGCTTCGGCGAGTACCGCAAGGCCGGCGTTCTGGACGGCGAGCCGTTCGAGGGTGGCGGGACCAAGACCATCCAGTTCGTCCGCACCCCGGAGGGCTGGCGGATCGCGGCGTTCTCCTGGTACGACCAGCCCTGAGCGCAGCAGCCCGTGGGGCCTCACTGTTCTAGTTTCGACGGGGGCGAACGCGGTCCGGGTGATCGCTCGCAGCCCCTCGATCCCCAGGCCCGTCGCTGCCGGGGCTGTCGAAGCCGCCGTGTGGCGGGCTCTCTCGCTGTCCATGCCTGTCTGTGTCCGTTCCTCTTGCGTTCCGGCACGAGGGGGGTGGGGCCCGGCCCGTTCAAGGTGCCCGCACCTACGGGCAGGGCCCCGTCTGGTGTGCCGCCCGGTTGTGACGGACGGCTGGTTGCCGCTGGTGCCGGCGCGGTACGGCGCCCGCGCTCGCGGGGGTGTGGCCCCCAGGGGTGCCACAGCGCTCTTCCACGACCCGGCCGGTGACGAGCGGGGGTTGGTACCCGGTGGCCCGCGTGAGCACCAGCGGGCCACCGGGGGTCTGTCCGCGGCGGCGGGGCCGCCGGGCCGGAGCCGGACCGTACGCGGAGGCTTTCGCGGCCTCCCGCACGTCCCGCACGTCCCGCACGTCCCGCATGTCGGCACGGTGTGGACCGATCAGCTCATCGACCTTGACCTTCACGAACTTCTCCACCAGGTCCACCAGGTCCACCAGGTCCTCAGGCCCGCCAGGTCCTCAGGGGCCGGTGCCAGGTCGGCCGTGTCCTCCTCCCCCCCCCGGCGCATCCGGTCGAACGCGCGCTTCTCACGCCGGTCGAACACCCGCGCGGTGTGCCGGCCCCGGGCTGCGGCCGGTACACGGGCCGCTCTCGGCCGGCCGGCGACCCGCTCACGCGGCGGCCACCGGGCGGCGCAGCGCCGCCCGCCGGTGGAACGCCCGTACCTGTGGCGGCGGCCGCGGGCCGGCCACCCGCCGGTGGGCGTCGGGTGCGAGGATCCGCGGCCCGGGCCCGGTGCCGACCGATGTCGCCGCGGCCCCGTACCGGTGGGAAACGGGTCCTCCAGTTCCAGGGTGAACCAGACCGTTTTGCCTCCGCCGACCAGCTGCTCCCAGCCGAAGTCGGTGGCCAGTGCCTTCACCAGGGCCAGGCCGCGCCCGCCGGAGTCGATGTCAGCCGTCTGTCGGACCTGCGGTGTTCCGTTGCCGGGGTCGGTCACCGAGGCCCGGAGCGCGCCGGTGTCGCCGGCCTCCACCTTGATCGGCAGGTCGTCGATGCCTTTCCCGTGGGACAGCGCGTTGGTGACCAGCCCGGAGGTGAGCGGCGCGACGTCATCGGCCTCTGACGGTCCCCGCTCCCGGCTCAACGGCCACGGTCCGGTGCAAGAGGTGCGCCGGAGTGTGCCTGTTGCCATGATGTGCCTGTCCCGTGTACGCGCGTGTGCACGGGACGGTGCCTTCTGTCGGCGCCATGTAGTTCTGAAACCGCCAGTTGTGATCACGGCGGGCCTGGGTGTCCATCGGGGGCGTCCGGCGATGCCGGGCCGATGCCGAGTCGGGGAGGGATCTGGGTGTCGTTCTCATCGAGGGTCTGCTCGACGGGGTTCGGGTCGGTGGTCCCGCCAACGTGGAGTTCTTCCGGGCGAAGTTCAGGCAGGTTGCGGCCGAGGCCATGAGCGTCGACGCATCGCTTCGCTTCATTTCCGACCAGAGGGGCAGGTTCAAGGCATGATCCACGTCAGTAACGCCGCTGCGGCCGGGCTGGAGTTCAAGAAGTCCAGCTACAGCGGCAACAACGTCGACTGCGTCGAGTTCGCTACTCCCGGCGAAGCGGTCTCGTACGTGCGTGACTCGAAGGACCCCGGGGGTCCGGCGCTGGTTCTCACCGCCGGGGCCCGTGCGGCTTTCATTACGGCTGTTGCCGCGGGCGAGTTCGGCTTCGGTCTCGTCTGACGGTCCCCGCCCCCGGCTCAACGGCCGCGGTCCGGGGCAAGAGGGGTGCGCCGGACCGTGTTTGGGGCTGGTCCACTGTTCACGGCCGCGGTCGATCCGCAGGACCAGCAGCATGCCGAAGCCCCCTTATGGGTGACCGTGGCCGACACCCCCTGACGGGTGTGCTGCTGGCCCTGGCCGGCGTCCTCCTCGGCCGTCCGCGCAGCCCCGGACGCGGCGCCGGCCGGTGCGGTGACCGGCCGGGACTCTGTGGCGGAGGGGTTCTCGCCGCCGTGTTCTCCCGCGCCGGCCCGGGCAGACGCGGCTGATCACGAACGGGTCCTCGGGCGCAGCCGTCCGGACAGCTCCGTGGAGCGGCGACGCCAGGTGGTGACGCCGCGTGCGGGCAGGAACCGGTCTCCCCGACTGTCATATGATCCGACCGGACAGGGGGGGTGCCATGAGCACGTGCGGACGCGGTACAGAGTTGCGCGATGGCAGCTGCGAAATCGTGGGAGTAACAGTGGTCTACGGGTACTCGGTTATTCTGCTGCTGGGGATCGGTGCCGTTGCCGTCGGTTTCTCTGTGCTGCGGAAACGACGGTCGGCTCCACCGGTCGGTTTCGATCAGGTGTCGGCCGGACATGGCCGCCGGACGGCCGAGAAGATCGCTTACAGGGCCGTGCCCTATTTCCTGATGATCTGGGGATTCCTGTTCATCGTGGGCTGGATCGGCGCGATGGTTCAACGGCTGACCTGATCAGTTGTCCTCCGGCCCGGCGGCCGGCGTGGACCCGGCGGGCGAGAACCGGGAAAGAGTGTCCGCCCCGGCCCGGCGTTGGTGGGGGAGTGTCATCCGGATTCTCCGTGAGTGGTACGAAGTTCGACAGCGTGAATGCTCCCGGGGTGTGGACCCGGAGCGGGATTCGCCGGCCCGCCGGCCGCGGACCGGCGGTGCACGCCGCGCACGGCCGCCGGCCACGTGCGGTCCTGCCTCTTTCCGGCACCCCGTACGGCGAAGATGTATTCCTCGCCAGGAACTCGGGAACTCAGGAACTCAGGAACTCAGGAACTCGGTGACTCAGGAACTCAGGAACTCGGTGACCCGCAGGGCGGGGCGGACGTGCGGGTGTCTGCTCCGACCTGCTGGTTCATGGTGCTCGGGCGACGTCGTGCATACGGGGCGACGGCCCGCGCCGCACGGTGCGGGCCGTCGCCCCGGCGGCGGTGTCCCGGAATGGACAATCAGTGAGAACGGCCGTCCCGGGGCGGCCGGCCCGTTGACCCGTCACACGATTTCGATGTCCTTGACCTTCGGCGGACGGTTCGGGAAGGAGATGTCGGTCCACCGTGTGATCTTCACCGAATCGCCGTTGTCGTCGTAGTAGATCAAGTCGTTGTTCCCCGTGGAGATCCTGTCGACCCACCACCCGCCGAAGGAGGTCCTTCCGCCGTTCGCGTAGCAGTCCACGCTCTGACGGCCGCCGTCGTGCGACCAGATCTTCAGGAAGTCCTCCCCGCCTCGGCACTCGACATGGTCGATGGCGAAAGCGTTGCCGGTCGGCACGGTCAGGGTGAACGCGGCGGCCGCGGCGAACGCCACGGCCATGGAACGCGCGACCTTCTTCGTTTTTGAGATCACAAGTTCTCCTTGATTCGAATGCCGAACGGGGAGGTCACTTCGCAACCGGCGTGGGCGGCGTCGTGTTGAAAATCATCTCAATGACCGCTGCAGTGCGGCCATCACGTCTCGTTTCGTGCTTACACCAACGACGATCCTGTAGGACCGCTGTGCACGGCAATCCGCTTGCGGTCCCCGGCTGAAATTCGCCCCAGAATGTCCGGATCGGTTCTGATTGGGGGAGTTGGCATGATTCGAGCATGATTGCCGGTGGCCGTGACTGCCGCCGTTGTGCGGCGCCGGACGACGCGATCAGCGAGGCCGCCCGGGCGCCGGCACCCGGGTGGAGACCGGACGGGGACAGGTGGAGGAACGGGTGGAGACCCGGGCGCGGGCAGTCCACCCACGGGTCCAAGCCACCGCCCCGCCCACCCCCTACCGTCCGAACCATGCCCCAACTCACCCACCGCACAAGGCCGTTCCGCCCCCGCGCCGCGACCGCAGCCGCCGCGACCGCCGCCGCCCTGCTGCTCGCCCCCACCTGCGCCCCGCCCGCCGCCGCGGCCACCGCGCCCGCCCGCACCGCGCCCGCCCGCACCGCGCCCGCCCGTACCGCGCCCGCCTGGGGCGCCTGCCCCGCGCCCACCCCCAACGCCAACGGCACCGTCACCCCCAGGGACCCGCGCCAGCAGTGCGCGAGCCTGCGCGTGCCGCGCGACTACCGCCACCCCGAAGCCGGCTCCATCACCCTGGAGATCTCCCGCATCCGCACCGCCACCCCCGCCCACCGCCACGGCGACCTCCTGGTGGTCCCCGGCGGCCCCGGCGGCTCCGGCCTCGACCACCCCAGCCGGATGGCCACCCAGCTGCCACCCGCCGTCCTCGACCACGACGACCTGATCGGCCTCGACGAACGCGGCATCGGCAACAGCACCCCCGTCGCCTGCGGCCTGCCGCCCGCCGACCGCTCGGCCGCCCTCGCCTACCCCTTCCCCGCCCCGGACGGCACCATCACCGCCAACCTCGCCCACGCCCACCGCGTCGCCGACAGCTGCGCCGCCCGCACCGGCGGCTACCTCGCCGACATCACCACCGCCAACTCCGCCCGCGACCTCGACCGCGTCCGCGCCGCCCTCGGCGACCCCCGGATCTCCTACCTCGGCACCTCCTACGGCACCTACCTCGGCGAGGTCTACGCCACCCTCTTCCCCGCCCGCACCGACCGCGTCGTCCTGGACAGCGTCGTCGCCCCCGGCGGCGAACGGCAGGCCCTCGGCCTGCTCGGCCAGGGCGCCGAGGACGCCTTCCCCGACCTCGCCGCCTGGCTGGCCGCCCACGACAGCACCCTCCACCTGGGCGCCGACCCGGCCGCCGTCCGCGCCACCTACGACCGCCTCACCGCCCGACTCGACACCACCCCCCTCGTCCTGGGCGACGGACGCGTCCTCACCGGCAACGCCCTGCGCACCGTCACCTACGCCACCCTCGTCTCACCCGCCTACTACCCGACCGCCGCCGCCGTCTGGCAACGCGCCGCCGCCACCCCGCCCACCACCCCGCCCGCCACCCCGGCCGCCACCCCGGCCGCTGCCTTGTCGGCCGCTGCCGACGGCCCGGCCGGCCCGCTGCCCGGCGTCGTCCCCGACAACTTCATCGCGGCCCAGGACGCCGTCCTGTGCGGCGACACCCCCTGGCCCCGCGACAGCGCCTACTACGCCGCCCGTACCGCCGCCGACCGTATCCGCCACCCGCTCACCAACGGCATGCCCGGCAACGTCTGGCCCTGCGCCTTCTGGCACTACCGCCCCGCCGAACCCCCGGTCCGCATCACCGGCGCCGGCCCCCGCAACATCCTTCTCCTGCAGGACCTGCGCGACCCCGACACCCCCCTCACCGGCGCCCGCCGGACCCGGCGCGCCCTGGGCCACCGGGCCGCCCTGCTCACCGTCGACGCCGCCGGCCACGGCGTCGACTTCGCCGACCCGCGCGTCCGCGACCCGCTGACCGCCTTCCTCCTCACCGGCCGGCTCCCCGGCTGACCCCGACCCGGCTGACCCCCGACCTGCCGTCCGCCCGCCGTCCGGGACACCGCCGCGCCGCCCCGGCGCCCACGTCCCGCGCGCCCCACGTCCCGGGCCCCGTCCCACGAACCGGCCCACACCCCCCGTACCCTGGGCGAACCGCCCCTGACCAGCGCACCCGCACCCGCGCCCGGGGGCACGGGCCCCCGGCCACCGTGGCCGGGCGGTGACAGACGGACCGTCGCGCGAGGATGGGCAAGGATGCAGTTCGACGACCAGGGCGACCTCGACACCTCACAGGTCGACGACCGGCGCGGAATCCCCGGCGGGAAGATCGCCATCGGCGGCGGCGCCGTGGGCCTGATCGCGGTCCTGTTCGCCGTCCTGCTCGGCGTCGACCCCGCCGTCCTCGGCCTCACCGACGGCACCTCCGGCTCCGGCTCCGCCGCGGGACCCCGCACCGCCGGCGAGGTCCAGAAGACCTGCAAGAGCGGCGCCGACGCCAACCGCCGCCAGGACTGCCGCATCGTCGCCGTCACCAACAGCCTCCAGGACTACTGGCGCGCCGAACTGCCCCGCCACGGCACCGCCTACCGCCCCGCCGAGACCGTCCTGTTCACCGACCGGGTCTCCACCGCCTGCGGCCCGGCCACCTCCGCCGTCGGCCCCTTCTACTGCCCCGGCGACCGCAAGGCCTACGTCGACCTCGGCTTCTTCGACGAGCTATCCACCCGCTTCGGCGCCCGCGGCGGCCCCTTCGCCGAGGCCTACGTCATCGCCCACGAGTACGGCCACCACATCCAGAACCTCACCGGCACCACCCAGAAGGTCGGCGGCGACCGCCAGGGCCAGAACAGCGCCTCCGTCAAACTCGAACTCCAGGCCGACTGCTACGCCGGCGTCTGGGCCCACCACGCCACCACCACCCCCCAGCCCTCCACCGGCCGGCCCCTGATCAGCGCCCTCACCGACCAGGACATCGCCCAGGGCCTCGACGCCGCGGCCGCCGTCGGCGACGACCGCATCCAGAAGCAGGCCACCGGCCGCGTCGACCCCGACACCTGGACCCACGGCTCCTCCGACCAGCGCAAGACCTGGTTCACCACCGGCTACCGCACCGGCGACATGGCCCGCTGCGACACCTTCGCCCAGCGCTGACCGACGCCGCCCACCCTGTCATCCGTCAGGGACCGCGGCCGCCCCGGCGCTCCTACGCTGCTGACGACCGGCCAGGCCAGGCCGGTCGTCACCAGCAAGGGAGACCCTCATGCGCAGGATCCTGCACGCCGCCGCCGCGCTCGCCCTCGCGACCGCCGCGATCACCGTCCTCACCGTCACCGGCGCCCAGGCCGCCGACGGCGGCTCCTGGGAGAACTGCCCCCACGGCGCCGTCTGCGTCTACCCCCAGGACTCGCCCGCCACCACCCCCACGGACGTCTTCTGGAGCTACGGCGCCCACAACCTCAGCAACCAGCACGGCAACCACTGGGTCCTCAACAACCAGTCCGGCGGCGCCCACGCCCACCTGTGCACCGGCTACAACGGCACCGGCTGCGGCTACGACATCCCCGCCCAGAACGGCGTCCACGCCGACCTCGGCCCGATCAACTCCATCACCCTCGACCGCCCCTGACCGGCCCGCGCCGCCAGGCCGGCACCCGGCCCGCCCCCCGACCCGGTCCCGCCGCCGGGGGGCGGCCGGGGCCGGGCGCCCCGCCCCGAAAAAAGAGGCCCCGGAAAATCCGCCGTTTCGCTTTGCCGCCTGCTACAGTCGTTCTTAGTTGCAGTTTTGGTTCCCATGAACTCTGTGTGCGCCTGCTGGTTGTAACGGCAGGCGCATTTTTGTTTCCCGGCTCTTCCCCGGGCGGGTCATCATAGCGGCGACACGGGACCTGCGAGGTGCGGGTTTCGGAATGCCCTTTGAAGGAGAATTTTTAATGGCTAATGGCACTGTGAAGTGGTTCAACGCGGAGAAGGGCTTCGGCTTCATCGAGCAGGAGGGTGGCGGCCCGGACGTCTTCGCCCACTACTCGAACATCAACGCCCAGGGCTTCCGTGAGCTGCTCGAGGGCCAGAAGGTCGAGTTCGACGTCACGCAGGGCCAGAAGGGCCCGCAGGCGGAGAACATTCGCCCGCTGTAGTTCCTGCCGCTGCACGGCTCTCGCCGGACAGCACGGGGCCCGTACCACGCGATCGCGCGGTACGGGCCCTTCGGCATACCCGGCCGACCCCGCAGTCCGGTCCCGCAGTCCGGTCCCGCAGTCCGGTCCCGCAGTCCGGTCCCGCAGTCCGGTCCCGCAGTCCGGTCCCGCAGTCCGGTCCCGTGGCCCGGTCCCGTGGCCCGGTCCCGTGGCCCGGTCCCGCAGTCCGGTCCCGCAGTCCGGTCCCGTGGCCCGGTCCCGCAGTCCGGTCCCGCAGTCCGGTCCCGTGGCCCGGTCCCGTGGCCCGACCCCGTGGCCCGGTCCGGGCGCCGCGTCCCGGCGACACCCCTTTGGCGCCCCTGGCCCGGCGCAGGCCGCGACGGTTAGCCTGGCGGCATGTCCAAACCGGATCAGCTGCTCACCGATATCGCCACCATGGTGGAGTCCACCGGAAGCAACCAGATGCCCGTCACCGTGGTCGTCCCCGGCGCTGTCATCACCGGAAGGCTCGCCGCCGAGGCGGTGTGGCGCGAACGGGTCGCCGAAGTCCTCGAAGCCTCCGAGCACCTCAAACCCTTCGCAGCGCTGTTCACCGACCCCCCGGACGCCTCCTCGGCCACCACCGGGCCGGCGACCCATCTGCACCTGCACGTCGCCAAGATCCTTCAGGGCAGCTACGGCCTGCCCCACACCGGCGGCATGTACCGCATCGCGATCAAGGACGTCAGCAGCTGGAGCGTGGGGGACCTCAGCTACTCCGACCAGTGACCGGCGACCGCCCTGCCCCTGCCCCTGCCCCTGCCCCTGCGCCCCGTCACCGGGACGGGGCGCAGGAGCGGTCCGCCAGGACGGGAGCACCACGGGCCCCGGACCGGTGACGCGCCCACCGCCCCGGCCTGACGGCCTGCCCGGGGGAAGGGCTCAGACCCGGTCGAGGGGCCGGTGCGGCCCGTCCGGGAGCTCCACCGTGACCGCGTCGCCGGGACGCACCACGCCGCCCGCCCGGACGACGCCCATGATCCCGGCCTTACGCACGATATTCCCGGCCTCGTCACGGCCGACGACCTTCTTCAGCAGCCCGTCCCGGAACTTGTCGATCTGCAGGCAGGGACTGCGCAGACCGGTGACCTCCACGACCGCCTCGTCGCCGATGCGCAGCAGCGCCCCGACGGGCAGGCCGAGCAGGTCGACGCCCCTGGTGGTGATGTTCTCGCCGAGTTCGCCGGGCGCCACGTCGAATCCCTCCTCGCCGACTTCGGTGAAGAGCTCCTCGTGCATGAGGTGGACCTGACGCAGGTTCGGCCGGGTGGGGTCCTGCGCGACCCGCGAGCGGTGCCTGACCGTGACGCCGGCGTGCACGTCCCCCTCCACACCGAGCCCCGCGAGCAGCGTGATGCCGGCCCGGTTGGGTTTGGTGAACGAGTACTCGCCGCTGCTGCTGACGGCCGTTACCGTCCCGCTCATCCCGCGAACCCCCTCTTCGGCAGCGGTGGTCCGCCAAGAGCCTAGCCTGCGGTTCCCGGGGCACAGCGCCCGTGTTCGGTCGAGGTGTCCGGGCGGCGGGAGGCGGGGCTGTCGTCCGGCCGGGCGGCCGTTGACCAGGACGGGGGAGGCCCGGCTGGACAGCCTGGTGCCCAGCGCCGCCCGCGCCCTCCGGTTCCGGTCGGGGCGCAGGACCGCGTGCGGGTCGCCGGGGCCGACCCGCCGGTGTCCGCGCGGCCCGCTTCCGCGGACGGGCGGGACGGCGACCCGGGCCGCCTGCCGGCGGGTGAGGGTGCCGCCGTCGAAGACCAGGCCCAGGCCCCCGGGACAGACGTCCGCGGGCACGAAGCCGGCCGTCAGCAGGCGGGTGACGGGACGGCCGAGCCCGGTCTCGACGCGCAGGCGGCGTGCGGCGGCCCCGTGGGGCGGTTCGTCGGGGTCGGCGCTGCCGCCGGGGAGGAACAGGCCGTCCTTGTGGTCCGGGTCCACCAGGAGCACACGGTCGTCCTCGTCGGTGACGAGGACGAGGCATCCCGGTCGGCGGCCGGGCGGGCCGCGCAGGATACGGGTGCCACCGGACGTGCGGGACCGCATGGCCGCACTCCTGCGTGAGGGCATGTCAGGCTCCGGCAACGCGAGTTGGCGGCGGAGCGGGGTCTGGCGGCGCGGTGCGGCGGGCGGGGGCGCCGCCGCACGGGTCACGAGGCCGCGCGTTCGGCCAGCGCGGCGGGGTGCAGACGGGAGGCCCGGTTCCGCGCGGCGAGCTGCTCTGGTGGAGCCGGAAGAACGGGGCATTCATCGCAGGGTTCGCGGAGCACATCCCCATGGAACGCGAAGCCGTCTACGTCAGGCTGTCCGAGACGGACATGGCGCCGGGCATCCTCCAGCACCTCGGCTACGCCACTGCTCACGAGTCCGGCGCGGTGAAGCCGCCCCGGAACAGGCGGAGGATCGGCTCAGGTTCCTGACGACGCGACAGCGGAAGCCGGCTGATCCGACACCCGTCCATGTCGTCCTGGATGAAGGAGTTCTTCGCCGGCCGATCGGAGGGCCCGCGGTCATGGCCGAACAGCTCGGCCGCCTTGAGGAGTCGACCGAGAGATCGCACGTCATCATTCAGATCGCGCCCTACCGGCCTGCCGAGGAGCGTCCGGCTGTCGGACGCCGGCAGCCCCGAAGCCCCGCCCCCGGCACAGACAGTCGAACCAGCCGGCTTCCCGTTCACTGTCGCACAGCAACGCTCGACGGCGCCTGGGTGTTCATGCGATCGGTTGCAGCGGCGCAGCCGGGTCGTGTGGCCCGGCTGCGCGACCCGGGTTCCTTCCTCTCGGCGTGCGCGACCCGGGTTCCTCTCGGCGTGCGCGTCAGCCGGTGGCAGCCGCCCGGTACGCCGCCAGGGCAGCCGGGAGGACGGCCTCCACGCCGGACAAAGGCTTCTGCGTCACCACCTTGTGCACCGCGAGGATCACGTCGCCCTCGCGGACGAAGGCCGTCTCGGTGATGAAGGGTTCCGGGTTGTCGGGGAAGGCCGAGGTGATCCGGAGCACCAGGCCGTCATCCGCCGGAACGCCGGCTTCTGCCGTGGACACGGCGTTCACCGTCGGGGAACCCCGACGGGGAGCGTGTCCGTGCAGGAGGCGCAGCGCTGCGCGGTGCTTCGGATGGCGGCCAGGACGGCGGCGGCCTGGCCGGGCGCGTAGCGGTCGAGCGACTCCTGGCCGAACCAGCCGAAGCCGTCCGCGTCGGCGGAAGGCTTCTCCAGCCCCACCGCCACGTCCTCCAGGGGCCGGGCGCGGGCCGTCAGGAAGTGGCCGGGCGAGAGTCCCGGGCACGGCACCGACGCGATCGGGGCGCCGGAGGCCGGTGTGCCGGCCGTGGCGGAGTCGGTCTCGTCTGTCAGCAACTGGAATTCGGAGGGGAGCTGGCCGGCTGTCGGCAGACCTTCGCGCAGCCGGTCCTGCAGGGGCACCGCAGCGGGGGGCGTGCTGCCCGCGGCCTGCGCGGGCCAATGGTGCGAACAGGCCGACAGGCCCAGTACTGCCCCAACGGCGACGGCCGGCACGGCAGCACTTGGACGCACCGGACCATTCCCCCCCGGCCTCATGATCCCCGCGCCCTCGCACATTCCGGAGGAGTATCTCCGCCTTCGTGACGGCCGGACCGTCCGCTCGCGGCCGCCGGCCCGGCCTCGAGCGGCGCTCGAAGCCGGGCCGGCGGCAATCCCCGGTCGGACCCGCCTCAGCGGGCGGCGGCCTCCGCGCCGTTCGCCGCCTGCCCGGCGGCCTCCGCGAGGCTCAACTCCTCCTCGATGAGATCGGCCGCCCGCCGCGTACCGCCCTCGGCTCGCGTCTGCGCACGCAGCTGCGCCAGGCGGCGGGCCACCTCCGGATCCGCGACGAGCTCCGTCAGCGCTGCCAGCAGCGTTTCCCCCGTCGCCTCCGCTGTGTCGATCCGGCGGGCCACGCCCAGTTCCACCAGCCGGTCGGCGTTGGTGAACTGGTCGACGGCCTGTGGGACGGCGATCATCGGCACGCCGGTGTACAGGCCCTCGCTGCTGCCGCCCATGCCCGCATGGGTGACGAACGCGTCCGCCTGTTCCAGCACCGCCAGTTGAGGCACCCAGGAGTGCACCTCGACGTTGGCCGGGATCTTTCCCAGTTCCCTCGGACCGGTGTACTTGCCGATCTGGAGGACGACGTGCCAGCCGGGCAGGTCCCCGTAGGCCGCCAGGCACTGGCGGTAGAACTCCGGCCGGCGTGTGAACGAGGACCCCAGCGAGACCAGCAGCACCTTCTCCGCGCCGGCCGGACGCTCCCAGCGGCTTTCCCCCGCCCGCCCGGCGAAGCAGGGGCCGACGAAGGTCACCACCTCGGTGTCGACCCGGTCCGCGTTCGGCTGCATGGCCCGTGGAACCGTCGCCAGCACCCGCGCGGGGCGGCCCAGGAAGTCGGCCGCGTCCGTGGTGGCCGCCCCGTTCTCGGCGAGCCAGCGCGCGCCCTTCGCCAGGAAGGCCTCCGCGCCCGGCAGTTGCCACAGCTGTGCTTCGACTTCCTGCTTGTGGCCGTCCCAGGCCACATAGGTCGGGGACAGCTGGACGATCGGCCTGCCCTGTGACTCCGCGAGGACGCGTGCGACGTAGCCGCCGATGTCGTACAGGTAGAGGTCCGGGCGATCGTCGTCGTAGGCGGCGCGCAGTTGCGGGAGCGCCTGGACGGCGTCGTCGAGGAAGGCGTCCATCGCGCCGATGGGGTCCTCGGGCCAGGCGTTGTCGTCGACCGGCAGGCTTGAGCGGTACGGCACGAACTCGGCGCCGGTGGCCGAGATCAGGTCGGCCACCGCCGAGTCGTTGGCGTACGTCACCCGGTGCCCGCGAGCCACCAGCTCGCGGATGATCTCAAGGCTCGGAAGGACGTGGCTGACGGCCGGGATGCCGACCATCGCGATATGGGCACGGCGACGGGTCATGGAAGATCGAACTCCACTTCGGGTCTGCGGCGAAAGGGAATTGGCGCAGCGCCGCGTGAAACCGTCCCGCCGGCCGAGCCTGTCGCGGGAGGGCGCGCGGGTGCGCGGCACGGGATCGGGGCACTGCCCCGCCCGGCGTCAGCCGTAGATCTGGAAGAAAAGCCACATGGCCCGGAACCCTAGCCCGGCCGGTTTCCCGGCGCATCCGCTTTTCCGCGTCGCGTTCCCCGTCCGCGGAGCCCGCGGCCGCCACCGGCGGCCACCACGCCGGGCCCTCGGCATGCCCCGCGACCACACCCGCACAGCAGAACACCGCCAACGCCGTCAACCCGGCTTGGCGGAGCCCGGCCGAAACGCGCGGGCTAGTGGTCCGGGGGCCGGGCGAGCAGTTCGCCGGTGGCGGTGTCGGCCGCCGTCTGGGCGAGCAGCAGCACCCCGGGCTCGGCCACCGGGCGCAGCAGGGAGAACGTCAGCCGCAGCACGTGCGCGGCGTCCCCGGTGTCCGTCACCTCGACCGTGGTGGGCCGGAAGTCGGCGACCGTGCGGCACTGCCACCAGTGCGCGGCGTCGGGCCGCTCCCGGTGGAGGAGCCGGACGATCTCCGAGGCCCTGGGGTCGTCCGGGACGTGGCCGACGGCGGTGCGGAACTGCTCGTACAGGCCGCGCAGCAGCGGTTCCCGGTCGGCGATCCGGTAGCGGCCGCCGGGCCCGGCGGCGAGTTGCAGCAGCAGGTTGCGCCGCTCGTCGGGGAGCTCGCCGGGATCGCCCCACAGGCGGCGGTGGGCCGCGTTGCCCGCCAGGATGTCGAACCGCTCGTCCATGACCAGCGTCGGGGTGGCGTGCCAGCTGCCGACGAGCGCCAGCGTCTGCGGCCCGGCCCCGGCCCGTTCCGGCCGCCCGGCCAGCGGGGGAGCGGGCAGGAACCCGGCCAGCGCCAGGGCGTGCCGGTGGGCGTCCGGGTCCATCCGCAGCGCCCGGCAGACCGCGTCGATGACCTGCCGCGACGTGGCCACACGCCCCTGCTCCAGCCACGTGTACCAGGCGACGCTGACGCCGGCCAGCGCGGCGACCTCCTCGCGCCGCAGCCCCGGGGCACGGCGCCGGCCGCCGCTGCCGAGGCCGACGTCCTGCGGGCCCACCTGCGCCCGCGCGGCCCGCAGATGGGCACCGAGCTCACGGCGCAGCGACACGTCCATGCCCCGATCCTACGAGGCCGCTCCTACGAGGCCGCTCCTGCGGGGGCCGGGGCTGTTCCTATGAGCAGGGCTCACCCCATGAACGGTGGCCTGCCCCGGCCGGGCGGGGCGCGCGAGGCTGACGGCATGACAGCAGAACAGCAGACACCCCTGGTGTGGCGGCGGCGCAACGACTCCTCCCACCTGACCGAACCCCGCGTCCTCGTCCGGGTCTTCCTGCGGCCCGACGGCCTCGACGAGGGCATCGCCTTCTACGAGCGGCTCCAGGGCACCGAGACGGACGCCAGGTTCTCCTTCGGCCCCCTGCGGCTGGCCACCGTCGGCGCGTTCCTCCTCATCTCGGGCACGGAGGAGGACCTGCGGCCCTTCCGCGCCACGGCCGGCACGCTGCTGGTGGACGACGTGCAGCCGTACTACGACCGGCTCGTCGCCGAGGGCGCGCAGATCACCTTCCCGCTCCAGAAGGTCCCCACCGGTGCCGGCTTCAACGCCCGCCACCCCGACGGCACGGAGGTCGAGTACGTCCACCACCGCCCCACCGCCCAGGGCGACTGAGGACCGGTGCGCCCCCGCACGCCGCCGGTGTGCGGGGGCCCGGACCCCCGTCCCCCGGAAGCCGGGTGACGCCCCGGACCGGCCCGCCGTGCCCACGCGCACCCCTTCGCCGGGCGGCGGCCCGCGCCGGTCCTGGCCGGAACGGTCCGGGGACGTTTCCGTCCACCGGAGAACCCTTCCGGAGGGCCGGAGCCGCGACGAAGCTGGTACTCGCCACCAGGGAGCACCGCCCGGGAGGCACACCGGACGAAGCGTCACCGCGGGACGCGAGCACCGGAATCCACCGCCACGTCGCATCCGAAGGGGATACCACCGTGTTCCGTACCACCATCGCCAGGGCCGCCGCGGTCACCACCCTCGCCCTCGCCCTCGCCGGCCTGGTCCCCGCCCTCGCCGCCGCCGAGGCAGCCCCGGACCGGCCCGCCACCACCACCGCCACCACCGCCGTGCCGACCCCGGCCCCGACCGCCACGCCGCTCCCGCCCGGCGACATGATCTGGGGCTGACCACCCGCCCCGGCCGCACCCCCCACCGCACCCCCCGCCGCCCCGCCGACCGCTGCTCCTGCAGGGCAGCCGTCCCCGCGGACCTCCGGTTCCGGCCCCGGCGGCCCCGGCGGCCGCGGTTCCACCGGCGCCGCGATCCGCACCTGCCGCCGGGCGGCGGCCGGGTGGCGGGAGCCCGCGCACGCCCCGACCCGTCGTCAACCCGGCGACCGGTCCTTCAGCGAAAGAGTGGTTTCGCTCAGACTTCCCCGGCACCCGGGAAATCCGCGCGACGATTGCCCCGGTGTTTCGCCCCCGAATCACCGGAGCGTCCGTCAGGTGAACCCACGCGGCACGTCCGCGCCGCCGGAGGAGTGAAGATGTCCGCATTCCGCGTCCTTGCCGCCATGACCTCGGCCGCCGTCACGGGTGCGCTGGCCCTGGCCGCCCCGACGGCCGCCTCGGCCGCCGCCGGCACATTCGTGGTCAGCCAGGCCCAGTTCAACCAGATGTTCCCGAACCGCAATTCCTTCTACACCTACCAGGGCCTGACCGACGCGCTGAGCGCCTACCCCGGCTTCGCCGCCACCGGCGGCGACACGGTCCGCAAGCGCGAGGCGGCGGCCTTCCTCGCCAACGTGAGCCACGAGACCGGCGGCCTGAAGTACATCGTCGAGCAGAACACCGCCAACTACCCGCACTACTGCGACACTTCGCAGCCGTACGGCTGCCCGGCCGGGCAGAGCGCCTACTACGGGCGCGGCCCGCTGCAGCTGAGCTGGAACTACAACTACAAGGCCGCCGGCGACGCCCTGCACATCGACCTGCTGAACAACCCGTACCTGGTGGAGAGGGACGCCGCCGTCTCCTGGAAGACCGGCCTGTGGTTCTGGAACACCCAGAAGGGCGCCGGCACGATGACCCCGCACGACGCGATGGTCAACAACAGGGGCTTCGGCGAGACGATCCGCAGCATCAACGGCGCCCTGGAGTGCAACGGCAACAACCCCGGCGAGCGCCAGGACCGCATCAACCTCTACCAGAACTTCGCCGGCGTCCTCGGCACCGACGCCGGCGGCAACCTGTCCTGCTGACCGGGCCGCGCCCCTCTCCTCCGCACCGCCCGTACCGCCCGCTGCCCGCCGCCGGCCCCGGTCCCGACCGCGGGTCAGCGGCGGGGCTCCGCCAGCAGCAGCGCGTTGAGCTCGCCGTAGGCGAGCCCGCCCTCCAGGGCCCGGCAGGTGCCGTCGGTGAGCAGCTCCCGGGCGGCGCGCGCGACCAGCCCGTACGCCGCCTCCGCGATCGAGGACCCGGCGCTGACGCGGGCGACGCCCAGCGCCGCGAGCGCGGACACGGCCCAACCCCCGGGGCCGGCCAGGACGTTCACCGGAACGGGCACCGCCTCCGTGAGCGCCGTGACGGCCGCCGCGTCCGGCGTGCCGAGCACGAACACCCCGTCGGCGCCGGCCGCCACGTAGGCCTCCGCCCTGGCCAGGGTCTCCCTCCGCCACACCGAGGGGTCACCGCCCGGCAGACGGTGGGTGTCGATCCGGGCGTTGACGAACAGCGGCACACCGGCGCCGTCCGCGGCGCCGCGGGCCGCCGCGATCCGCTCGCACTGCTCCCGGACGGGGCGCAGCGGGTCGGGGCCCGAGCGGAGCGAGTCCTCCAGGTTGATGCCGACGGCTCCGGCGGCGAGGACACCGCGCACGGTCTCGGCCACCCCGGCGGGGGCGGACGCGTAGCCGCTCTCGACATCGGCCGTCACGGGAACGTCGACCGCGGCGGCGACCCGGGCGACCAGGCCGAGGCCCAGGTCCCGGTCCAGGCGGTCGCCGTCGCCGTGGCCCAGGGCCCACGCGACGCCCGCACTGGTGGTGGCGACCGCGGCGGCGCCGGCCTGCGCCACGATCCGCGCGGAGGCGACGTCCCAGGCGTTGGGCAGCACCAGGGGCCGGCCGGGGACGTGCAGCGAGCGGAACAGCAGGGCCTTGTCGCGAAGCGTCGTCATGCCGGCATTCCACCAGAACGGGACGGCGCGCGGCCGCCCGGGCGGTCCGCCGGCGCCGGCCCGCCGCGAGTCCTCCCGCGCCAGGGCGAACTCCACTCCCGGCCACGCCCGTTGACGCCTTACCCGGTGCGGGACGGTGCCCGGCCGCCGCGTACGCTGCCCGCATGTCCTCCGCCGACGCGTACCGCCAGGACCTGTCCCCGCTGGAAGTCCGGCTCAGGCCCTGGGGCTTCGCCCCTGTTCTGCTGGGCTTGTCCTTCCCGGTCCTGCTCTCCCTGCGGCTGCTGCTCGATCCCTCCAGCGGCCTCTCCTTCCCGCTGGGGTGCGCCACCCTCGCGTTCGGTGCGGGGGGTGCGGTCTTCGTGCTGACCGTGCGCCGTCGCCTGCGGGCCATGGGCTGCCTGGTGCGTCTGGATGCCGAAGGGGTCACCGTCCACGGCCGGCGCACCGTCCCCTGGCCGGACCTGAGCGAGGTCCGCTGGGGCCCCGGCGGCGGCCGGCGGCCGGCCGCCGTGGTCTTCGTCGCCCGGCCGGGCGTCACACTGCCCGCGCTGCCGTCGGTCCTGCCCTTCTCCCGGCCCGCGGCCCGGGCGGCCGCCCTGACCCGGCGGTTCGGCAGCCCCCTGGTCATCCTGCCGGGCGGCCTGGACACCACCGCGCCCCGGATACTCGCCGGTGTGCAGCGCCTCAGCGACGTGCCGCTGAGCACGGACTGAACCAGCCCCGCCCGCCTGCGCGTGCGGCACACCCATTGGCGTGCGCGACCGGTCAGGCGGTCAGGCGGTCAGGTGGTCAGCCGGACGAGGGCAGGGCCGACGGCTGCTGGAGGCAGGCCTGGGCGCGGCCGAGATCGCGGCGGGCGTGGGAGAGGTGCCAGTGCTGCAGGACGTGGGCGGCGCCGAAGAGCCGCGCGCAGGCGTCGAGACGGTGTGCGGCGCTCTCCAGCAGGACGGCCGCCGCCTGCATGCGCTCGTCGTTGTGCCGGGCCCGCCAGGCGGCGAGCTCGTGGGCCAGTTCGGCGAGTTCGCCCGTACCCGGATCCTCCGGAACGGGCGCGCCCCACCAGGCGAGCTGCTCGCCGAGGTGTTCCAACAGACGCTGGCGTGTTGCCGGCTCCCGCATCCTGGTGCCCCCGCGCTTTCCCGTACCCCCTCGGGGGCCCGTTCGGACTCCCGGCTGTGATCATCCCTCATCGGGCGGCCGTTCATGCGTGTTTTCGCGAACCCGACCCGACCGGGGGACACCGGGCCCTTCGCCCGGGGCCGGATCCGCGCGGGCACGGTGAGGCCGATGTGGCGTACGCCGTACGGCAGTTCGAGGACGGCGTCGGGCCGCGGCCGGTCACGGCCCGGGGCGGCGCCAGGCGGCGGCCGCGCGCCTGGTGGCGGTCAGCGCGGCGTAGCCCGTCGCCGCGTAGGCGAGCAGAACGAGGCCGACCAGCCAGAAGTACCCGGCGTCGGACCAGGAATGGCCGGAACCGAAGAGCTGGACGAGGGCCGCGACGACCGTGGCGAAGACGGCGATGAGCACGACCGGAGCCGCGCAGAGCACGGGCACGAGAGCCGCCAGCAGACCGAGCAGCGGCACGGCGCCGCCGTCGCTCCTGAGCACGAGGACGTAGGCGAGCAGCGCGAGAGCGGCGCACGTCAGCGTGTAGTACGGGCTCCAGCCCTCCCACCGGACGATCTCGTCGAAACCGCCGCCCGCGTCGTCGCTGAAGTTCGCGGCGAGGACGCAGGCGAACACGTGCGTCGTGTACAGCCAGGCGGCCTGGAGGCAGAGCACCGCCAGGCTCGCGCAGGAAGCCAGGATCCGCCGGGGGACGGGGACTTGGCGCACGTGCCGGATGCTGAAGCGCGCCGCGGCCAGTACCGTGCGGCCCGTGCGCCGGGTGGCCCGGTAGGTGCCGCGCCCCCACTGGTAGCACGTTCCGGCGGCGATCACCGCGATGAGGAACGACGCGACGGCGCCGGGGCCGAAGACGAGGTTCACGAGGCGGACCAGGGCGTCCGACAACTGCGGCAGATCGATGCCCTGGCTCTCGGCAAGGGTGGTCACCGGGTCGTTCTCCAACGGGGTGTCAGGCGGTGCGGAGCCTGACAGTGTAGGACCCGGCCCCCGGGCCGGGGAAACCGGGACCGGCACGGCCGTTCCGGTTCAGGGGCACGGCTCCTCCCGGCCGCGGGGGCCGTGGTCAGGGGTTGCGCG
Organism: Kitasatospora sp. NPDC087315; assembly: GCF_044744345.1. Lineage (NCBI taxonomy): Bacteria > Bacillati > Actinomycetota > Actinomycetes > Kitasatosporales > Streptomycetaceae > Kitasatospora > Kitasatospora sp. NPDC087315. Next base: position 185,598 of record NZ_JBIUYD010000016.1, on the reverse strand, counting down.
CGGCCTCCTCCAGGGCCGCGAGGACGCCGGCCGGGGTCCAGTGCCCGGCGGCGCCGGGGCGGGTGGCCAGGTAGCCGGCGGCCCGTCGCGGGCTCCAGCCGTGGGCCTCGGCGAGGCCGGCGGCGAGGTGGCGGAGGTAGGCGGGGGAGGGCGGGCTGAGGTCGGCGCCGTCCAGCCGCCACGGCGCGGTGAGGGTCAGGACGGGCAGGCCGCCGAGGGTGCCGGGGCACACGAGCGTCTCGTACCGGCCGGGGCCGAACCGGTCGCGGCCGGTGCCGAGCACGGGTGCCAGGTCGAGGTCGGCGCCCGGCTCCCGGCGCATCTCCTGGGCGGCGATGTCACTGAGCTGCCCGGTGGTGACCAGATAGGCGCGGGCGGGCATCCGGCCGGGCCCGTCGGGGTCGTAGAAGGCCATCCCGCCGGTCCACACGAGCGACTCCAGGGCGAAGTACAGCAGCCCGGGCAGCAGCACCGGAGCCGTCCGTTCGGGCGGCCGGGTGTCCCGGCACCCGGGATACGTCCGGGCGCCGCCCGCGGGCCGGCCGCCGCGCAGGTAGCAGGCCAGCCGGCCGGCGTGCATGTTCGAGCCGTAGGCGGCGTACCAGACCCGGCCGCGGGCCCCGGCTCCCGCGGCCGGACCCGTCGGGCCGGCCGGCCGGCCGAGGGTCCGTCGTGTGTCGTCCATGGCGCACGACGGTATCCAGCGGCCCCCGGGCGGGCCACGGTCACCGCGCGGCCGGCGGTCTTCCGGGAGCCGGTGCCGGTGCCGGGGGCCGGGCCGCACGCGTGATCGGTGCTCCGGCGCGGCCGTGCCGCCCGTTCACGCGCCGCGCCGGCGCCGGGCCAGCCAGAGCGCACCCGCACCGGCGGCCAGCAGGGAGGCGGCGCCGGCGAGAAGGGCGGGAGCCTGCTCCGACCCGGTCTCGGCGAGCCGGCCGGTGGACGCGCCGCCCGGGGTGCCCGGGCCCGGGGCCACGGCCGGGACGACGGCCGGGGTGCTCGGGACCGTGGTGGCCGCCGCGGTGGTGGACGGGGCCGTGGTGGTCGGCACGGTGGTGGCCGTGGCGGTCGGGGTCGGGGTCGGGGTCGGCGCGGTGATCCGGACGGTGGTGCCCGCGGCGCACATCGTCGTCCCTCGGAACGGCAAGGCCGCGGGCTCGTTGACGAAGACACAGGGGCTCAGCTCGGTGGTGCCCGTCGGGGTGCCGGCGCCGAAGGACACCCGGACGCGGGTGGTCGTGGTGGTGCCGGTGCGGATGCCGGAGTCACGGCCCTCCAGGTACACCCCGGGCCGGTCCCCGGGGTCGCCCGTGGGCACGGCCGGCAGCGTCGCCCAGGACCCGTCGGCCCTGCGGACCTGCACGGTGGCGTGCTCGTCGGTGAACAGGACGTTGCCGACGTTGATGTAGTCGGAGAGGGTCGGGTTCGTCAGGACGGCGTCGAACTCGACGGGGGCGCCGCCGGCGACGGCGGTGGCGGGCACGTGGGTGAGTGAGGTGGAGACCGAGTCGACCCCGATCGTCCTGGTCTCCTGGGCCAGCGCGGTCCCGGAGCCGTCGAGCGCGGACACGGCGGAACGCAGCTCCATGGACCGCAGCCCGCCGTTGCTCATGCCCTCGTGGGGCCGGCCCATCGGGGCGCCGATGCGCAGCTTCAGCGTGGTGGTGCCGCCGGCGGGGACGGTGAGGCCGGCGGGCAGCGTGCCCTGGTGCGAGACGTGCTCGTCCGTGGCGGTGTACTTCAGGGGGAAGGACTTCCAGACGCCGTCGGCCGGGTCCTGGTAGTCGATGGTGATCGCGCCGCCGGGCGTCCCGAGCTCGCTGGTGGTGTCCAGTGCCAGGCCGTACCGGGTGGTCTCGGTGCCCGGGTTGGCGATCGTCTCGGTGAACTCGACGGGCTGTCCGGCGAAGCCGACCGAGGCCGGGGCCTGGACGGTGAGCGAGGCCTGCGGCGGCGTCTGCGCGGAGGCGGCGGGTGCCGGCAGCAGGACCGTCCCGCAGACCAGCGCGACCCCGAGGGTGGCGGCGGCGGTGGCGGTGCGGCGCGAGCGGCGGACACGGGTGACGACGGACATGGAACGACCCTTCGGGTGCTGGCTGCGGGCATGCGTCGGAAGCGACGCGCGCTGCCGGTGGATTGGGTACCGCGGGCCGAAACTGCCTCCGGCCACGTGGTGCTGGTCGTACTCGCGGGGGCTTCCCGCCCGCTCGTGTTCTCCGGGGCGGTTTCCCGCCTCTCACCTATGGAGACGTGTGACCCCGTCCGGGGTTGCAGGCGGGTTCCATAAATTTTTTCCGGCCGCCGTCCGCCCGTCCCCGCCCGTCCCCGCCGGAGCCCGGGGGAGCCCGCCGGAGCCCGGGGGAGTGCCGCGGCGGGCGGTTCAGCGGGCCGGCGGCCGGTGGCCGCTCGCGGTGTTCAGGGCCTCCCAGCCGCTCAGCTTCACCCGGTCGCCCCGGCCGAGGACGGCCGCGCTCCGGTGCTCGCTCTCGTCGATGCCGAGCCACTCGGCGTAGGTCACCGGACGCACGCCGCGGGCGGCCAGCTGGTCGGCCAGCGGCGGCGCGGCCGGATCCGGCCGGTGCGCCGGCACCGCGCCCGGGGCCCGGTCGGCGAGCAGGGCGCGGACCGTCTGCGCGGCGTCGGCCCTGTTGGTCCCGATCACCCCAAAGGGCCCGCGCTTGAGCCAGCCGACGACGTACTCGCCCGGCCGCGGCCGGCCGTCGGCGTCCAGCACCCGCCCCTCGGCGTTGGGCACCACGGCGCGCCGCGCGTCGAAGGGCACCCCGGCCAGCGGGACGGACCGGTAGCCGACCGAACGCAGGACCAGCTGCACGGGGAGCACCTCGTACACGCCGGTACCGACGGCCAGGCCCGGCTCCGCCGGCACGGTCCGCTCCAGGCGCAGCGCGCTCACCCGGCCGGTGCCGAGGATCTCCACCGGCCGGCGCCAGAACCGCACCGACACCCGCCGGGGCCCGCCCCGCCGCTCCCGGCCGGCCCAGTCCGCGAGCACGGCCAGGTTGCCCCGCACCCGGCGGTCCGGCGCCGCGGGGCCGCCGGCGTCCCCGGCCGGGGCGTCCCCGTCGAGTTCGCCGCGCGCCGCCTCGACGGTGACGTCGACGCCCGGCAGCTCGCCGAGCTCGCGCAGCTCCCTGGTGGTGAAGCGGGCCTGGGCGGGCCCGCGGCGGCTGATGACGTGCACCTCCTCGACCCGGCTGGCCGCCAGGGCCGCGAGCACCGGCTCCGGCACGTCGGTGGCGCCGAAGTCGGCGGCCGGGCGGGCCAGCACCCGCGCCACGTCGAGAGCCACGTTGCCGGCCCCGATCACCGCGACCGCCCGGGCGCCGAGGCCGAACATCGCCGGGTCGACGTCCGGATGCCCGCAGTACCAGCGGACGAAGTCGGCGGCCGCGGCACTGCCCGGCAGGTCCTCGCCGGGCACCCCCAGCGTCCGGTCCCGGGCCGCGCCGGTCGCGTACACCACCGCGTCGTAGCAGGAGAGCAGCATCTCGCGGGTCACCTCCCCGCCCAGGCGCAGGCCGCCGAGGAACCGCACCCGCGGGTGTTCGAGCACCCGCCGCAGGTAGTCCGCGATCGACCTGATCGACGGGTGGTCGGGGGCGACGCCGTAGCGCACCAGCCCGTAGGGGGTGGGCAGCCGCTCCAGCACGTCCACCGCGACGTACGCGGCCTGCTGGACCAGCGCCTCGGCCGTGTAGAGGCCGGCCGGACCCGAGCCGACCACCGCCACCCGCAGGCACGGCGCCCCCTGGGCCCGGGGCGGGCACGGGAGAGCTGTCATGGCCTCCTCCTCCCGCCGCGGCCGTGAACGCCGCGCCCGCGCGGGCGCGGCAGGCGGGCGGCCGGATGCGGAGGGCCGGGTACGGACGGGTCGGATCGACGGGCGCCGTCGCCTCCATCGTCGCACCCGCCCCGGCCGCCCCGCACCGGAGCGGTCGGCCGGGTGAATGAGCGGGCCGTCGTGCGCCCGCCCGCGGCGGCGGGGGCACGGATGGGGCGAAGGGTTCCCACGAAAGAAAGGCCCTACCGTGAGCCGCGCACTGATCGTCGTCGATGTGCAGAAGGACTTCTGCGAGGGGGGAAGCGTCCCGGTCGGGGGAGGCGCGGACCGGGCCGCCGCCATCGCCCGCCTGGTCCGGCGCTCGGCCGGCCACCGGTACGCGCACGTCGTCGCGACCCGCGACCACCACATCGACCCGGGCAGCCACTTCTCCGACCACCCGGACTTCCAGAACTCCTTCCCCGCGCACTGCGTGGCCGGCAGCGAGGGAAGCGCCTTCCACCCGGACTTCGCGCCCGTCGTCCCCGAGGCCGTCGACGAGGTCTTCTACAAGGGGGCGCACTCCGCCTCCAAGAGCGGCTTCGAGGGCGCGGCCGAAGACGGCACGTCCCTGGCGGACTGGCTGCGCGCGCGGGGCGTCGGCAAGGTCGACGTCGTCGGCATCGCCACCGACAACTGTGTGAAGGCCACCGCGCTGGACGGCGTACGGGCCGGCTTCGCCGTCCACGTCCTGCTCGACTACACGGCCGGGATCGCCGCCGACAGCACCGACCGCGCGATCACCGAACTGCGCCGGGCGGGCGTCGTGCTGAGCGGCGAACCCGTCGTCCTCGGCTGAGCCCGCCCGCACCGCGGTCATCCCGCCGTCCATGGGCGGGCTGTGACGCGATCGCACCGCCACCGCGTTGGAAGGGCATGAGGCACACGACGGAGCACGACCCGGCCCCCGACCGGCCGGCGGACTTCCTGGAGTTCGCCGCCGGGCGCGGTCCACACCTGGTGAGAACGGCGTTCCTGCTCACCGGCGGCGACGCCCATCTGGCGGAGGACCTGGCCCAGGAGACGCTGGGCCGGATGTTCGCCAGGTGGCGCACCGTCTCGCGGCTGGCGAACCCGGCCGGCTACGCGCAGACCACCCTGGTCAACACCTTCCTCACGCACAAGCGGCGCCGGAGCAGCGGCGAGCACGTCACCGACACGTTCTCCGAGACGCCGGTCAGCGACGCCGACCCGCTCCTGCGGCTGACGCTGCTCCGCGCGCTCGCCCAACTCCCGCCCCAGGACCGGGCGGTGCTGGTGCTCCGGTTCTGGGAGGACCGCAGCGTGGAGGAGACGGCGGCGGCCCTGAAACTGCGGGCGGGCGCGGTCCGCACCCGCAGCGGACGGGCACTGGAGCGGCTGCGCTCCGTACTCGGCACCGAACTCGCAGAACTGGCCACGAAGTGACGCCGAACCCGTCCGGACCCCAGCCCGAGGAGAGCCGCACCATGCCGTACGAGGACGATCTCGCCAACGCCCTGCGCGGGGCGGCCGAGCTGGCCCCTCGGCCGCACCTGGCCGCGTTCGCCGCCGGTGCCGCCGCCCGTGGCCGGGTGATCCGCCGGCGCCGGCGCGCCGCCGTGCTGGCCGTGTCCACGGGGATGGTCCTGCTCGCACTGACCGCCGCCGCCGTGCTCCCGGGCGGTGGTGGCGGCGGCGTCGCTCCGGCCGGCGAGCAGCCGATCACCGGCGCCTTCATGGAACGGACCGTCCGCACGCTGCTGCCGCCCGGGACGGTGTCCGACGCCCACGGCGCGGGCCTGGGGGAGGTCCAGCCGCCACAAGCCGGCCCCCAGGTGGTCTTCGTGTTCGACGACGGCCACGGCCCCACCCGGCTCAGCCTGACCACCGAACGGGTGGCCCTGCCGGTCGACGCGAGCACCGAGGGCACCGAGTGCATGACGGGGGACCAGCCGGGCGAGTGCGAGCGCACGGTCCGCCCCGACGGGACGATCGTCCTGGTGCAGTCGGCCACCGGGCGGCCGGGGTCGGCGGACCGCACCCGGACCGTCCTCGCCACCGGACCGGACGGACGCCGCATCCGCCTGGACGCCGTCGCCGGCGCTCCCGGACAGACGGCCACCGCGACGGACATCTCCATCACCGTGCCGCAGATGGTCGCGATCGTCACCAGCGGCGACTGGGACCCGGTGTTCGGCGCACTGGTCGCCCCGAAGTACCCCAAGACCGCCTTCTCCGGCCTCCCGGCGGCCAGGATCGCCGAGACCGCCGTCGCCCTGCTGCCCCAAGGCGTGACGGCCACCGTCCCCGAAGGCCGGTTCGGCGACGGCCAGTCGGATCTGACGCTGGCCGGCCGGGACCGCCAGGCCCACCTCGGACTCACCGCGCAGCGCGGCGCCGTCATCACCCGGGAGGCCTTCGAGTCGAGCGTCGATCCGAACTCCCGCGTCCGCACCGCTGACGGGACCTCGGTGGTCCGCCGCGAGGTACGGGCGGACTCGGACGAGAACGGCCCGGTGCTCTCCTGGGCCGTCGAGGCCCTCCACCCGGACGGCACCCGGGTGAGCGCCGTTCAGACCGCCCCCGGCGTCTGGCCGGACGTCCCGCCGCTGCCCGGACGCGAGGTGCTGACCATGGACCAACTGGTCACCCTGACGGCCTCCCCGACCTGGCGCGGCTGACACCTCCCCACCGGGGGCCGGGCACCCGATGACGGACCACCGGCCCCCGCGGAGCGCTCGCACGGACGAACAGCGACGGGCCCGGCACACTGTGTGCGCCGGGCCCGTCGTTTCGTAGCGGGGACAGGATTTGAACCTGCGACCTCTGGGTTATGAGCCCAGCGAGCTACCGAGCTGCTCCACCCCGCGTCGGTAACCACGACAGTACGGCACACGCCGCGCATTACCTAACGGGATCCGGACCACACGCCCACGAAGACCGGGAAACCGGCAAACCGGGCGGCTGCGGCGAACCGGTGGTCCTGCCGGCCCACGGGCGTCCGCCCCGCCCACGGGTGGAATGCCTGGGCGCATGAACGCCACCGACACCGCGCCGACCAGCAGCGCCATCACCCTGACGGTCAACGGCCGCACGCACACCCCGACCGTGGACCACCGCTCCACCCTGCTGGACGTGCTGCGTGAACAACTCGGCCTCACCGGCGCCAAGAAGGGCTGCGACCACGGCCAGTGCGGCGCCTGCACCGTGCTGCTCGAAGAACGCCGGGTCAACAGCTGCCTGCTGCTGGCCGTCGCACAGGACGGCGCCGCCGTCACCACCGTCGAAGGCCTGGCCGGCCCCGACGGGCCACACCCCCTGCAACGGGCGTTCGTCGAGGAGGACGCCCTCCAGTGCGGCTTCTGCACCCCCGGCCAGCTCTGCTCGGCCGCCGGCCTGCCGGCGGAGACCACCGCCGGGGCCGACCCGGCCGACGAGGCGACGATCCGCGACCTGCTCAGCGGCAACATCTGCCGCTGCGGCGCCTACCCCGGAATCATCCGCGCCGTACAGCGCGTACTGGCCGCCCGGACCGCCCCGCAGGCCCACGCATGAGGCCCCTCGGCTACACCAGGGCGACGGACGTGGCCTCCGCCGTCGCGCTGCTGGCCGCCGACCCGGGCACCCGGGCCCTGGCCGGCGGCACCAACCTCGTCGACCTGATGAAACTCGGCGTCGAACGGCCCGCCCGCCTGGTGGACATCGCCCGCCTCCCGCTCGACCGGACCGAGGAGACACCCCGGGGCGGCCTGCGGATCGGCGCGACCGTCCGCAACACCGACCTCGCCGCCCACCCCCTGGTCCGCGACCGCTACCTGGCGCTCGCCCAGGCCCTGCTCGCCGGCGCCAGCGGCCAGCTGCGCAACATGGCCACCACCGGAGGCAACCTGCTCCAGCGCACCCGCTGCCTCTACTTCCAGGACATCACCAAACCCTGCAACAAACGGCGGCCGGGCTCCGGCTGCCCCGCCCGCACCGGCGTCCACCGGGACCTCGCGGTCCTGGGCACCTCCGAGCACTGCGTGGCCACCCACCCCTCCGACCTCGCGGTGGCCCTCGCCCTGCTGGACGCCGTCGTCCACCTCACCGGCCCGGACGGCGACCGCACACTGCCGCTCACCGCCCTCCACCGCCTGCCCGGCGACACCCCCGAACGCGACACCGAACTGGCACCCGCCGAACTGATCACCGCCGTCGAACTGCCGCCACCGCCCGCCGGCGCCCGCTCGGCCTACCGCAAGGTCCGCGACCGCGCCTCCTTCGCCTTCGCGACCACCTCGCTCGCCGTCCTGCTGGCACTGCGCGACGGACGGGTCGAAACGGTCCGGCTCGCCTTCGGCGGCCTGGCCCCCAAACCGTGGCGGGCCCTGACCGCCGAGGCCGCGCTCCGCGGCCGGCCCGCCACCGCCGCCGAGTTCGCCCAGGCCGTGGACGCCGAACTCGCCCCCGCCCGCCCGCTGCCCGACAACGCGTTCAAAGTACCGCTGGCCCGGCGCCTCGCCGTACGCGAACTGACCCGCCTCGCCCGGGAACAGGAGGACCGATGAGCACCGCCGCCACCCGCCTGGAGGCCTGGGAGAAGGTCACCGGCACCGCCCGCTACGCCGGCGACCACCACCCCCGGGCACTGGCACACGCCTGGCCGGTACCGGCCACCGTCGCCCGCGGCGACATCACCGCCCTCCGCACCGAGGCCGCGCTCGCGACACCCGGCGTCCTCGCCGTCCTCACCCACCGCAACGCCCCCGCACTCGCCCTCCCCGAAGACGGCGACCCCACCCTGCTCGTCCTCCAGTCCCCGCGGATCGCGCACCGCGGCCAGGTCGCCGCCCTGGTCGTCGCCGAGACCCCGCAGGACGCCCGCGCCGGCGCCGCCGCCATCGAGATCACCTACACCGCCGAACCGCACGACGTCGTCCTGACCGAGGACCACCCGGGCCTCTACACCCCCGAGACCGCCAACGGCGGCGACCCCGCCGTCCGCGAACGCGGCGACTTCGACACCGCCTACCGGCAGGCACCCGTACGGATCGACCGCACCTACCGCGTCGGCCCCCTGCACAACCACCCGATGGAACCGCACACCGCCACCGCCCACTGGACGGACGGACGGCTGACCGTCCACGACTCCAGCCAGGGCACCACCACCGTCCAGGAGACGCTCGCCGCACTCTTCGGCCTCACCCCCGCGGACGTCCTGGTGACCAGCGAACACGTCGGCGGCGGCTTCGGCAGCAAAGGCACCACCCGCCCGCACGTGGTCCTGGCCGCCATGGCCGCCCGCCACACCGGCCGGCCGGTCCGCCTCGCACTGCCCCGCGCCCACCTCACCGCCCTCACCGGACACCGCGCACCCACCCTGCACCGGATCCGCCTCGGCGCCACCGACCACGGCGAACTCACCGCCCTCGCCCACGAAGTGACCACCCGCTCCTCCACAGTCCAGGAGTTCGTCGAACAGGCCGCCGTCCCCGCCCGCATCATGTACACCTCCCCGCACAGCCGCACCACCCACCGGGTCGTACGCCAGGACGTCCCGACCCCCTCCTGGATGCGCGCACCCGGCGAAGCACCGGGCATGTTCGCCCTGGAAAGCGCCATCGACGAACTCGCCGAGGCCTGCGGCACGGACCCGGTCGACCTGCGCATCCGCAACGAACCCGCCCTCGAACCCGACAGCGACCGCCCCTTCAGCAGCCGCCACCTGGTCGAATGCCTGCGCGAAGGCGCCCGCCGCTTCGACTGGCCGCGCCTGCGCGCCCACGGCCCCCGCCAGGACGGACGATGGCTCCTCGGCACCGGAGTCGCCGCCTCGACCTTCCCCGTCCTGGTCTTCCCCTCCACCGCCGAGGCCGTCGCCCTCCCCGACGGCGGCTACCTGCTGCGCACCAACGCCACCGACATCGGCACCGGCGCCCGCACCGTCCTCGCCCAGATCGCCGCCGAGGCCCTCGACGCCCCCGTCGCACGGGTGTCCGTCGACATCGGGCGCAGCGACCTGCCGCGAGCCTCCGTGGCGGGCGGCTCCTCGGGCACCTCCTCCTGGGGATGGGCCGTCCACGAGGCGTGCGCCGGACTGCGCCGCGCGCTGGCCGCCCGGGGCCCGGGGCCGCTGCCCGCCGGGGGCGTGCGGTTCCGGGCGGACACCACCGAAGCCGTCCGGGCCGGCAGCGAGTTCGCACGGCACGCGTTCGGCGCGCAGTTCGCACAGGTGGCGGTGGACGCGGACACCGGGGAGGTGCGGGTGCGCCGGCTGCTCGGGGTGTTCGCGGCCGGCCGGATCCTCAACGAGCGCACCGCCCGCTCGCAGCTCACCGGCGGAATGATCATGGGGATCTCGATGGCCCTGCTCGAACACAGCACCATGGACCCGGAGTTCGGCGACCACGCGGAACGCGACCTCGCCTCGTACCATGTGGCCGTCAACGCCGACGTGCCCGTGGTCGAGGCGTACTGGGTCGAGGAACGGGACACCCGGCTGAACCCCATGGGATCCAAGGGAATCGGCGAGATCGGAATCGTCGGCACCGCCGCCGCCGTGGCGAACGCCGTCCACCACGCCACCGGCGTCCGGATCAGGACACTGCCGGTACGCCCCGAGCTTCTGCTCCCGCACCTGCCGGGCTAGCCGAGTCAGATGACCGGGGCCGGCCCGCACGGGTAGGCGCAGCACGGTGGTCCAGGACATCGCGTCGCGTTGGCCGTACCCCGGGTCGGCGCCGGGCCGTCGGGGAGCATCAGGCTCCCCGACGCCTCGCAGTCGCTATGCGCCGGCAAGGTCGTGGATGACCCGCTCGGTGGAGTCGAGTGCGGGGGACAAGGGGGAAGTAGCGGAGCGCGTCGGCGAGCGGGCCGGGCGGCGGAACGGCTGTCATGAGGCCTCTGGGGTGAGTCCGAGGACGGTGGTAGCGGCGGCCGTGGCCAGCAGTGCCTGGTGCTGGTGGGTGATGCCGAGCCGGTTGGCGTGGAACAGCTGATGACGGGCGAGGACAGCCCGCAGCCCGCGCCGGAGCCGGCCGTTGTCGGCGAGCACCCGCAGCTCCCGGCCGCATTCGGTGAAGGCGGCGAACCACGGCGCGGCGAAGGAAAGCTGTCCCACCGTGAGGAGCGTGGACGTGGGACCGGTGTCGGCCCGGAGCAGGGCGCCGACGCTGTTGCGGAGTCGGCGCCCGGGGTCGACGCCCGGGGCGGAGGGGCGGTTCTCCGCGACCGTGGCCCACGTGTCGCCGATCTCGTACCAGTCCAGGCCTGCGCCGCGCATCATCGCGATCCCGAGAAGCACGGACAACTCGCGGCGATGGTCCACCTGTTGGGCACTGTGAACGGCCCGCAGATAGGAAAGGGTGCGGTGACTGTCGAGGTGGAACAGCCGGTGCGTGACCTCCATCGCTTCCTCCCCGCCGAAGGCAAGCGTCTCGGGCTCGTAGATCACCGAGGTCCAGCCGGTGATCACGTTGCTGGTGCGGCAGTTCTCCAGTACCGCGTCCACGGCAGCAGTGGCGGCGTCGGCTCGCTCAGGGGTGGGCGGCTGGTAGCGCAGCCGCCATCGGTCGCCTTTGCGCAGGAAGTGCCAGGACGTGACGACGCCCTCGTTCTCCAATGCTGTCAGGGCGGGCCCGAGGTACTGTGCGGCGGACTTTTCGGCAGCACCGATGTCGGTCAGGTGCAGGTGGTAGTGGAGCCACGGGGGCTTGGCGGTGTCGGTCACGGCGGACTCCGTCCGGGTCAGGTGAGCAGCAGGCAGCTGTCCCACCCCGTGGTGGCAGGCTGGTCGAGGGTGAGGGTGTGGAGAGCGAGTGCGGTACCGGCCGCTCCTTCGAGCAGGCCCGCCTCGGTCGGGGAGGCGGCGAACGTGGTCATCGCGTCGGTGGCCGTGCGAAGCCTGGCAGCGGTGGTGACGTCGGCAGTGCGGGCGGCCAGGCGGCGGGCCAGGAGCCGCGTCCCGGCGGTGCCGTGGCACAACGTGTTGTCGGTGAGCCGGGCCAGCTGCTGCGGATCGGTCAGGCAGGCCAGCAGGGCGTGCTCGGCGAGCTCTTGACGGTGCTGGTCTCCGGTGGCGAGTGCGGCCAGGTGCTGGGCGTGGGCGATACCGGGGGTGCCGTAGCACCAGGACGGGCGGAGCGGGCCCTTCTGGCGGGTTCGGCCGGTCCGGTCCTCGTCGGGCGTGACGGCCTCGGGCCACCACGGTCCGGTGCCGGTGTCCTGCCGCCAGGTGTCCAGCCAGTGGGTGATCCGGTCGATCGCCTCCCGGTGGCCGGGTACCCGGATGCCGTCGGCCCAGGTCAGGGCGAGCAGGGCGAGCGGGCCGGTGATGCCGTGGGCAAGGCCGAGGTTGCCGTGGCCGCCGGGATAGTGCGGTGAGGGATCGCCGGAGGGCGCGATGTCGGTCCACCAGCCCGGCAGGTCGCGCAGGGGTTCGGCGAGGCGGACCAGATAGGTCAGCACGTCTCGCAGCAGGTGGCTGTCTCCGCGGGAGCGCAGGTTCACACCGAGGCCGGTCATTCCGTAGACGAGGTCGTACTCGGCGAAGATCGGCCGGTCCCGCCGGGTGATGCGCTGGTGGGCGGCGGCCAGCCGCTGTTCGGTCATCCGGTCGACGGTGGCCTCCAGCGCGGTGATCTGCCGCTCGTAGCTGCGGGGACCGCCGCCGGCGGCTGCGCGCAGGACGTGGGCGAGTGCCGGGGCACCGAAGAACAGGCCGGTCCCGGGGGTGGAGAGCACCGGTTGACGCAGGCATGCCGCGATCCAGGCGTGCACCGTCTCCCAGTCGCCGGCGCCGGTGGTGGCGCGGGTGATGTGCAACAGCGTGATGCCCGGGGCGCCCTTGGCCAGGGACTGCCCCCATTTCGCGGAGGCACTGTCGGGCGGGGCGATGAGCGGTTCGGTGAGCGCCGCGAGTGCGCCGCGGCCGGTAATGGTGATCATCGGGCCCTCTTCGGAGTGCGGGCGGTGTGGGTCAGGGCTGCGGCGCGGGCAAGCCGGTGGCAGGTGCGCTCGTGGTCGGGGTCGATGCCGATCGATCTCGCATGGTGCAGGTGCAGCAGCGCCCCGACTACCTCGCTCGGCTCCAACTCCAGCTGCTGGTCGAGAAGGTGGCGGTACTCGGCGAGGGCTTCGGCGCGTGCCCGCCAGGCCCGGGTCAACGCCCGGCCCCGGGCGGTACTCTCCGGCGCGGGCCAACTGCCCGGGTGCTCGGCAAGGGCCAGCGTCTGGCGGCACACGGCGCGGGGCAGGGCCTGACCGGTGTGGCGGGGTACGTGCTCCAGCAGCCACCGCAGTCCGGTGTCGGTCCCGAGCAACCCGGTGGCGATGGCGGCCATGCTCGCCGCCGTCACCGCCATCCGGTCGGCCTTCACCTGTTCGAGGTAAGCGAGTTGGGCAAGAACGGCCCGGGAGTCGGCGGCGAACACCTCCTCCGCCTGGCGCATCGCCGCGCCCCGGCCGTAGCGACCGGTCTCCGGCTGGTAGGTGTCCAGCTGGAGCCGGGTCAGCAGTCCGGCCGCGCGAAGTTCGGCCGCCCACACTCCGATCCGCTCCCCGGCCAGGGTGAACGCCGCCGCCTCCGGCAGCCCGATGCGCAGCCGCAGGTGCGGTTCAGGGTCGGTGTGGCGCAGGAACCACCACGCGGGATCGTTCACCCAGCGGTCCAGCAGGGCGGGCACCCGGGCCAGGATCTCATCGGCCCTGCGGGGATTGCCGTACAGACGGGCGTACAGCCACCGGGACGCCCCGGGCAGGTGCCCGTCCTCATGTCCGGTGACGTGCACGGCCCGCCGCCGGGTGAGCGGCAGGGGTGCCCGGGTGGAGTGGAGCTGGACGGTGATCTCGTGCGCCCGGCCCCCGCACCAGTCGTTCATCCCGGGGGCCGGAGCCTCGATGAGGGTGGCCGAGGTCTGCTTGTTGAGGTGGTCGCGCAGCAGGACCAGGTGCTCGGCCAGGCCCAGGTCGAGCGGCAGCTTCAGGTCCTGCTGGGTCAACTGCACCCTGGCCGGCGCCCGGTAGAGCGCCAGCCAGGCGCGGGCGGCTCTCTCCCAGTCGGCCCACGGCACACCTTCGGGTGGCAGGTCAGCAGCGGGAAGGTTCCAGCGCGCCGGGGACAGCACGACACGGCCGTGACGCAGCCGGGGCAGGAACGGCAGCTTCCCGGCGGCTCCCCAGTCGAAGCCGGTGAACACGGGGGTGAAGGCGTTGGTGATCTCGCACAGGAACCGGGCGAGGGGCTGGGTGTGCGCACGGAACTCGATCGCGTTCAGCACGCGCGGCTCGATCGGACGGCGGTCGGTGAGAGAGACCAGCCACATCCGCTGCTCGTCCGCGCACACCCCCAGCGCATCCAGCCGCAGCCGCCCGGCGCCGGGGCCGGGGCCGGGGTGCTCGCCGAGCGGCAGCACCGGCAGCAGCGCCGGCGTCCGGGCGACGTTCTCGACGCGGGCGAACAGCGGCGGCACGGACACCTGTACCGGCTCCGCGTCCGTGCGGAGCGTCGGCGCTCCGCAGATCGCCTTCTCGAAGGCGCCCCGGTCGGTGTCATCCAGCAGATGCAGGAAGCGGCCTGTGGTGGTCCCGGCGGCGCGCGGCGCGGCCACCACCGTCACGGTGAACGCGCCTGCGTCCAGCGACTCGGCGTCGCCGGCGGCAAGGTGAACGGTGAGCTCCGCGTGCGGCTGCACCGCGGCCGGACCCGACGCGGAGGCCAAGTGCTCCACCAAGCTGTCATCCAGGGCGAGTTCGTTGCCGCCTTCGATGGCGGCTTTCTGTGCGAGCGCGAGCAGCCGGGCATCGCGGCGCCCGAGCCTGGCCGCTGCCTCGGGCAGCACTGAGTCTCGGTAGCGGGCCGGAAAGCCGAGTCCGGTGTCGGGATTCACCAGATCGGCCACTGGCACTACCGCTCCGGGTCCGTACCGCTCGATGAAGCGGGCATGGTAGTCCAGCCAGACGGGATGGCCGTCGGGATGGGGGCTGAGCCGGGTCAGCAGCTCGGCGGCGCGCTCGGCCTCCCGGGCCACCCGCTCGGGCAGCACCGCCGGCCCTGCGGCCAGCCGCAGGTCGACCATCAGCGGCTGGCCGCCCTCGGCACCGCCTTCCATCGCGGCCGTGATCGCCGCCCGTGCCGTCCGCTGCTCCTCGGGGCTGTCGAGCAGGTTGTGCCGCTCCAGCCCGGTGTGAAGCCGTCGGAGTTCGGCGGTGATCCGGGCGGCCTCGGGGACGTCGTCCGCTCCTGCCTGCTCCAGGGTTGTGAGCAGGTGCCCGAGCGGGTCGGTGGTGGTCATCGGTGGCCGTAAGCCGCTCAGCAGCAGCTGCTGCCGGACCAGTTCACCCAGCATCAGCCGAACCTGCCCAGGGTGCGCGTTGGGGAACTGCTCCGCGAGGCGGCCGGCGAGCACACCAAGGGATACAGGTCCGGTGGCGCCTTCCAGGGCCGCCAGAACAGCCCGGGTGGCGCGCACCGACACCTCGACCGGCGCTTGGCCCGTCGGGTTCTGCTGAACCGGCAGCACGATCCGCTCTCCGCGCAGCACGCGCAGGTCGTTGGCCACCACCGACAGCCGGTCGGCCACCAGCGTTTCCAGCCGACCAGTGATACGGGCCAGCCACCGCGCGTCGACCCGGGCCACCGCACGGCCCGCATCCCACAGCGGGGCCACCGTCCGACTCCCGATCGGGCAGGCCGCCACCCCGGCGAACAGGCCGAACGGTGTCGCTCTGCCCTCACTCCGGAGCGCGTAGTGCATCACCGTGGCCGTCAACCGGCGCAGCCGCGCGGTGCCGATCGGGCCACCCGCGATCGCCGCGCGCACCCGGCCGGTCAGCTGCGCTCCTGCCGCCACCTCGATCGCGGACGCCAACTGCTGGTCGGACCAGGCGGTACGCAGCCAGGATCGCCAGGCCGCTGTGCCGACAGGGGTGCTGTCGGCGAGATCGGGCCATCGCGGCGCGGAGTCGGCGGGGCATGCCGAAGCGCGAATCAGGGCCGGTCCCACAACGCGGTACAAGGTGGTTCACCTCCGGAATCCGGGAAGGGCGAGGCCCGGGTGCGGCGGCTCTCACGGCGGCCGCACGCCGGGCCTCTGGCCACACGGGAGGGGAAGGGTCAGACGTTGCCGCCGCCACTGGCGCAGGCCGAGCCCGAGCAGGTACTGCCGCAGTTGTCGTCGGTGGAGCGCAGCAGGGCGGCGACCGGGTCGGCTCCCTCCACGATGCGCAGGTCCAGGTCGAAGTCGCCGTCCAGCGTGGGCGCGTTCTCAAGGGTGCGGGTCATGGTGGATCCTCCTGTTTCGTCGGTGGTGCTTGGTTGCCCGGCCGCAGGTCACGGCCAGGAGATCGTGAGCCGAACGTGTCGCTTGTCGATGACCGGCCCGTCCGGGAGCTGGTCGTCGGGGGTGCCGGCCGGGTGAGCGGTGAAGGTCGGTCCGGAGCCGGTGCGGTGCTCGCGGGTCCAGACCCCGACCTGCTCGGCGATGAGATCCGCCAGGCGACCCCTGTCGGGGCCGAAGCCATGTGCACCGAACTCGAACGTCGCCGGGCCGTTGCTGATCTTGCGGAGCGCCAGGTAGGCGAGGCTGTCACCGTCCACCACAAGCGGGCAGGCCATCCTGTTCGCCGGGGCGACTGTCCTGGTGTCCGACTCGGGGTCGACGGAGATCAGGCCGAAGCCGGGCAGGGAGCAGGCCAGCCACAGGTACAGCGAGTCGAAGGGCTCCTGGTTGCCGACCGTCACCTGCGTCCAACGCTCTGCCCGGGGCGTCTCCAGTACGCCCGCGAGACGGCTGGTGTCGGGCCGGTCGAGCTCGTCGAAGCGCAGCCCGACCTCCTTGGTGCCGCGCGGCAGCACCAGGTGCTCGTCGTGTGCGCCGGTGCCCTGCATCCTGACGAAGCCGCACACCTCCGCGCTGACGCTGACCAGACGGTCGCCGTCGCGGCGGAAGCTGATCGAGCGGGTCAGGCCGCGCATCCGCAGCGGCACGGTGATGGTCCCGCCCTCGGCGAGGCCGTCGGTCCAGGCGGGAGGCAGGTCCCACGCGCCGACCGTGACGACGACCCGGTCGAACGGCCCTCCGTCCACCGGCTCGGAGCCGTCGGCGAGCACCACCTTCACCCGGCTGTAGCCGGCCTCATCGAGGAACCTGGCCGCGCGGTCCGTGACGAACGGGTCGATGTCGACCGTCGTCACCTCACCCTCCGGACCGACGAGTTCGGCGAGCAGCGCCGCGTTGTACCCGCCGGATCCGATCTCCTCCACCCGCATCCCCGGCTGTACGTCGGCCTGTTCCAGCATCAGGGCCTGAATCTGCGCGGCCGAGACCGAACTCACCGCGAGACCGTGCCCGTCGCGCTTCGTCACCAGCGCGCGCACCGGCTCGTACGCCTCGGTCGGCGACACCTCGGGCGCGAAGACGTGCCGGGGTACAACCAGAAGGGCATCGGCCACGCGGTCCGTGCGGATCGTTCCGTCGGCACGCAGGGCGTCGACCATGGCCGAGCGCAACTGCTCGTCGGTCTCAGCGGTCTTCGGCAAGGTGGACATGGCAACTCCTCTTCGTAGGTGCCGCGGTAAACGCACCGCGGCGGGTCGGTCTCTGGGCTACATGACCATGAATGGCCTCCGGATGACGCCGAAGACGCTGGGGCGGAGCACGAGGAGGACAGCGGCGGCCGGAGGTTCAGTGAGGCTGCGGTGGCAGCCGGGAAGCTGCGGCCGAGGAGGACCGGTTCACGCGGCCCGGGCGGTCACGGCGCCCGGCCGGTCGCGGAACCTGATGATGTCGCCTGCAACAACGGGGCGAACCAGCCGTATACGGGAGACAGCCTGTATAGCGGCGAGAGGCCCGGAGAGGGACATCTGGCGGTCCCGTTCGGTCAGGCCCGCCGGTTGCATTTCCGCCCCGGCGGTGGCATGGCCGGAGAACGCCGGGGAGAGCGAGGCGACTGCGACTTCGAACCACACGTCCCGGCCTGCCACCTCCCCATTCCCGTTCGTCCTTTCGGTCCACCCGAAGCTCTCGGCGTAGGAACGAACCAGAAGGAGCCCGTCGCCCAACACGATGCCCGCCAAGACGGTGATTCCATGGAGCAGTCTGTTGCGAATGTCGCCAACAGCTTTCGTCCTTGTGGGTGTTGCGAATTTCATTGCGCATTGCATGACAGCCTCCGGGCCGTGCGTGTGGGGCAGCAGAGGGTGAAGTTCGGTCGCCCACCTGGCGATCACGTCTCGCTCCTGGCCGTTCAGAAGCGTCCGTGGTCCGCCCCGGCCTGATCCGCTGCGGCCACCAACAATGTCGGCGAAAGCCGCGCAGAACCAGAACACTGGGCACAACACTTGATACGTCATCAGTGAGCGGTAGCAACACTCGCTTACCACTCGTTAACACTTGTCGCGCAGGAGCCAGCTGGCGGCGAGACTGGTGGTAGGCGCCGGAAAGGGACACCTTGGCGCCAGCCTCAGGAAGGGGCCGACCTTGCAGACGCGCTTAGGAGAACTCCTCTTCAGCTCCGGCGAGACCACCGAAAGCTTCATCGAACGCTACAAAGCAACCGGCAAGGCCCTGTTCAAGGAGACCAACAACCGGGACTTTCAGACGCTGGACCTGTCAGTCATGACCGTCTCCCGCTGGAGGAACGGCGGTGTGAAGGGGTTGCCCCGCTTTCCTGCACCGGCGGTTCTGGAGCGGATGTTCCCCAGGCTCACCGCCAAGGACCTGTTCGCCCCGGCGGGCGGCAGCTCAATGCCGCCAGCCGTCGGGTCCGTGATCGATGAAAGCGATCTTGTAATGAATGCACGACGAGCCGCCGAGCACGCGAGCGATGCCGCGGCCAGCAACCTGCCGGACATGACGCTCGACCAGGTTGAGGACGATGCCCTCGCGCTGGCTCGGGCCTATCACACCCATCCGCCGTTCGCCGTGTACGGGATGGGAAACGAGTTGCTCGCCACGGTCACGGCGATGCTTGACCGCACCCAGATCGTCAGGCAGCGGGAACGTCTCTACCTCGCGGCCGGCCAGGCTTCGGCAGTCTTGGCGACTGCGGTGTTCGACCTGGGGTCGATCACTGCTGCTACGAGCTTCGCACGGACAGCCGCCATGTACGGGGAGGTCGTCGACCATGGCCCTCTCAGGGCTTTCGCTCACGGAACTCTTGGGATTCTGGCCTACTGGGATCAGCGGCCCGCAGAGGCCATCCGACAGGTAGAGAAGGCGCAGAGTTTCCCTGGACTCGGCGACACGGCCCGCCAGCGCCTGGCGGTGATCGAAGCGAGGGCCTATGGCCACCTTGGTGATGCCAACTCCGCTCGCCTGGCCGCGACTGCCGCTCTGGAACCCGGCGATGGGAAGCGAGACGGCCTGCACGATGACGTCGGCGGTGAGTTCAGCTTCTCGCGCCGCCGCGCGCTCATGAGCAACGCCACGACGTTCCTTCTCGTCAAGGACGGTCCGGCCGCCGAGCAGTCGGCAATGGAATCGATTGCCCTGATGCGGAAGGTCCACGATTCTGGCCTGTCGACCCCTCAGGAAGCAACGGATCTGGCGCAGGCAGCCATCGACCTGAGCCACGCCAGGCTACTGGCCGGCGAATTCGATGGAGCCGTGGAGGCGGTAGCGCCCGTTTTCGAGATCCCCAAGGAGTGGCGGGTAGCCGGCATCACATCCCGTGCTGGGGGTCTTCGGCGCGCTCTCGCGTCTCCGGAGATCAGCGGACCGGGTCCTGTACGGGTGGAACTCGCTGAGCGGATCGAGGAGTATGTGGCCGTCGGCGCGCACTCCCAACTCGGCGGCACGCTGGCCATAGGCTGATCCGTCAGTCAGCGGACGCTGGCCAGCACGAGGGCTTCCTTGTCCTCGCTGATGCCGTGGGCGTGGCGCCTCGGGTGGTCAATTAGTTCGCCACCCTCTTGGAGCCACGCCCACGTTTCGTTGATCGTCTGCTCGATCGGCCGGAACCGTGCCCCGGCGGACACTGCCTTCTGAGAGCAGACGCTCCAGACACCCTGGTGCGTCCGCCACAGCGGCAGTTCGGTCCACTCCGTCACACCATGCCTGGCCAGCGCGTCGCTCTGGGCCCACACAGGTCGGCCGACCCCGCCCGTGACGCGCAAGCAGGCCTCAACAAAGTCACCGAAGGTAATTCCGATCGGGTGTGTGACGTTGAAAATGGCGCCCTCGGCTACGGCCGCCCGGTCCAGCGCGAAACCGGCAACGTCTCTGACGTCAACTGGCTGGATGAGTCGATCGGCCGGTGCGGGCGCGAGAATGCTGCCGCCACGAGCTGCCCGGCCGAGCCACCACGGAAGCCTCCCGACATACTCTTTAGGGCCGAGGATTACCCCCGGGCGTAGGAATGTCACGTCGTTCCCGAACATGGTGGTGACCGCCCGTTCACCGCCGGCCTTCTGGAACCCGTAGACAGTCGGGGACCCGTCCACACCCGTGTATCCGAAGGTCTCGTCGGCGTCAGGCGGGCAGTCAAGCATGGCGTCCTGTTCGGTCAGTACCGCGTGGGGCCACCCCCGATACACAGAGACCGTCGAGACATGCACCCAATGGCGAACCTGGGAACGCAACACCGAGGCACCCAGGAGTACGCCCCTCGGGGCCAACTCGGTCGAGGACGTGTCGATCACCGCGTCCCACGGACCATGACCGGCAAGACGGCGCAGATCTTCCTCCACCGTCCTGTCTCCCAGTACGTGATCAGCCCCGGGCGCCGGTGAACCGGACCGGCCGCGGCTGAACGTCGTCACTGACCACCCACGCGCCAGCGCGCCGTCCACCACCGCTCTGCCGAGAAACCAAGTGCCACCCATCACCAGAAGCCTCATGCGTCGATCCTGCCTGCTCAACCGCCATCTACGCCACCCTTGACGGAGGCTGGCCAGGTCGAGCCGGCGCGGAAGGTCAAGTCTCCCGTGTGCCACAGCGCGCAGCAGCGCCGTGTTCGAGGAAATTCATCACCGCACAGAGAGACAAGATCACACGTGACCTTTCACCAGAACGCCTACCGTGATGGCGGCCTCGACGCCGGGGCCTGGAGCGGCCGTGACGAGATCGCGAATCCGTGGTGTTCACGTAACGGTTGACCCCGCGGTCTTCCTAAAGGATCACCCAGCCGCTAGACCCTAGGGGACACCACCACGAGACGAGCAGGACGATGACGAACCCACCTCCCGGCTACGGCTACCCGTCAGAGCAGAACCCCTACGGCAAGCAGCCTCCGGCGCAGCCGGGCCACGGTGCCCCGCAGGGCCCGTACGACCCGCAGTCCGGCCCCGGCTACCCGCCCCCGCCGCCCGGTCCCGGCTACCCGCCGCCCGGCTCCGGCTACCCGCCCCCGCCCGGTTACCCGCAGGGCGGCGGCCAGATCCCGCCGTGGCTGGGCCCGGGCCGCACCCTGGCCGGCCCCGGTGACCGCTTCCTGGCCCGCCTGATCGACTGCCTCGTGCTGCTGATCCCGTTGCTCGTGATCCAGCTCACCGTCGCGTCCGCGGCCGGCTCGATCCTGGCCGGCGTCATCGGCGCCGTGGTCGTCTTCGGCTACGAGGCGGTGATGATGCTCACCCAGCTCCAGCAGTCCGTCGGCAAGAAGGTGATGAAGCTGCGGGTGGTCTCGGCGGCGCACGGCGGCCGTCCCTCCGACAACGAGCTCTGGACCCGCAGCGCGGTCTACGGCCTGCCCCAGGCGGTCTACTGCATCGGCTCGTTGTTCTCCCTGGTGAACGTGCTGTCGCTGCTCTGGGACAAGCCGCTGCAGCAGTGCTTCCACGACAAGGCGGCCAAGACCGTGGTGGTCAAGGAGGCCTGATCGGCGGACGGTCGCCGCCCGTGAGCCCGACGAAGCCCGGTCGCCCCGGTCACCCCGGCGGCGGCCGGGCTTCGTGCTCCGCGCGGTGGCGGCGTCAGGGCTGCGGCTGAAGGACCACCTGCCGGAGTTCGGCGGTGCACATCATGTAACCGTCCGGGGTCGGCAGGCGCTCCAGGTAGTGGGTGAGGTCCGCGCCCAGCGAGAACACCCTCACCGGGGTACCCGCGGCGCGCGCGGACTCCACCACCCTGCGCACCCCGTCCAGGACGGCCGGGTGCCGGGTCTGGTAGGACTCGGCCACCAGGTGGTTGGTCCGGTCCGCGGCCAGGTAGAACTGCACCAGGTCCTTGGTGCCGACGAACAGCTCGCTGGCGCCCGCGGCGCAGATCTCCGTGGTGGCGTGCACCGCCGCGGGCGTCTCGATGAACGCGGACACAGGCACGTCGGCCGGCAGTTCGAGGTGCGCCCTGAGCTGGGCGAACTCCTCCGCGTCGTTGAGGAACGGAACCGAGAGGTGCACGCGGTCCGCGTCGTCGCCGAGCCGCTTGCGCAAGGACGCGAGCACGGTGTGCAGCGCGTCCCGGTAGGCGGTCGAACCCAGCAGCCAGCGCGCGCCGTGCAGGCCCAGCTCGGGGTTCGGCTCGACCGCGACCGGGGCCAGCTCGGTGACGCCGGCGGCGTGGTCGGAGCGGAGGTCGAGAAGCCTCAGGACCAGCCGCTGGCCGGGCAGGAGCGCCTCGACGAAGGTGCACAGCCGGTCCGCGACGGCCTGCCCGTAGACCGCGATGTCGGCGGGGCCGCCGTCCAGGGCGTCGAGCGGACGCAGGCCCGCCGCCAGGCAGAGGAACTCCTCCCGGATGAAGAAGGAGTCGACCCGCTTCGCGTTCGGCCCGCACGAGTTGATCGTGCGGATGTCCTGCAGGTCCGCGATGACCGCGCACGCGGAGCCGAGATGGTCCACCGACGGACTCCCGGCCCCCGGGCCCGGGGCCCCGACACCCGCGTCGGACCCGATGACGACCGACTGGCTCTCCAGGTGCAGCGTCACCTCGCCGACCAGGTCGGCGAGGTCCGCCTGGTCGACGCGGAGCACGGGTATTCCCCGGCCGCGGCAGATGGACTGCATGTGGCCGGTCAGCCCACCCGAACCGCAGACGATCGCACGCGCCGCCACGATCGCGTCGTACAGACCCGCTTCGAGGGAAGGGGCGACGAGGATGGATCCCTCGAGTGGACTTCTGGTGCGGTTACAAGTACCTCGCAACACACTCTGTGTACCACCGGTCAAAAGGAATCCCTGAATCCGCCGCCCGTTCAATTAATCCCCCAGATCTTCGGCGTTCGCTATCCCCAGTTGTCGACGCAGCTGCCGTGGTGTCACGGAGACGTCGGTGAGTCGTTCGACGGCGGCCCGGGTGACGAACGCCCTGGTCAGGCGGTTGTGCCGGGAAGCCTCCACCGGAAGGGTCGGAAGTGCGCCGATGGACCGGATACAGGCGTCCAGCCGGGAATCGAGCAGTTCCCGTTCACTTCGGGCACGGGTGGCCATCCTCCTCACCTCCATGACCACAGCCTCCTCGAATCCGGCCCCGGCCGCTTCCTCTGTATTGCCGACATGGCCACGGTATTGAGCCATGTTCCCGGCCAGCCCGTCTTCGCGCAGTTCCAGTTGTTCGATCGCGTGTGCGGCGACCGCGATTGAATGGTTCTTGATGGCGGCGAGATTGAAGGTGAAGGCACCGGTCCGGCCGTTCCGCACGATCTCGTCGCCCTCTCTCAGCACGCCGACCGCGGAGACCGGGCCGGCCGGCTCCCCGCCGGGGCCCAGCAGCACCCCCTGCCCGTCGACCTCCAGGCCGCGCCCGGTGCGCTCATGGGGGACCGCGATCCCCCTGCGCAGGAGATTCCTCCAGAGCGGCTGGCCGACCCTGCTGTAGTCCGACTCCCGGCCGAAGTTGGACACCACCAGGTCGGCCTCGATGGCGTGTTTCTCCTCCGGGGCCACGACCGAGACGACCAGCCGCCCCGACCGCGCCGGCGTGATCCCCTCCACGTTGCCGACGACCAGCTTCACCGACCCGTCCGCCGGGTGCATCGCGCGCTCGATGACCTCCATCGTGTACTCCACCGCGCCGACCCGGAAAGCGGCTATCGCGGTACCGAACTCGTCCAGCAGGCGCCGCAGTTCATCGGAGGGAATCCGCTGGAGGGCCTTGGGCAGATGCGGCTCCCACGCCTTGGCCACCCGCTCCGCGACCACCACCGGGTCGACCCCGGGATGGTCCCGGACGACCGCCGAGCACGCCGCCTCCCACTCGGCCCGGACCCGGGCGAGGAACTCCTCACGATTGCGGTACGGCTCCAGCAGCGTTGCCGGGCAGGGAAGTTGCACCACTCCGTGCTCGTGTCCGCCGGGGTACGTCCGGAACATCGTCCCGGTCTTGGAGATCAGATGGATCCTCCCGGTGTGGCCCCGGCGCAGCAGAAGGCCCGCCGAGTCGTACGCGCTCAGCACGGACCCGACGATCGCGACGGTCGCCCCGGGCGGCAGCGCCGCGAGCTTTCGGACGCCGGCCGCTGAGTACGGGTTCCGCACGAAGGACTCGTGCGCGAACACCCCGGCGGCGAAGGGCGGTTCCCTGAGTTCGAGGCCGGTCGCGAGAACGACGTGATCGGCGAACAGCACGGTCTCTTCCGGGCCCGGCCCGGCCCCGGTACCGCCCGCGGACGGCCGGCGCACCGTCACCTCGACCCCTGCGGGCCGTACGTCCAGGTCGACCGCCTCGCCGTCCGCCTCGACGAGCACGACACCGGGACAGGCCTCCCGCCTGGCCTCGGCCAGCCGGTCGATCAGGTAGTCCTGGAAGATCCGCCGGGGCGCCGGGCCCTGCTCGACGAACTCGAGCCCGGCCCAGGGCTCCGGCCAATCCCGGCGGTCGGCCTCGGAGTTGGCCCAGCGGACGAAGTCGTGGACGTCCTCCCGGAACACCGACATCCGACCCGCCTGGATGTTGAACACATGGTCCCAGGGGTTGCCGTCGCGGTGGTACGCGACGCCGGCGGACCGGTAGTCGCAACGCCGCTCCAGCAGGACGATCTCGAGCGGCCTGCGCGCGAAGCGGAGCAGCCGGATCGCCGTGGCGGTGCCGGCCAGGCCCGCCCCGACGACGAGAACTCTTGGACATATGCCTGTTCGACTCATGGTGGAGCCTCCCCGCTGAACGATGGGCACCCGGCTCTGCGGTCTCCCCCCGGGCGCAAGGACTGCTGACGGAGTGTTACCTCGACGGAAGGAAGTACTGTCCGGACTGAGCCGATCCGTCCTTTCCAGGGACCGATCACCGGCGACGCGGACGCGGATCGTCCGCGGACAAGGCTAAGGGCTCGCACACAAGATCACATGAACACGGACCGGACGGCCGCCGCGGATCCGCGCGGCAGCCCGGGACGCACCGGGCCTCCGTACCCGGTGCGCCTGTCCGCAGGGCGATGACCGGACTATCGTTAGCTGACGAGAGCTATCGACATGCTCTCCGCACGGCAGCCACAGCCGATCGCTCTCCAGGAGGCAGCGGTGGCGACCAGAGCAGCGAGCGGTGACAGAACCGGCCGTACGGGCCGCTCCCGCAGGACCGCGGGTCCCGGCCGTCCGCACGACAAGTGGGTCGCGCTCTCCAACACCACCCTCGGCACCCTGATCGCCACCGTCAACGCCTCGATCGTCCTCATCTCACTTCCCGCGATCTTCAACGGCATCGGCCTGGACCCGCTGCAACCCGGCAACGTCGGCTACCTGTTGTGGATGCTGATGGGCTACCTGCTGGTCACCGCGGTCCTCGTGGTCACCCTCGGCAGGCTGGGCGACATCCACGGCCGGGTGCGGATCTACAACGCCGGCTTCCTGATCTTCACCGTCACCTCGGTGGCCCTCTCGCTCGACCCGCTGCACGGCGGCCCCGGCGCGCTGTGGCTGATCGGCTGGCGGGTGGTCCAGGCGGTCGGCGGCTCGATGCTGATGGCCAACTCGGCGGCGATCATCACCGACGCGTTCCCGGCCGACCGGCGCGGCACGGCGCTCGGGGTGAACGTCGTCGCGGGCATCGCCGGCTCGTTCATCGGTCTGGTGCTGGGCGGGCTGCTGGCCGAGTGGAACTGGCGGTCGATCTTCTGGGTCAACGTGCCGATCGGCGTCCTCGGCACGGTCTGGGCCTACCGGTCGCTGCGCGACACCGGGGTACGGCGGCCCGCCCGGATCGACTGGTGGGGCAACCTCACCTTCGCCGTCGGCCTGACCGCCCTGCTGGCCGCGATCACGTACGGTATCCAGCCCTACGGCGGCCACACCATGGGCTGGACCAGCCCCTGGGTGCTGGGCGGGCTGACCGGCGGGGCGGCGCTGCTGGTCGCCTTCTGCCTGATCGAGTCCAGGGTCGCCGAGCCGATGTTCCCGCTGGCCCTCTTCCGCGACCCGGTCTTCGCCGGCGGGAACGCGGCCACCCTGCTGGGCTCGATCGCCCGCGGCGGCCTCCAGTTCATGCTGATCATCTGGTTGCAGGGCATCTGGCTGCCACTGCACGGCTACGACTACGCGGACACCCCGCTCTGGGCCGGGATCTACCTGGTCCCCCTGACCTTCGGCTTCCTCGCCGCCGGGCCGGTCTCGGGATATCTCTCGGACCGTGCCGGGGCCCGGCTGTTCGCCTCCGGCGGGCTGGTGGCGATGGCCGTCTCCTTCGCCGGACTGCTGGTGCTGCCGACCGACTTCGGGTATCCGTGGTTCGCGTGCCTGGTGTTCCTCAACGGCCTGGGCGGCGGCCTGTTCGCGGCCCCCAACACCTCGCTGATCATGTCGAGCGTGCCGGCCGAGGCCCGCGGCGCCGCCTCAGGCATGCGTGCCACCTTCCAGAACGCCGGCATGGTCCTGTCGATCGGCGTCTTCTTCTCACTGATGGTGGCCGGGCTGGCCGGGTCGCTGCCGCACACGCTCAGCTCCGGGCTGACCGCGCAGGGGGTACCCGCCGGCGACGCGCAGACCATCGCCTCGCTGCCGCCGGTCGGCACGCTCTTCGCCGCGTTCCTCGGGTACAACCCGATCCGGCAGCTGCTGGGCCCGCACGTGCTCGGACAGCTCCCGGAGGCCAACGCGCATACGCTGACCGGCCGGCAGTTCTTCCCGCAGCTGATCTCGGGGCCCTTCCACGACGGCCTGGTCGTGGTGTTCTGGCTGGCGATCGCGATGTCGCTGGTCGCCGCCGCGGCCTCGCTGGTGCGCGGGCGTACCCGGCCCGGCGGCCCGCGGCCGGGCGGGGGAGAGGCCGGTGGACGCCCCGGCGCGGGCCGGCGCGGGCCGGCCGGAGGGGCCGGCCGGTCATGACCGGGGCCGGGGCCGGGGCCGCGAGCGGGGCCGGCGGCGGTGGCCTCTCCGCGGAGGCCGTCGTCCGGCTCCGCCTGGTCATCGCCCGGCTCCACCGGCAGATGGCCCAGGCCTCCAGCGGCAAGGACCTCACCTCCGCCCAGCTCTCCGCGCTGGCCCGGGTCGAGCAGCACGGCCCGCTGCGGCTCGGCGAACTCGCCGCACGGGAACGGGTCGCCGTCCCGTCCATGGTCCGCACGATCGCCCCCCTGACCGCCGACGGGCTGATCGCCAGGACCCCCGACCCGCTGGACGGCCGGTCACAGCTGCTCGAACTCACCCCGGCCGGCCTGGCGGCGATCACCCGGATCCGCCAGGAGCGCTCCGCGCTGCTGGCCCACCGCAGCGGGCGGCTCACTCCGCAGCAGTGCCGGGAACTGGAGGCCGCCGTCCCACTGCTGGAACTGCTGCTCGACGAGCCCGAGGCCGGCCGTCCCGCCGCCGGGCGCCCCACCCCGGACCAGGGCGGCACCGGCACCTGACGACCCGCCCTCACCCCCGCCGGCCGCGTCCCCGGGCCTCACGGGCCGGTACGGCTAGAGCGCGGCGGGGGCCATCCCGAGCAGCCCGCCCAGCCGACGGACCGAGGCGGGCGACTCGCGGTGCAGGCCGGCGATGTCCAGGCCCTCGTCACCCAGGATCATCAGCAGCGCCTGCTCCCCGATCGACAGCACCACGACGTAGCCGCCGTTGCAGCGGGTGACCACGTCGCGCAGGCCGCCCAGGCCGAACTCGGCCGCGGTGCGCCGGCCGAGGCCGAGCATGGCGGCCGACAGAGCGGCGGCCGACTCGGGGTGCACGGCGGCCGTGTCGGCGGCCACCAGCAGGCCGTCGGCGGTCGAGATGACACTCTCGGAGATGCCCATGACCCGGTCACGGAGGGACTTCAGCTCGTCGACGAGTGCTGCGGGCGATGTCTGGCTGCTCATGGTGCGCTCTTCTCGGTGTTCTCGGTCGTCTCGGTCCGCTCGGCGCGGTGTCCGTTCGGTGGCTCGTCGGAAACGGCCGCCGGGCCCCCGGGCCGGGCGGGGCCGCCCAGGCTGCCCTGACCCCCCGGGCCGCTCTGGCCGCCCGGGCCGCGCACGCCGGGGGTCCGGCGCGGCAGCGGCCCGGTCCCGGCCGGCGGCGGGCCGCTGGGCGGGGTGCGCGGGGCGACGCCCGGCACTCCGGCGGCCGGGCGTGCCGGCTCCCGGTGGAGCAGGTGCCGGGCGTCCATCCGGGCCAGGTCGAGCAGCACCGCGAACAGCCCGCGCCCAAGGGCGAATCCGATGTCGCGCGCGGTGCGCCGGCCGGTGGCGGCGATCAGGATCTCCCGGTAGCGGTCCGGGATCCGCAGGGCCCTGGACTCGGCCTGCGCGGCGGGGCGGATCCGGGTACGGGCCAGCTCGCCGGGCGGGCCCCAGAGGCGGGTCAGCAGGGCCACGCGCTGGGCGGTCTCCTCGAACAGCCGCTGCGGCTCGATCCCGGGGCGCAGCGCGATCCCGGCGGGCGCGGCCGCCTCGGCCACCTGCCAGCTGCCGGGCGGACTCAGCACCAGGGCGAAGGCGCCGTCGAAGACGGCGGCCGCGCAGACGGTTTCGAGCTCGGTTGCGCCGATCGACCCCTGGGCCACCAGAGCCGCACCGAGGCCGCCGCCCCACGGCCCCGGGGCGTCGCCCGCGCGGGCGGTCGCGGCGGCCGTCTCGGCGGCCGCCCAGTCCGCCTCGCCGACGCGCCGCGACTTCAGCAGCAGGGTCTCGGCGGTGGGGGCTCCGGGGGTCTCGATCGCGGTGACCAGCCCCTGTTCCAGGTGGATCGTGCCGCCCGGCGCACTGGAGACGGTGACCGAGCCGGTGAATCCCGCCCGGCGCAGCGCCAGCAGCAGCGCCGGCACGTTGCGCGCGGCGGGCGGCACGGGCCGGGCGGAGTCATGGGAACGGATGGTCATGCCAGCAGGTCCCCGGCCCGGTCGGCCGTCTGACGTAGCGCCAGCGCCAGGTTGGTCCGCTCCCGGTCCAGCACGGTGGCCAGCAGCAGCGGGTCGCCCTGCCGGGGCACCACCCGGACGACCTGGTGATGGCGGGTGCTGGTGACCACCAGGCTCTCCAACTCGCCCTCCGCCCCGGCCTCGTGCAGCCGGTCGCCGATCAGGTTCGTCAGCTCGGCGAGCTCCGCTCCGGTCCCGAGCAGCCGGTGCTCCCCGGCGGACCGGTAGCCGAGGCCCGTGACGGCGTCGACGAGGGCGGCACCGACGACTCCGGGGGAGCCGAGCACATCGGAGAGGGAAGCTTCGAGTGCGCGCACCGGTACCCCTTCACTTTTCTGAACTGCCTGCGCAGCGTACTTTATTCCACCCTTTCCGCGCGGTGACCACAGCTGACGACTTCTTGCTACTTTGTCCCCTGCACACGGGGGTTCCGCCCGGAAGTCACGCAAAGGACGAACAGCTCATGAACATTGACAACGCACTCAAGGACGCGATGGGCATCGAGGGCGCCATCGGGGTGGCCCTGGTCGACTACGAGAGCGGTATGTCACTCGGGTTTCTCGGCGGGAGCCAGCAGCTCGACCTGGAGATCGCGGCGGCCGGCAACACCGAGGTCGTCCGCGCGAAGATACGCGCCCTGGCCGCGCTGTCGGTCGACGATGTCATCGAGGACATCCTGATCACGCTCGGCACCCAGTACCACCTGATCCGCCCGCTGGCCCGCAGCCGCGGCTCGCTCTTCCTCTACCTGGCCCTGGACCGCTCGCGCGCCAACCTGGCGCTCGCCCGGCACGGCCTCAAGCGCATCGAGACCGGGCTGGACGTCTAGGCCACCGCCGGGGGGCCGCCCGCCCGGGGAAATCCCGGCGGGCCGTGCGCCGCGAGACAATGGCCGGACGGCGCGAAAGCAATGCGTGATGAACCGGCTACCGCGACCCGGCCGTGGAAATAGGGCCGGGATCCCATCCGGTGCGCACCCAATCACGGAAACGCGTGACTTTCCGATGACTGGGCGTCATATTCTTTTCACTGTTCCGGCGCTCCGGCCCAAAGCCGGAACCCCGGAACACCGGGCCCGGAACGCCGAATGGAACGCACAAGTCGGCCCCGGTACCCGCCACGGCCTGTCGCGCCCGGCACCGGCCTGCGCTTCACCGTCCCCGGCAGCGGCGTCTTCGAGCTCACCGGCCACGCCTACCTCCCGGACGGCCCGCCGGCCGAGCGCGACGGCAACAGCTACACCCGTCTGTCGGGCCACTGGTACGCGTGGACGGACAACGGGCACTTCTGACGCCCGGCACGCGCCGGCCAACCGGGCCCGGCCGAGCGCCCCGCCGCCCGGCCGGCAGGGTCAGCGCGCCGGGCCGGCGTCCTCCGGCAGAGCGGCCACCACGAGGGCGACGGCCTCCTCGGGGGTCTCGGTGCGGGCGACGACCTCCCCCTTCTCGTTCCGTACGACGTACAGCCCGTCGTGGTGCGGGTCGACCGAGTACCCGACCGACGCGTACGGGAAGTTGACGCGGGTGGAGAACCAGAGCATGTAGTGGCTGTTGACCGGCATCAGCCGACGAAGGGCCGGCTGGGCGTGAGCCGCTTCCGTCAGCGCACGGCTGTGGGGACGGCGGTCCCACGGGGGCAGGTGGTACCGGTCGAGCTTGTGCCACCAGGCCAGCTCGACCGGGTCGAGCGGCTCGCGCTCGTGGGCGACGGCCCAGTCCCCGAACCGGATGAACGGGGCCACCGCCCGGGTCTGTTCGAGGTCCGCACCGCTCATCCAGGCCACCGTGGCCCTGACCACGGCGGCCAGGTCCGCGGTCCGCCCGGTGGCGAGCCAGGCGCCCTGCTTCCGGAAGCGCACATCGTGGCGGCGCCTCCTGTTGGGGGTGTTTATGCACACCCAGCGGCCGTCGGCGTCCTTGAACTCGGCGCTGCGCTCCCACTCCTTCTCCGGCGCGGGCAGGTCGAGGCCGAGCTCCGCGGCTGTGCGGCGCAGGCGGTCCGCGAGGCCACCGCCGACGGCCGGTCCGGGCGGCAAGGGGTCCGGGACAACGCCCGACGAGGAGGAGGTCATGGCTCGATTCTGCCGGGAAACCGGCCGTCTGTACGGTGATCCGCCGGCAGGCCCCGTTCTCCACGAAGCGGGCGGCGATGCCGTCGACCGGTGCCACCGCAGCGCCTGGGAGAATGATCCACATGACACAACACGATGGGGCGGTCGCGCCCGGGAACCATGACGAAGCCGCGCCGTTGATCGTCGTGGCTGCCGCGGTCGTCGAGCAGGGGAAGCTGCTCGTTGTCAGCAAGAAGGCGGCACCCGAGGTGTTCTATCTGCCGGGCGGGAAGCCGGATCCGGGTGAAGCGCCGGCCGAAGCACTGGTCCGGGAACTCGACGAGGAACTCGGAGTCCGTCCTCTGGAACCGCGGTTCCTGGCCGACGTCGAGGCCCTGGCCGCGCTGGAGAACGTGCCCATGCGGATGACGGTCTTCACCGCCGGGATCAGCCGGACCCCCCGGCCCGCGGCCGAACTGGCGGACATGCGGTGGATCACCGGAACCGAGCCGGACGTCCGACTCGCTCCGGCGGTCAGGGACCAGGTGCTGCCGCTCCTGAAGCGCAACGGCCTACTCGCCGCGTAGGGAAGGACAGTCACGCGGCTCGCTGTGCACGGACACCGCGGTCCGTGCGATCGGGACCGCCCGGGAGAGCCAGGGCTTCGCACCGGGCGCCCCCGAAGACCTCGCGGCGCCCCGGCACCGGCGAGGCGGGTCGCCAGCGGCGGCTCAGGGGCGGGGTGTCCAGCCGGCCGGGGTGAGGGCGGTGTCGGCGAGGATCCGCTCGACCGTGGCGTTCAGGGTGCTGTGCCGGCCGATGACGTGTTCGCGGGCGCCCGGGACGAGGTCGTGGGGCCGGTACCAGCCGGCCATGTCCTCGGGGGAGAACTCGGCGGCCTGCGGGCGGGTGGAATGCCGTCGCACGGTCTCGTCGAAGTCCACGTCGAGGTAGTACAGGAAGGTACGGCCGCGGTGGTCGGCGGCGAGCCGGGCGAGCATCGGGCCGTAGCGCTCGGCGGCGAGGATGCCTTCGACGACGACGTGGAAACCGTGGTCGAGGGCGTGCCGGGCGACCAGGTCGATCAGGGTGATGTTCGCGCCGCCGGCGACGTCGTGCTCGCGCAGGACGGTTCGGCGCAGCACGTCCTGGGCGACGACGGCGATGCCCCGTCCGTAGGCGGCGCGCAGCCGTGCGGCGATGGTGGACTTGCCCGCGCCGCTCGGCCCGCGCACCACCACCAGCACCGTGTCCGGACTGCCCGTCATGCCGGTACCGTACCCGCCGGCCGGGAGCCTCCGCCCGCGCCCTGGAAGGCGTCCAGGGCGGCCTGTGCGGTCCGGTGACCGAACGCGCCGGGCCGGACCGGGCGGGTTCGTGCCGTGGTGCGGACGTGGTGCGGGCCCTGCCGTGAACCGGCCGGCAGGGCCCGCACCACGTCCGCGCGTCAGCGGTCAGTCAACCCGGTTCCCCCGGTAGCCGACCGGCCCCTCGCCCGGGAACTGGGCGGTGCCCTGGAACGAGGCGCCGTTGTCGAAGAAGGTGACGTTGCCGTTTCCCGCGTCGCCGGACCAGGTGACACTGGTGCCGGTCGCGGGAGCACCGTCCTCGGGAACGACATTCGAGCGGTTGGCGATGGAGAGGCTGAGCGGCTGGTCCGGCTGCCAGCCTCCGCCACCCGTGTGGATCTCGGTCTCGTACGTGGGCATGCCTTCTCCTCTTGTCGACAACTGACTTGCTCAGTACGGGTACTGATACACCGTCGGCTCCCAGGGTGGTGTGCCCGCGCGCCCGTGGGGGAGGCAACCGGCATGAAATCACCCGTTCGGATGCTGTTTCGGGGCACCACCGGAGCCCTCGCCCTTTGCCCCGACGGGCGAAGGGCTTGTTCGCCCGTGTCCGCCGACCCGGCGAATCGCCGGCGAAGAAGGACGGCACCGGTTCCGTGAAACCGGTCATCGCCGTACCGAACGGATCCCGGGAACGCGAAGCGGGCACGCTCTGAGCCGGCGCGCTCCGGCCAGGACACCGGCCAGGACACCGGGCAGCCCGCCGACCGCGCCGGGCGTCAGCCACCGGGAGCGGCACCACCGGGACTCACGGAGCGTTCGAGGGCGTCGGTCAGCCACAGGTGGGACGCGCCGGGCGTCGCCGGGTCGCCGCCGGCCTCGGCCACGAGCCGCCAGTAGCGGCGCATCCGCGGATCGCGGTCGGCGGCCACGTGGGCCAGCAGCCGGCCCCGGAACCGCGGGGTGTCGCCGCCGCCGCGCACCGCGACGTGTGCCGCGACGAACCGGTCGAGCTCGGGGCCCGCGCGGGGCGGCTCACCCGCCCGCACCAGGGGCCGGGCCAGCGCGCACGCCTCGCCGATCCCGTGCAGCAACTCGGCCTCGTCGGCGACCAGTTCGGCATTGGCCCGCGCCATGGCCAGCAGGCGGCGGGTCAGCTCCCGGTCACCTGCCAGCGCGAACAGCTCGGCGAACGCGACCACCTGCGACGGCGTCGGATCGGCGGGCGGCTCGGGCACGGCCATCGCCACGAACGCGGCGAGCATCGCCCCGGACACCGGGGCGACCGGCGCGCGCCGCCAGAAACCGGCCAGCGCGTCGCGGGCGGCACCCCCGTCCCGCACCGCCGCCAGCAGCTCCAGCCGCGCGGCCCGCTCGGCCGGTCCCGCCTCCTCGACCGCCCGCAGCGAGGCCCGCCGCCAGGCCAGGTCCGCGAGCCGCACATCGAGCGCGGCCCGCTCGGCCGCGACGACCTCGGCCACGGAACGTTCGCCGGTCAGCACCTGCCGGACGGAGGACAGCCCGAGCCCGAGCCCGCGCAACCGCCTGACCAGGCCGAGCCGCTCCACGGCCGCCCGGTCGAACCTGCGGTGCCCGCCCGTGCTGCGCACCGAGTCGACGATGCCCTCGTCACAGTAGAAGCGGATGGTCCGCACCGGCACGCCGGTCAGCCGGGCCAGCTCGCCGATCCCGAACGTCTCATCGAGCAAAGGCACTTGAACCTCCACCGGACTGGAGCTTCTACCGTACCTGCGTCACCTTGTGAGAGGAGCTTTCGTGATGACGTCGACGCTGGACACCGCACGGCTCGTGGAGGGCCTGCGGGAGCAGACCGGGGGGTTCGTCCGCGCGGTCGCCGGAAGGGACCCGGACACCCGGGTGCCCACCTGCCCGCAATGGCCGCTGCGCACCCTCGTCGGGCACGTCGGCCAGGAACACCGGTGGGCGGCCGAACTCGTGCGCGGGGGAGAGCAGTTGCCCGTCCCCGACCCGTGGCAGGCCGATCCCGGCGCCCCGGACGGGTGGGCCCGGTGGCTGCGCGAGGGCGCGGAGGAGCTGATCCGCGCGATCCGGGAGACCGGCGCGGACACCGGGACGCGCACGTTCACCGGGCCGCGGCCGGCCGCCTTCTGGCTGCGCAGGATGCTGAGCGACACCTGCGTCCACCACTACGACGCGGCGCTGGCGACGGACACCGCGTTCACGATCGCCGACGACCTCGCGGCCGACGTGATCGGCGAGAACCTGGACCTGCTGTCCACACCGGCCTTCGCGGCGGTCAGGCCGGCGGTCGCCGGGCTGCGCGGCCGGGGCGAGCGGATCGGGTTCCGGCCGGGGGCCGCGGAGGGCTGGGTGGTCACCAGGACGCCCGGGGCGCCGCGGTGGGAGCGCGGACCGGTCGAGGCCGACGTGGTGGTGTCGGGGGCGGTGGCGGACCTCATGCTGGTGTTCTCCCGCCGCGTCCCGCCGCTGGACGGCCGGGTGACGGTGACGGGCGACCGCGCGCTGCTGGACCACTGGCTGGCCCACGCGGCGTTCTAGCCTGACAAGCCCTGGCATCACGGGATGTGGGCGAGCATGCGCTCCATGCCGCCCACCCAGTTGGCCCTGAGTGCCCGGACGGCGCCGGGGAGGTCGTCCTCGAGGAGCCTGCGGGCGATCTCGCAGTGCTCCTCGGATTCGCGGGCCACCGGCTCGTCCTCGGCGACGACGAGGTTCTCGTAGCGCCGCATCCCGGCCTTGACGCCGGCGAGCAGGTCCAGCAGGCGCTGGTTGGGGCAGCCGCTGAGCAGCAGGCCGTGCCATTCGTCGTCGCGCCGGTCGACCGTGGCGTGTTCGGCCACCGGGTCGGGGAACTCCTGGGCCATTCCCAGCAGTTCCGGGGCGATCTTCCGCAGGTGCGCCGGGTCGGACGACTCCAGCGCGAGGGACTCCAGCGCGGCGACGATCGCGACCAGTTCGCGGAACTCCTTGCGGCTGACGGGCGCGAAGCGGAAGCCGCGGCCCTGGCTGCTCTCCAGCACCCCTTCGCCCGCCAGCGTGATCAGCGCCTCGCGCAGCGGGGTGCGGCTGACGCCCAGTTCGGCCGCCAGGACGGCCTCGTTGACGTCGGTGCCCGGGGCGAACTCGCCGCGGGTGAGCCGCTCCATCAGCTCGTCGCGGATCTGCTCGCGCAGCGGTCGGCGCTTGATCGCCATCGGGTCCCCAATCTCCGGTTCCGGCCTGGCCCTTGACCGGGTGCAGAGTACTGCACTATGCATTCTGAATACAAAATGCGGGCGGGGTGGACGGGAGACGGACCATGGGCCTGACACGGGTGCCGGGGCTGCTGTTCGGGGGCGACTACAACCCCGAGCAGTGGCCCGAGGAGGTGTGGGAACAGGACATGCGGCTGATGGCCGAGGCGGGTGTGAACATCGCGACCGTCGCGGTCTTCTCCTGGTCCCGGCTCGAATCCGCGCCCGGCGTCCACGACTTCGGCTGGCTGGACCGGGTCCTGGACCTGCTCCACGCGCACGGGATCGCCGCGGACCTCGCGACGGCGACGGCGACACCGCCGCCCTGGCTCGTACGGCGCCACCCGGAGGTGCGGCCCGTCGACGCGGGCGGGACCGTCCTGGAGTTCGGCTCGCGCCAGGGCTACTGCCCCTCCTCCCCGGTGTTCCGGGACGGCACCGTCCGGCTGGCGCGCGCCATGGCCGAGCGCTACCGGGACCACCCCGCGCTGGCCATGTGGCACATCGGCAACGAGTACGCCGACCATACGGTCGAGTGCTTCTGCGAGGAGTCGGCCCGGCACTTCCGCCGCTGGCTCCAGGCCCGCTACGGGACCCTGGAAGGCCTCAACTCCGCCTGGGGAACGTCCTGCTGGGGCCAGCACTACACCGGCTGGACGCAGGTCAACCCGCCCCGGAAGGCCCCCGGCCCGGTCAACCCCGCCCAGCTCCTGGACTGGCGCCGGTTCTCCAGCGACGCGCTGCTCGCCTGCTTCGGGGCCGAGCGCGAAGTGCTCAAGGAGGTCACCCCGGACATCCCGGTGACCACGAACTTCATGAGCATCCTGCACCACCTCGACTACTGGAAATGGGCCGCCGCCGAGGACCTCGTCAGCGACGACGCCTACCCCGACCCCGCCGACCCCAGGGCCCACGTGAAGGCCGCGCTCAGCTACGACCTGATGCGGTCCCTGAAGCGGCAGCCGTGGCTGCTCCTGGAATCGGCGCCGGGCGCGGTGAGCTGGCGCCGGGTGAACGTCCCGAAGGAGCCGGGCGTCATGCGCCTGCACAGCCTGCAGGCGCTGGCCCACGGCTCGGACGGCGTGATGTTCTTCCAGTGGCGCCAGGCCAGGTACGGCCCGGAGAAGTTCCACTCGGCGATGCTTCCGCACGCGGGGACGGACTCGCGCCAGTGGCGGGAGACGCTCGCGCTGGGCGCGGACGTGCGACGGCTGGCCGAGGTCGCCGGGGCCACGACAGCGGCCGACGTCGCCCTCGTACTGGACTGGGAGAGCTGGTGGGGGCTGGAGGCGCCCGAGTCCCTGCCGTCCGACCGGCTCAGGCTGCACGCACTCCTGCTCTCCTGGTACGCCCCGCTCCACGCCCGCGGCATCGCCGTCGACCTGGCGCCGCCCGGCCGCGACCTCTCCTCCTACAAGGTCGTCATCGTCGCGAACCTCTACCTGTGCACGGCGGAGCAGGCCGCCAACCTCGCCTCCTTCCCGGGCCGGCTCGTCGTCGGCCCGTTCAGCGGGGTCGTGGACGCCGCCGACCAGGTCCACGAGGGCGGGGCGCCCGGGCCGCTGCGGGAACTGCTCGGCGTGCGCGCCGAGGAGTTCTGGCCGATCCCCGACGGCCGGACCCAGGACGTCGTCATGCGGGACGGCACCCGGCTGACGGCCCGGACCTGGAGCGAGTGGCTGGACGTCGACGACGCGCAGGTCGTGGCCCGCTACCGCGGCGGCCCGCTGGACGGGCGCGCGGCCGTCACCCGGCGCGGCACCGCCACCTACCTCGGCTGCCTGCCCGACGACCTGACGCCGGTCCTGGACGAGGTCCTCGCCGCCGCCGGCGTCACCGGGACGGACCTGCCGGAGGGCGTCGAGGCCTGCCGCCGCGGCGACTTCCTGTTCCTGCTCAACCACGGGGCCCAACCGGCCACCGTCCCCCTGCCCGCCCCCGGGACCGACCTGCTGACCGGCCGTCTCCTGACCGGCCGCGTGGTCATCGCGCCACGCGACGCCGTGGTCCTGAAGCACTGAGGAGCACCCGTGACCCATCCCTACATCCCCAACGCGGGGGCCGAGACCCGGGCGGCGATGCTCGCCGAGATCGGTGCCCCGGACGTCGCCGAGTTCTACGGCGACATCCCCGCCGACCTGCGGCCGGCCCGTCCCCTCGACCTGCCCGCCCCCTTCACCGACGAGCAGGGCCTGGTGCGGCACATGCGCGGCCTGCTGGCCCGCAACACCGACACGACGCAGGTGCTGAGCTTCCTCGGGCACGGCTGCTACCCGCACCACGTTCCGGCGGTCTGCGACGAGGTGAACGGGCGCGGCGAGTTCCTGACCGCCTACGCGGGCGAGCCCTACGAGGACCACGGCCGGTTCCAGGCCCTCTTCGAGTACGTCTCGATGATGGGCGAGCTGCTGGAGATGGACGTCGTCAACGTGCCCACCTACGACGGCTTCCAGGCGGCGGGGACGGCCCTGCGGATGGCCGCGCGCCGCACCGGCCGCCACCGGGTGCTCGTCAGCGGCGCGGTCGCCCCCGACAAGCTCGCCAAGATCCGCGACTACCTCGCCCCGGACATCGAGACGGTGCTCGCCCCGGTGGCCGCCTCGGGGGAGACGGGCGAGGTCCGCCCGGACGACACCTTCGCCGCCCTCTACCTGGAGACGCCCAACGTCTACGGCGTCATCGAGACCCGCGGACG
Organism: Kitasatospora sp. NPDC087315; assembly: GCF_044744345.1. Taxonomy (NCBI): domain Bacteria; kingdom Bacillati; phylum Actinomycetota; class Actinomycetes; order Kitasatosporales; family Streptomycetaceae; genus Kitasatospora; species Kitasatospora sp. NPDC087315. Next base: position 147,351 of record NZ_JBIUYD010000016.1, on the reverse strand, counting down.
CGAGCTGGCCGACCTGGCGCACGGCGCCGGCGCGCTCCTGGTGGTGGGGACGGACCCGATCTCGCTCGGCGTGCTCGCGCCGCCGGCGTCCTTCGGGGCCGACCTCGTGTGCGGGGACATCCAGTCGCTCGGCATGCACCAGCAGTACGGCGGCGGCCAGGCGGGCTTCATCGCCAGCCACGACGAGGAACGCCTCGTCGCGGAGTTCCCCTCCCGCCTGTTCGGCATCGCCCCGACCGCGGTCGCGGGCGAGTACGGCTTCGGCGACGTCTTCTACGACCGGACCTCCTTCGCGCTGCGCGAGGAGGGCAAGGAGTGGGTCGGCACCGCGGCCGCCCTGTGGGGCATCACCGCGGGCGTCTACCTCGCGCTCATGGGCCCGCGGGGGATGCGCGAGATCGGCGAGACGATCCTCGCCCGGACCAGGTACGCCATGCGGGCCCTCGCCTCCGCCGGCGCCCGGGTCCGCCACCAGGACGCCTTCCACTTCCGCGAGTTCGCCATCGAGGTGCCGGACGCCGACGGGCTGCTCGCGGCCCTGCGGCGCGCGGACATCTTCGGCGGGGTGCGGCTGGGCCCCCGGGAGGTCCTGGTCTGCGTCACCGAGCGGCACTCGATCGCCGACATCGACACCCTCGCGGCGGCCGTCAAGGACGCCCTCTCAGCCCTCGGAGGCACCAAGTGAGCTCGCAGGGAGAACCGTTCGCGACGCTGCCGGTCGCACCCAAGCCCGTCCTGCGCCGCTTCCACCAGGCCCGCTGGGACGAAGAGATCATCTTCGAGCTCTCCCGGCCCGGGCGGCGCGGCGTGGGCGTCCCGGCCCCGGACGCGCCGCCGGTCGAGCTGCCCGAGGGCGTCGGCCGCCGCACCCCGCCCGCGCTGCCCGAACTGTCGCAGAACCAGGTGGTGCGGCACTACCTGAGGCTGTCGCAGGAGACCCTCGGCGCCGACCTGAACATCGACGTCGGCCAGGGCACCTGCACGATGAAGTACAGCCCGAAGGTCAACGACACCTTCGTGCGCGACCCGAAGATCGCCGAGCTGCACCCGCTGCAGCCCGAGGACTCCGTGCAGGGCGTGCTGGAGATCTACTGGCGGCTGGAGCAGATCCTCAACGAGCTCTCCGGCATGGCGCGGGTCTCACTGCAGCCCGGCGCGGGCTCGGCGGCGATCTACGCCAACATCGCCATGATCCGCGCCTACCACGCCTCCCGGGGCGAGGGCGGCCGGCGCGACCAGGTCATCACCACGATGTTCTCGCACCCCTCGAACGCGGCGTGCGCGAAGACCGCCGGGTACGAGGTCATCACCCTGATGCCGGACGCCGACGGCTGCCCCGACATCGAGGCGCTGCGCGCGGCCGTCGGCCCGCGCACCGCCGCACTGATGATCACCAATCCGGAGGACACCGGGATCTTCAACCCGAGGATCCGCGAGTTCGTCGAACTGGTCCACGAAGCGGGCGCGCTGGCCTGCTACGACCAGGCCAACGCCAACGGCATCCTCGGTGTCACCCGCGCCCGTGACGCCGGGTTCGACCTGTGCCACTTCAACCTGCACAAGACCTTCTCGACGCCGCACGCCTGCGGCGGCCCGGCGGCGGGCGCGTGCGGCGTCTCCGAGGCGCTGGTCCCGTTCCTGCCCGGCCCGGTCGTCGACCGCGACGGCGACTCGTACACGCTGAACTCCCCGGCCCGTTCGGTCGGGAAGATCCGCCCGTTCCTCGGGGTCACGCCCAACGTCGTCCGCGCCTACGCCTGGGTGATGGCGCTCGGCGCGGAGGGCCTGAAGGAGGTCGCGGAGACGGCGGTCCTCAACAACAACTACCTGATGCACAAGATCCTGCGGATCCCCGGCGCGTCCGTCCCGTGGGCGGACCGGCGGCGGGTGGAACAGGTCCGCTACTCCTGGCAGGAGCTCTCCGAGGAGACCGGCGTCCACTCGGAGGAGATCGGGGTGCGCGCCGCCGACTTCGGGGTGCACTACTGGACCAGCCACCACCCCTACGTGGTCGCCGAGCCCTTCACCCTCGAACCGACGGAGTCCTACTCCCGCGAGGACCTGGACGAGTACGCCGCGATCCTCGCCCAGGTGGCCTCCGAAGCCCGCGAGAACCCGGAGTTCGTCAGGAACGCGCCCTACAACCAGAGCGTCCACCGGATCGACCCGGCGTCCCTGGACGACCCGGCGCAGTGGTCGCCGACCTGGCGCGCCTACTGCCGGAAGCACCGCCGGTGATCGTCGGCCTGGTCGTGAACCCCGTGGCGGGCCTCGGCGGTCCCGTCGCCCTCAAGGGCAGCGACGGCCCGGACATCCAGGCCAGGGCGCTCGCCCTGGGCGCGGTTCCCCGCGCGGCCACCCGCGCGGCCGCCGCGCTGACGGCGCTCCACCGCCGCCGCCCGGACATCCGGGTGCGCACCGTCGCGGGCGCCATGGGCGAGGACAGCGCCGTCGCCGCCGGCGTCCCGTACGAGATCGCCCACCGCCCCCGGCCCGGGGCGGCTGCCGACGGGCCGGCGGACACCCGGGCGGCGGTGGCGGCGCTCGCCGGGGCGGACCTGCTGCTGTTCGCGGGAGGGGACGGGACGGCGCGGGACGTGCTGGACGCCCGGCCGCGGGGGCCGGTGCTCGGCGTGCCGGCCGGGGTGAAGGTCTACTCCGGGTGCTTCGCGGTCAGCCCGTCCGCGGCCGCCACCACGGCCGCCGCCTTCGACGGGACGACGCTCGCCGCGGAGGTCGTCGACCTGGACGAGGACGCGTACCGGTCGGGGCGGGTCGGGGTGCGGCTGTACGGGACCCTGCGGGTGCCCGCGGCCAGGGCGCGGCTCAGCGGGCGCAAGAGCGGGTCGTCGGCGGCGCCGCCGGGGTCGGCGGAGTCGATCGCGCGCCAGGTGGTGGCGTCCATGGCACCCGGTGCGGCCTATGCGCTGGGGCCCGGCGCGACGACGCTCGCGGTGGGGCGCGAGCTCGGCCTGGAGCTGACGCCGCTGGGCGTGGACGTGGTCCGGGACGGCGTCCTGCTCGCCTCGGACGTCACCGAGCAGACCCTTCACACCCTTGCCATGTCACAGGTCACACATGGCGTGTTGTCCGTCATCGGAGGGCAGGGCTTCGTGATCGGCCGCGGCAACCAGCAGTTCAGCCCGCGCGTGCTCGACCGGCTCGCCGGGATCGTGCTGCTCGCCACCCAGCAGAAACTCGCCGCGCTCGGCGGCCGTCCGCTGCTCGTGGACAGCGGGGACGCCGCGGCCGACGCCGCGTTCGGCGGGCACGCCCGGGTCGTCACCGGGTACCGCGAGTCAGTGATGTACCGCATCCAGTCAGCGAGTGAGGACCTATGAACACGTTGCGGAACAAGGTCGCCATCGTCACCGGCGGCGCCTCGGGCATCGGCCGGGCCACCGCGCGGCTGTTCGCCGCCGAGGGCGCGGCCGTGGTCGTCGCCGACGTGGCGGACGCCTCCGGCGTCGTCCGCGAGATCGAGGCCGGCGGCGGCCGGGCCGTGCCGGTGCGGGCCGACGTCTCGTCCGAGGCGGACTGCGAGCAGGTCGTGAACACCGCCGTCGAGAGGTTCGGCGGCCTGCACGTCCTGTTCAACAACGCCGGGATCATCCGCCGCCAGACCGCGCTGGAGATCTCCGCCGCCGACTGGGACCGGGTGATGGCCGTCAACGTGAGGTCGGTCTACCTGATGTGCCGCTTCGCGGTCCCGGCGATGACGGAGGGCGGCTCCATCGTCAACACCGGTTCCGGGTGGGGCCTGAAGGGCGGCGGCAACGCGCTGTCCTACTGCGCCTCCAAGGCCGCGGTCGTCAACATGACGCGCGCCCTGGCCATCGACCACGCGGCCGCGGGCATCCGGGTCAACTCGGTCAACCCCGGCGACACCATGACGCCGATGCTCCGCGACGAGGCGCGCCAGCTGCGGGCACAGTGGTCCGCCTTCGAGAAGGACGCCGCCGACCGGCCGATGGGCCGCGCGGGCTCGCCGGAGGAGATCGCGAACGCCGTGCTGTTCCTCGCCGGCGACGCGAGCAGCTACATCACCGGCTCCGCCCTCGTCGTCGACGGCGGCGGCCTCGCCTGACCCCGCCCCACCAGCTCCTCCCCACCCCGCTCCTCCCACGAGAGCCCCCCCAGGAGGCACCCGATGCCCGCTTTCCAGAGAAGAACAGCCCTGGCCGCCGCCGCCGTCGCCCTGTCGGTGTCCGTGTCCGCGTGCAGCGGGACCGGCGGCGCGGGCCCCGCCGGCGACTCCAGGGACGGCAAGGTCACCCTGCGCTGGTCGACCTGGGGCTCGGCCGAGGACATGGCGGTCTTCAAGGCCTTCACCGACGAGTTCACCAAGCGGCACCCGAACATCACACTGAAGCTCGAACCGGTCGCCTCCTACGAGGACTACCACCCCAAACTGCTCACCCAGCTCACCTCCAGGACCGCCCCCGACGTCTTCTACGCCGGCGACGACTACATCGGCAAACTCGTCGCCGACGGCGTGCTCGCCCCGCTCGACGAGCAGCTCGCCGGGCCCCTGAGCAAGACCAGGCCCTCGGACTTCTTCGAAGGCCTCTACGGCGGCGCGAAGAAGGACGGCGTCACCTTCGGCGTCCCCAACGACACCAACCCCGAAGTCCTCTGGTTCGACAAGAAGGCCCTGGCCGCCGCCGGGATCACCGAGGACCCAGCCGCGCTGAACGAGTCCGGCCGCTGGACCATGGCCACCTACCTGGAGATGAACGCCAGACTCAAGGCCGCGGGCAAGTACGGCTCCATATTCTGGAACTGGTACGGCGCCAACTACAGCCTCGTCAACGGCTTCGGGGGCAAGGTCTGGGAGAACGGCAGGTTCGTCGCGCCGTCCGACCCGAAGGCCCGCCAGGCGTTCAGGACCCTCGCCGACGGCTTCCAGGACAAGACCTTCGCCTCCGCCGACCTGCTGCCCGAGGGCAACAGCGCGGCCACCCAGTTCGTCAAGCACAAGGCCGGCTTCTACGCCGGAGGCCGCTGGGTCATCGAGGGCATCGACAAGGGCGGCGACCGCCAGAACTACGACGTCGTGCCGTTCCCCTCGGAGTCCGGACAGCCGATCCAGGGCGCGGTCGCGGCGTCCTACCTGACCATCAACAAGGACACCAGGCACATGAAGGAGGCCTTCACCTTCCTGAGCGAGTTCGTCAGCAAGGAGGGCCAGCAGCTGCGGCTCAAGGGCGGCAGCGCCGTACCGTCGGTCAAGGGCGCCGAGAGCCTGGTGACGGAGGGCAACTACCCCGCGCACGCCCAGACCTTCCTCGACGTGCGCGACAAGGGCTTCGCCAACTACCCCGACGAGGTCGCCGTCCCCGGCCTGACCAAGGCGATCAACGACCACCTCCTGAAGATCTGGGAGGGCAAGGTCGGGTTCGACGAGGGGATGACCCAGCTCCAGAGCCTGGTCGACGGCATGAAGGGCCCAAAGGGTTGAGCGCCGCCACCCGGACCACGGCCCCCCGGCGGGCCCGCCCCGCCCGCCCCGTCCGCCCCGCCCGCGAGCCGCTCTGGCGGCGGCGGGACCGCCGGTGGGCCGTGCTCTTCCTCGCCCCCCAGCTGCTCGCCCTGCTGGTGTTCCTCGTCGGCCCCCTCGGCTACGCGGTCGTCCTGTCCTTCATGGAATGGGACGGCATCGGCGACGCGACCTGGGTCGGGCTGGACAACTTCCGGACCCAGCTGACCGACCCGTACTTCGGCCGCGCGGTGTGGAACACCGTCAAGATCGGCCTGATCACTGTCCCGGGCGGGCTCGTCCTGGCCCTGCTGCTGGCACTGGCCCTGCACGGCGTGCGCGGCCGCACCGCCTACCGGGTGATCTACTTCCTGCCCGTCGTGACCAGCTCGGTCGCCGTGTCGGTGATCTGGCAGATGATCCTCGGCGGCGGCACCGACGGCATCCTGAACGGCACGGTGCGGGACCTGTTCGGGATCACACCGCCGGACTGGCTGGCCGACCCGACCTGGGTCGTCCCCGCCATCGCGGTCGTGACGATCTGGTCGTCGCTCGGGCTCAACGTCGTCATCTTCCTGGCCGGGCTGGCCACGATCCCGCCGAGCCTGACCGAGGCCGCGCGGATCGACGGCGCGGGACCCTGGCAGATGCTGCGCTCGGTCACCCTGCCGATGCTCTCACCCACCGTCTTCTTCACCGTGGTGGTGTCGGTGATCAGCTCGTTCCAGGCGTTCGACCTGGTCTACGTCCTCGTCAACCCCGACCACAACGAAGGCGCCCAGACCATCGTCTACAAGGTCTACCAACAGGGCTTCCGCGAGTTCCACTTCGGCCTGTCGAGCGCCGCCGCGCTGCTCCTGCTGCTGCTGACGCTCGTCGTCACCGCGGTCCAGTTCAAGGCGCAGAAGCGCTTCGTCCACTACGAGTCGTGAGGCCGGCATGACCAACCGGAGACAGACCCTGCTGCACGCCGGCCTCGCCCTCGGCGGCCTGGTCATGCTGTTCCCGTTCATCTGGATGCTGCTGACCTCCTTCAAGGGCGCCACCCAGATGATCAACGAGCCGCTGGCCTGGCTGCCCGGGCCGTGGCGCCCGCGGAACTACCCGGACGTCCTCGACGAGGTACCGCTCGGGCGGGCCTACTGGAACAGCATGTACATCGCGGCCGTCACCGTCGCGGCCACCCTGTTCACCAGCGCCATGGCGGCCTACGCCTTCGCCCGGATACCGTTCCGCGGCTCCGGGCCGCTGTTCGGCCTCTTCCTGGCCACCCAGATGGTCCCGGCCCAGGTCACGATCGTGCCGCTCTACCTCATGCTGGCCAGGCTCCACCTCATCGACTCGCACCTGGCGCTGATCCTGCCCGCCGTCGCCAACCCCTTCGCGGTGTTCCTGCTGCGCCAGTTCATCCGGGCCGTCCCGGTCGAGCTGGAGGACGCGGCACGGATCGACGGGGCGGGCCGCTGGACCATCTTCTGGCGGATCATCCTGCCCAACATCCGGCCGGGCCTGTGGACGCTCGGCATCATCGTCTTCCTCGCCAGCTGGAACAGCTACTTCTTCCCGCTGGTGTTCCTCAACACCCCGGACCTGTTCACCATCCCCCTGCTGCTCGACGCCTTCCACTCCCAACGGGGCGGCGTCGACTACGGGCTGACCGCCGCCCTGTCGGCGATGACCGTGGTACCGATGCTCATCGCCTTCCTCGTCGGGCAGCGCAAGATCCTCAACAGCATGGCCTCGTCGGGCCTGGGAGGACGCTGATGCTCACACTGGACCTCGTGGAGCGGCCGTTCACCGAACGCGGCTCACGGCTGCTGGTCACGGCCGGCCCGGACGGGCTCCGGGTCGCCCGGGCCGCCTACGAGACCCCGCTCGCCGAGACCACGGAACTGACCGCCCTGGTCGTACGCGACCCCGGCGGACGCCCGCTGCCCGTCGTCTCGGCGACGCCCTCCGAGGTGGCGTTCGCCGGCGGGGTGTCGCTGCTGTTCGCCGACCCCTCGACCCTGGTGATCGCCGGACGGCACGCCCGGGCCTCCTGGCGGCTGCCCGACGCAACGGAGCACACCCTCGCGCTCACCGGCTGCCACGTCCTGGCCGGCCCGCCGGGCCACTGGCCGGAACCGGCCGTGCGCGCCGCCGCCGAAGCCCGCTGGAACGACTGGTTCGCCCGCATGCCACCCGTACGGGCGGACCTGGCGGAGCGCGCCCGGATGGCCTGGTGGACCCTGGCCGTCAACCTGCTGCCGATCGCCGGCCGCGAAGGACTCGTCCCCTCCAAGTACGGCTACGTGGGCGTCTGGAACTGGGACGCCCTCTTCCACGCCGTGGCACTGCGCCACGCCTCACCGGCGCTCGCCCGTGACCAGATCCTCCTGCTCCTGGACCACCAGCTGCCCGACGGCCGGCTGCCCGACGTCGTCCACGACCACGGCGTGCTCGCCGAGACGACGGACCTGCCCCGCGCGGACCACGTCCGCCTGAGCGAACACGTCGGCCGGGCGAACGGCACCGCACCCAGCCCGGGACCGGTGCCGGTCACCAAACCGCCGCTGGCCGCGTGGGCCGTGTGGAAGGTCCACCAGGCCGACCCGGACCTCCCGTTCCTCGCCTCGGTCTACCCCCGGCTCGTCCGCGCGCACGCCTGGTGGTTCGCCGCCTCCGACCCGGACGGCGACGGCCTGCCCGCCTACCTGCACCCCTACTCCTCCGGCCTCGACGACAGCCCCGTCTGGGACTACGGCCCCCGGGCCGAGCCCCCCGACCTCAGCTCCTACCTGATCCACCAGGCCGACCGCCTGGCCGACATCGCCGACGCCCTGGACCTGCCGGGGGACGCCGCCCGCTGGCGCTCGCGCGCCGCCGCCCACACCCGCCTGCTGGTCGCCAACCGCTGGGACGGCACCCGCTTTCGCACCGTGGCGGACGGCGAGAACGTGCCCGTACGGACCGCACTGGACCTGATGCCGCTGTTCACCGGACGCCTACCCCCCGAGATCGCCGCCCGCCTGGAGAGGACCCTGCGCTCCACCGCGTACTGGGGCGAACACCCCGTCCCGACCGTCGCGTTCGACGATCCCGCCTTCGACCCCGAGGCGATGTGGCGCGGCCCCGTCTGGCTCAACATCAACTACCTGCTCATCGAGGGCCTGCGCCGCTCCGGCTTCGCCGCCACCGCCGACGAACTCCAGCACCGCACCCTGGCCATGGTCCGCGACGCCGGCGGCCTCTACGAGTACTGGAACCCCCTGACCGGCGCCCGCGCCACCCGGGCGACCTCCGGCTTCGGCTGGTCCTCCGCCCTGTTCATCGACCTCGCCCGCCGGCCCCCGGGGACGCCGTAGCGGTGGGTGAGGCCGGGAAACGCAGAGAGACCGCTCGGGCCGTTGCGGCCGGGCGGTCTCTGCTGTCCGGACGGGCCCATGCGCCAACACGGCCCGCTCCGGGTGTTCCCGAAATTGTTGGAGTAATCAGCGCCCCCGGGTTCCCGACCCGTAGGTCTGGATGACGCTGCTGCAATCGTCACACCCAGCGGTGAGGGCGACAAGGGGATGCTGCGCGAACGCGCATCAATTTCCAGTTTCACCTTTCTGACCTGCCGGTATGCGGTAAGGGCAGGTCGAAAACGCGGGCTCGGGCCTGGACGGTGGCGCATCAATCCGCGTGGTGTTCACCGAATCGATTGGGAATCGCCTGTATGCCTGACAGAGTGTTACCCGAACGGATGCTTCGCGTGACGCCAACCACCGAAGTGCCGTCCTGTTGGAGTGATCAGTGCTATAGGAGGGTCTCGTCGATGACGAGGAAGCGCAAGAAAGCCGCCCCCGTCCCCGCCCACTGCGCCGCCGGAGGCATCACGCCGCCGCGCCCGCGCCCGTCCTGGCTGCCCGGACGGGCGGAGGCGATCGTGATCGTCATCGTGATCGCCGTCGCCGCCGTCCTGGTCGCGGCGGGCATGTCGGCCGGAGCGGCACTGGAACTGGCCGGCGGCGGCTGGCTCGTGGGGCTGAGGCTGCGGCGGGAGCGGATCTAGCGGAGGGTGCCCGCCCGCGATGGGACGCCGAGAGAACCCGATCACGGCGACCGAACCGGCACTGGGCAGACTGGCCGCGTGGCTGCGCGAGCAGCGCGACGAGGCCAAGCTGACCTACCGCCAGCTCGCCGATCGGACGAACTACCACTCGACCACCCTGCAGAGGGCCACCAACGGCCGGTCCCTGCCGAGCTGGGAGGTCGTCGAGGCCATCGCCCGCGAATGCGGGGCGGACCTCAAGACGGCCCGCAAGAAATGGACCCACGCCAACTACTGGGCCCACGTACCCCGTTCCTCCGGAACCCGGCGCCGGCGCGTACCCAAGCGGCTCAACCCGGAACACGCCGACTCCTTCGCCGACCTGCGCCGGGCCATGCACGAGATGCGCCGCAAGGCCGACTGGCCCTCTCTGGAAGAACTGGACCGCCGGGCCCGGAAACTGGGAGGCCGCCTGCCCTCCAGCACCCTGGCCCTGGTCCTCAAGGGCGAAGCCCCCCTCCACAAGACCGTCTTCACCACCTACATGGAGGTCTGCGGCGTCAAGGAGAACCGCCGCGTCCTGTGGGCGGCGGCCTGGGAACGGACGAACAACGCCCGCACCCCGGTGCCGATGACCGCCAGGACCTACCAGCGCGAGTTCGCCCGCGCGATCAAAACCTCCACCGGCGGCATCCCGACAGAGACCCTGTTCAAGCTGTGGGTGACGCTCAAGAACAGCCTCGCCGCCGACAAGGCCGACGACGCGCACCACCCGGCCCCGGCGGGCCGCGACGGCACCGGAGAAACCCCGGCGCTCGTGTGACCAGGCTCCGCGGGCAGGGCCCCACCACGGCCCCGCCCGCGGACCACCCATCCGCCCACCCGGCTACCTCGGGAACACCCATGCCCGCATCACCCCGAACCCGGACCACCGCCCACCCCGGACCCCACCTCGGCCTGTGGGCGCTCCACGACCTCCACCTCCACAACTACCTGCGCTACGCCGCCCTCCTCCTCACCCCCGCCGACGCCGGCCGCGCCGTGCACGACGCCTTCGACGAACTCGCCGGACGCTGGCCCGACGTCCTCGCCGCCGCCAGCCCGGCCGCCTGCGCCTGGCAGGCCGTACGCCGCCACGTCCGCACCCTGGCCGGCCCCCGCCCGCTCCACCCCGTCGCCCACCTCACCGACCCCCAGCAGGACGTCCTGCTGCTCCACCTGGTCCTCGGCCTGCCGCAGAGCGAGGTCGCGGCCGTGACCGGCACCGAGCCGGCGGCCGTCCACGTGCAGATCCGTTCCCTGGCCGGAGCCCGGCGCCCCGCCTGAGCCGTCCCGCCCCCGGCCGGGCCCGGCCCGGTCGTGCGGCCCGTGGGCCCGGACCGGCTGCACCGGCGGTGGCGCACGAGCGGCAGAAACGGGGGAAAGCGGGCGAACCGGTCGGGCCGTCGAGGTGTCCTGATCTCCGGAGGATGGTCGCCGGACAGAGGAGGACACGATCGTGGGGATCTTCGCAGGACGCCCGGGCCGCCGTGCGGTGCTGGCCTTCGGCGCCGGGACGGCACTGGCCGGCGCCGTGTCCACGGGTGGGCCGGCCCACCCGGCGGGCGGCGCGTCACCGGGTGGGGACACGGTCACCCGGGCGCTGGCCGGCCTTGAGCGGGAGCACGGCGCCCGGCTGGGGGTGTTCGCGCGGAACACGGTCACGGGCAGGAGCGTGGTGTACCGCGCCGACGAGCTCTTCCCGATCTGCTCGGTGCACAAGACGATCACCGCCGCCGCCGTCCTGAGGGACCTCGACCGGGACGGCGGGTTCCTCGCCAGGCGGATCCGCTACACCGGCAAGGACGTCACGGACGCGGGCTACGCCCCGGTCACGGGCACGCCCGGACACCTCGCGAACGGCATGACCGTCGCCGAGCTGTGCGCCGCCGCCATCGGCTACAGCGACAACGCCGCCGACAACCTCCTGCTCCGTGAGCTCGGCGGCCCCACGGCGATCACCCGCTTCTGCCGGTCCATCGGCGACGACGTGACACGGCTCGACCGGTGGGAGCCCGATCTGAACTCCGCCGAACCGGGGCGTGTGACGGACACCACCAGCCCGGCCGCCATCGGGCGGAGCCACCTGAGGCTGGTGCTCGGGGACGCGCTCGCCCCGCAGGACCGGCGGCGGCTGACCGGGTGGCTGCTCGCCAACACCACCGGCGCCGCCCGCCTCCGCGCCGGACTCCCCGGGGACTGGACCCTCGCGGACAAGACCGGCACCGGCGGCTACGGCACCACCAACGACGTCGGCATCGCCTGGACCCCGGACGGGACGCCCGTCGTCCTGGCCGTCCTGTCCACCCGGCGGGACGCCGGCGCGCCGGCCGACGAACCGCTGGTCGCCAGGACCGCCGCTCTGCTGGCGGCGGCCCTCGCCTGATGCCTCACGGTGCGGCCCCGCCACGGACGAGGAGACCATCGCCCCGGTACCCGCCGGCACCGGGGCGAACGCCGCAGCGGCGGCCTGATCAGCAGGACCCGGTCAGCAGCGCCCGGCCGGGCGGTCGCGGACCACCAGGTCGGTGCGGCCGGTGGTGGCGTCCAGCCAGAGCACCCGGGTGCCCCGGTCGGCGGCCGCCTCGTACTGGCCGCCCCGGTTGCAGGAGACCCGTACGGGCGTGCCACCGGTGAGCGGCAGCTGCCAGAGCTTGGGCAGCGCGGCGTTGGTCCAGCCGCCGGCGGGCTTGCCGCCCTCGTCCCGGGAGATGACGGCCTGGAAGGTGACGGCCTGGTCGGAGGCGGTGATGGCGGCGGTCACCTGGGCGTACGGGGAGTCGGCGGGGAGCACGTCGACCACGCCCGAGCCGTCCAGGGCGCCGGAGCGGATCGCGCTGCGCGCGGCCGGGCCGGCCGGGGTCTCCACCCAGAGCAGCCGTCCGCCCGCGAGCACGGTGGAGCTGACGGTGCCGGCCGACTCGTAGCGCGCGGTCACCCGGCCGGTGGTGAGCGAGCGGACGGTGGCCGCGGACATCTCCCGCTCCCCGGCGGTCCACTGCTCGCTCCAGCCGAGCACGCCGTCCCTGAGCGTGAGGCCGGACGGGCGGTGGCCGTCGGGCAGCGGGAGTTCCACCGGCGGGGCGCCGTCGCGGGAGAGACGCACCGTGGTCCGGCCGCTCTCCCAGTCCTCCACCAGGAAGGCGATGTCACCGCCGGAGATCCGGACCTCGGCGAGCTGCTCGGTCCGGGAGGCGAACAGGCTGCGGACCGGGCCGCCGGCCAGCGAGCGGGTCAGCACCTCCATGCCGAACCTGCCCTCGGCGTCGGGGCCGACGGCCAGCCAGGCGGCGGACTGTCCGTCGGTGGCGGCCCAGCTGTGCCGGCGGCCGTCCTCCGGGCTGAGCCGGGTGGGCGTGCCGGGGGCGGTGGTGGAGCCGGTGTACAGGGCGGGGTCGCCGGTGCCGGTCGAGTTGCCCATCACCCAGCGGCCGCCTGCGACGGCCGGGGCGGCCATCGAGGTGGGGATGGCGCGCACCAGCGGGCGGCTGTCCGTCCCGAGCCTGGACTCCCAGCCGGCGCGGATCCCGTGGGCGTCGAACGCGGCTGCCACCGAACGGAGTTGGGTCGGGCTGAGGTTCATCGAGCGGCCGGCGGCGAGCACCGCGTTGCGGCCGTCGACGAAGTCGTCCAGCGGGGTGAGGTAGTCGGCGAGCGCGCGGTAGACCAGCCGGTCGGCGGTGAGCGGGTCGAGGGTGCGCCGGATGTCCCACAGCGCCCCGGAGAAGATGGTGGAGTTGAGGTGCACGCCGCCGCTGTCGAGGCTGAGGTCGGTGCCGAGGTAGTCGTCCACGGTGGTGCGGCGGTCGTCCAGCCGGCGCCCCGCGCAGGCCTCCGGGGTGCCGGTGCGGCACACCGCCTCGCCGAACAGCGCGGCCTTCGGGTCGGTCATCGACACGCCGCGGGCGGTCACCTCGACGGCGTTGCCGAAGTAGTCGGCCAGCGCCTCGTTCATCGCCCCGGTCTGGCCGGCGTTGACCAGGCCGGCGGTGTGGTCGATGACGCCGTGGGTCATCTCGTGTCCGGCTATGTCCAGCGCGACCGCGAACGAGTGGTACTGCGGGCCGCCACCGCCGTAGGACATCATGGTCCCGTCCCAGGTGGCGTTCATGATGGGTGCGCCGTCGTTGGTCACGCCGACCAGCGAGACGATCGGGGAGCCCTTGCCGTCCAGCCCCTCCCGGCCCAGCCGGTCGCGGTAGAAGTCGTACACGATGCCCGCGTTGAGGTGGGCGTCGGTGGCGCCGTCGGCACCGGTGGCGGCCGGGAAGTCGGAGGTCGGGGAGGCGGCCGGGCGGAGGTCGGCGGGCAGGCCGTCGATGAAGTCCAGCAGGTCCCGTCCGGCCGCGTCGTAGGTGGTGATGGAGGCGGGCCTGGTCAGGTCGACGAGCTGGTGGCTCCCGTCCGGCAGCCGGGCGGTGTTCACCTTCACGGTGCGGCCGTAGGCGTCCGGGGCGGTGCCGGTGGCGGGTTCGAGCGCCGGTGCGGCGGCCGCCGCTGTCGCCGGTCGGGCACCGGCCTGGTACGGGGCGCGGGCGTCGTGGGCGAGGGCGATCCCGCCGACGGTGGCGTCCACGTAGACCTCGCGGGTGGTCGGCTGCCCGCCGGCCCGGTCGGTGCCGCGCACGGTGAAGTGCCGGGTCAGCCGGCCGGTGCCGCCGGGCAGCACCACCAGGCCGTGGTCCTCGGCGGTGGCGCCGGCCCGGGCGCGCGGGTCGGTGAGCGAGCCGAGCGCGAGGCCGCGCAGCACCGGGTCCGGGACGGCGGGGGTGGTCGGCGCGGTCAGTCCGGTGAAGTACTTGCCGCCGGCCGACTCCACCCGCTGGCCGGCGCCCTCACCGGTGAGGCGGACCAGGTACTGCCCGCCGAGCACCGGCACACCGCCGTGGTACTGCTGGAACCTGACGGTGTGCCGCCCCTCGGCCGTACGCCCGGTGCCGACCTCGGTGAGCTGCCCGGGGTCGATCCGGTACCGCTCCGGGTGGGCGGCCAGGTGGGCCCGGGCCGCCTCGCCCGGACTGCCGGGCGCCGCCTCGGCCAGCCCGGTGACCAGCTGCGGGGCGGCGGTGTCCCGGCCGGCCACCAGAGCGGGCACCGGGTCGGGGTCGGCGGCCGGTCCGGCCAGGGCGGGCGGTGCGGCCAGGGTCAGGCCCAGCACGGCGGTGACGGCGAGGCCGAGCGCCTTGGGGGTACGGGACGGGTGCGGCACTGGGTGTCCTCCACGGAAACCGGGATCGATGACGGAACGTCATCCCGATGCTTGATCGCGGAAGTCCGGAAAATCCAGGCGTTTATCGGTAAATGCAGAGAATCCCGGAGATACGTGTACGTTCACGCAACGACGGCCTGCCCGAACAGGCAGAACCGCCCCTCCACGAGAACCCGCGCCACCTCAGGGCCGAGCACGGCCGGACCCCGCCGGAGGGCCACCGGCGCGCGCACCGCACGAGGACGCCGGCCACCGCGCGAAGGGCCGGCCCCGACCCGGCAGCCGTCGGACGGTCAGGCGGACGGTCAGGCGGACGCAATGCCCTGGTAAAAGGTGGTGCCGGTATCGCCGTCCGGCCCCGGAAGGGCCTTGACGAGGCAATCCGCGGGGGGTGAAGGTAGGCCGCTGACATGTCATGTGTGCTGTTGCACTGTCCTCGGCGGCAGCACCCGACGCCGACGGCCGGGAAGGCCCGGCCGTCGCGTGAAGGGGAGGGGAGGGGCATGGAGCTGGAGCTGCGGCACCTTCGGGTGCTGTGCGCCATCGCCGACAGCGGGAGCGTCAGCCGCGCCGCCGCCCTGCTCGGCGCCTCGCAGCCGGCGACCAGCACACAGCTGCGCCGCATCGAACGCCACCTGGGCGCGCCGCTCTTCGAGCGCACGGCCGCAGGCGTGGCGCCGACCTGCTTCGGCGTCGAGGTGGTGACCGCCGCGCGCGACCTCCTCGCCCGGGCCGACTGCCTGGGCCACCGCCCGGAGGCTCCCGGCGGGCCGGCCCGCCGGGAACTGCGCCTGGCCGCGACCATCTCGCCGATCCTGCCCGGACTGGTCACCAGGGCCCGGCACCAGCGGCCCGACCAGCGGTTCACGGTGACCTCCGTCCACCAGTCCTCGGGCATCGTCGACCTGCTGGAGCAGGGCGACGCGGACGCCGCCGTGGCCATGGACTACCCGGGCCGGGAGCTGCGCCACTCGTCGTCCGTCGCGCATCGCGGCATCGTCACCGAGCCCTCCTTCGTCGCCCTCCCGGCCGGCCACCGGCTCCGGCACCGTACCGAGATCGCCCTGGTGGACCTGGCCGACGAGGGCTGGTTCCTCACCCCCGACGACGGAGCCGGCTGGCACGGCGTCTTCTACGACGCCTGTGCCGCGGCGGGGTTCACCCCGGCCGCGGTCCACGAGTTCCCCGGCGGCCGGCTGGAGCTCCAGGAGATGATCGCCGCCGGGCTCGGGATCTCCGTCGTCCAGGCGACCACCCGGCCGCTCGCCGACGTGGTGGTCAAACCGCTCGCCGGTACGCCGGTCTGGGTCCGGCATCTGCTGGCCTGGCGGCCCGGCGGGGTGAGCGGGGAGGTGGTGGAGACCCTGTTCGGCGCGGCGGCCGCGGCGTACCGGGACCTGATCGCCGCCTCGCCGGCCTTCCGGGCCTGGGCCGCGCGGACGTACCGGCCGACCCGGCCGTAACGGGGCGGGCGCTGTTCGCGCCGGCGGCCGCCGGACGCGCCGGGCCGGTGGTTCGGCACGGCCGTTCCGAGGCCGTGTTATGACCGGCCCACCTGATGTCATATGACCTGTGACATTGTTCTGACGCCCTGTCGAATGGCAGGATCATGCCGCATCCCCCCATGCCTCGGCAGTCGTCCAGAGACCTCCCCCACAGGAGAAGGGCCCAGCAGTGCGCCTTCGGATACCCCTCCCCACACTCATGGCCGGCGTCGTCGCCGGCTGTGCCGCCACCGCCACCCTGTTGCCGGTCCCGGCGCTCGCCGCCTCCGGACCGGCCTCCCACCCGTCGGCCAGTGCCCGGCCGGCGGCCGACGCGGGCTCCGCCGCCCCGGGGCCGCTGGGGGCCTTCCGCGCGGCCGACCCCTCCGAGGACCTCGCCCCCGCCGCCAAGCCGCTGCCGCCGGCGCTGCTCGGCCAGGTCGTGATGGGCCAGCCCGCCGGCACCACCGTGCAGACCGCACCGCGACCGGCCGACCGGAAGACGCCCCCGGCCAGGCCGGGCTCCGCCAGCCGCTCCGCCACCGGTCCGGCCGCCGCCGGCGCGCAGAGCTGCACCCCGGCCGACTTCGGCGGCCGCAGCGGGGCCGACCTGGTCTCCTTCGTCGAGGGCTCGACCCCGGACTGCGTCAGCACGCTGTTCAACGTCACCGGCACCGACGCGGGCGGCATCTTCAAGGAAGCGAAGATGCTCACCGTCGCCAACGCCTTCCAGAACCTGGCGGCCGGCTACACCGGCGACAACTCGACCGGCATCCTGCAGCTCGTGCTCTTCATGCGGGCCGGCTGGTACGTCCAGTCCTACAACGCGGACGCGGTCGGCCCGTACGACGCCGCCCTCACCAGTGCCTCCAGGGCCGGACTCGACGCCTTCTTCGCGAGCCGGCACTGGACCGATGTCACCGACAACAACGGCACCGTCCTCAACGAGGTGCTGGTTCTCACCGACAGCGCCAACCTGCAGGGCAGTTACCTGGGCGTCTACAAGCAGGTGCTGAACAGCTACGACAACTCCTACAACGCGTTCCCGAAGATGCTCAAGTCGGTCAACGCCGTACTGTCCGCGCCGCTGTGGCGGGGCAACTGGAACCCCGACTTCGTCAAAGCGGTCAGCGCGGACCCGGCCATCGGCACCGCGCTGGGCACGTTCGCGCTCAACCACAAGGACCTGCTCGGCACCGCGAACTCCTACCTCGACGTCAACGCGGGCAACGACCTCGGCCGGATGGCCGGTGACGGCCCCGCGGTCGAGGCCGCGCTCAAGGACCAGGTCAAGGCGGTGCTCGACGCCGTCCGGATCACCGGGGTGACCGGCCCGCTGTACGTCCACACCGCGTACCAGGCCAACACGTTCGACCCCGGCCAGTGCTCGTACTACGGCATCTGCGACCTGCCGGCGAAGCTGACCGCGGCGGTGCTGCCGAACCAGCTGGTCTGCGACAACCGCACCATCCAGACCGAGGCGCTGTCGCCCGCCGACCTGGCCGCCGTCTGCGCGAGCCTGCGCGGCGAGGACACCTTCTTCCACGCCATGGTGAAGGACAACGGCCCCATCCCCGGCCAGTACGACAAGACCCTCACCCTCGCGGTCTTCGCCAACCAGGCCGACTACCTGACCTACTCCTGGGCGATCTTCAGGAACTCCACCGACAACGGCGGCCAGACCGTCATGGACCCGACCGACCCCAACGACCAGGCCGTGTGCGTGATGTACCAGAAGTCGTGGAACGACGGCTTCACCGCCAACGTATGGAACCTCAACCACGAGTACACGCACTACCTGGACAACATCTACGACATGAAGGGCGACTTCTCCACCGAGGTCTCCGTTCCGGACATCTGGTGGATCGAGGGCGTCGCCGAGTACGAGTCCTACGCCTACCGCGGCACCACCGACACCCAGGCGATGTCGGAGGCGGCCAAGCACACCTACACGCTCAGCACCATCTTCCAGAACACGTACCGCAACTCGGACTCGGTGCGCACCTACCCGTGGGGCTACCTCGCCGTCCGGTACATGTTCGAGAAGCACCCGGCCGACATCACCGCCATGCTCGGGCACTTCCGCACCGGTGACTACCAGGGCGGCTACGCGGTCTACAACAACGTCGGCACCGGCTACGACGCCGACTTCGACGCCTGGCTCGACAGCTGCGCCGGCGGCGCCTGCTACGCGGCCGGCCCGACCGCGCTGTTCGACCAGGCCGTCAACGGCGCCACCGTCACACTGACCGGCAAATCCGTCCAGACCGGCCCCGGCCGGATCACCGCCTGGCACTGGACCTTCGGCGACGGCGGCTCGTCCGACCAGCAGAACCCGACCCACACCTACGCGAGCGCCGGCACCTACACCGTTGCCCTGACCGTCACCGACGACACCGGCAGGACCGCCAGCACCCCGGCCCCGGTCACCGTCACCACCGGCAGCGGCGGCGGCACCACCCTGCCGACCTGCGCCGACCCGCGTACCGACGCGCTCGGCCGGAACTGCTCCCGCTCCGGCCTCTCCGCCACCGCCGGCCACCTCGACTACCTGTACGTCTACCTGCCGGCCGGCACCAGCACCCTGAAGATCGACACCTCCGGGGGCACCGGCACCGCGTACCTGTACTACAACGCGGACACCTGGGCCTCGCCGAGCGCCTTCACCACCTCGTCCACCAACCCGGGCACCACGCAGAGCATCACCGTCACCAACCCGACGGCCGGCTACCGCTACATCAGCCTCTACGCGAACACCGACTTCAGCGGGGTCACGGTCAGTACCCAGTTCTGACCGGACGCCCCTCCCCGTGCGGGCCACGCCCGCGGCAGACCTGCCGCGGGCGTGGCCGTTCGGCGTCGCCGTCCGCCGACCGGGGGAGCGCGGGGCGTGCGGATCCCCGCGGCCCCACTGCCTCCGACAGGCCCGACTGACGAGGCTTCCCGAAAAAACGGCCGGAGCCGCTCTCCCCCCTCACGCGAAGCCCCGGAGCGCGGCCGACGAAAAATCCGTGCCGCGCCTGCCCGAACAGGGGCAAAATCGCCCCATGGCGGACATGCGAGCGTTCCGGGATGCGGTCACCAGCTGGGCGGCGGGCAGCCCCGGCGGGCCGGCGAGTGAGCTGGCCGCACGACTGCGCGTGCGGACCGCGGTGCTGCTGGAAGGGCCGAGCGACCTCGCGGCCGTTGAGACGCTGGCCGCGCGCTACGGCCGGGACCTGCCCGCCGAAGGGGTGTGCGTCATACCCATGGGCGGAGCGATGAGCGTCGGCCGCTACGCCGGCCTCCTCGGGCCGCCGGGGCTGGGTCTGCGCCTCGCCGGACTGTGTGACGAGGGCGAGCAGCGCTTCTACGACCGCGGTCTTGAGAAGGCCCGCGCGCCGCGCCAGGGGTTCTTCGTGTGTGCGGCGGACCTGGAGGACGAACTCATCCGCGCGCTGGGCGTGGCACGGGTTGAGGAGATCGTCCAGGCCGAGGGCGACCTCCAGGCCTGGCAGACCTTCGTGCGCCAGCCCGCCCACCAGGGCCGGCCCCCGCAGCGACAGATGCGGCGCTTCCTCGGCACGAAGAAGGGCCGCAAGATCCGCTACGGCCGCCTCCTGGCCGAGGCCCTCGACCCCGACCGGGTGCCCGCTCCCCTCCACAATCTGCTCGCGAACCTGTGACCGAAGCGCCGCCCGGGGTCAGCGGCGGCTACCGCCGGGACTGCCGGTGGAGCGCGGCGTGGCAGCCGGGGACGAATGTGACGACGGCTCCGGAGATGAGGCCCGGCACCACGACGCACCGATCGAGATCGCACAAGGGCGGCAGGTCGATCGAGCGGGCTTGGCCGACACCCCGCGAGGGCGTGGCCGTCTTCAAGTGTCCCGACCTGCGCTGCCTGGCCCTCACCGGGGGCCGGTGGACCGCCTGCTGGACGAGGTGTCGCCCAGCCCGGCCCTGAAGGATCGCTGATGAGTTCATTCCTGCCGGGCCCCGCTCGTTCAGCGGGCGGGAACCGCGGCCCGCTCCGCCGCTTTCAGGCGCGTCTCCAGACGGGCGGTGCGGGCCAGTTCGGGGCACTGGGCGCGGGCCCGGGCGAGAGCGGTGCGGGCCTGCTCGTAGCGGCCGAGGGCGGTGAGCGCGGCGGCCAGGGTGCAGCAGGCGTCGGCGCGCCAGAAGGGCGAACCGGCGGTGCTGCTCCAGCGCTTGGCCAGCCGGGCGGCCTGCTCGGGGCGGCCGTCGAGCAGTTCGGCGTCGGCGGCGGTCTGCGCGTACCGGTGCATGATGCGCGGGTCGGGCTCGGAGCCGTCGCCACCGAGGCCGATGAGCGCCAGGGCGACTCGGTGCCGGACCTCCTCCGGGGGCAGTTCGCCGGCCTCCCCGGCGGCCACGGCGGCCGCGGCCAGCAGCTGGTAGCCGATCGGGTGGCAGGGTGCCTGGTGGGCGTGCAGCAGTTCCCGGGCACCGGCGGAGGCCTGCTCGTAGCGGCCTTCTGCGAGCAGGACGCCCACCTCGGTGGCGCTCGGCAGGGGCGATTCGGGTACCAGGTCGAGCAGTCGGCGGGCCGCGCCGATCCGGCCCCGGACCAGTTGCCGTTCGGCCCGCAGCAGGTCGGGGTGGCGCAGCTGCGGTTCGAGCAGGTCGCGCCGCAGCGTGATGCCGAGCGCGGCCCACAGCGGGGCCAACGGACCGGCCTGGTAGCGCAGGTTGCTGATGACGGTGGTCACCAGCAGGGCGATCCCCAGCCCCCGGGCGAAGCCCTCCGGGCGCGCCGTGAGCAGTGCCCCGAGACCGAGCTGGACGGCGAGCAGCACGGCCGAGTGCAGCCACAGCCGCAGGCGCAGCCGCGGGGCGGACACGAGGTTGAGGGAGATCGTCAGCTCGGCGGCGGGTACCAGGCCGATCTCGACGGGAACGCCTGCCACGGCGGTGGAGGCCAGCAGGCGGCCGCGGCCGTAGCGGACGACCATCAGTCGCGCGCCGGCCGCCCGGGCGAACAGCAGGCACCACACGTCGGGGAGCAGCAGGCCGAGCCCGACGCCGAGCGGGAGCCCGGCCAGGGCGCCGGGATCACCCGCCCGAAGCGCGAGGAGGACGAAGGGGGTGAGCAGTACGGCGAGCAGCCGCCTGGCCAGCTGACGGGAGATGGGAAACGTCACGGGCGAAGCATTTCGGCAGGTCACCGTGAGGGAAAGTGCCTGTGACGCACTTGTGACCTCGATCCGTGGGTTCGGCGGCTGCCGCCGGCTCGGCCTCCTCGGGCGGGGTGCCGGCGGTGGCGAATCCGGCGCGGGGCGAACTGGGCCCCGCCGCCCGGGAACCCACTGCCGGCCGTCGGGAGGGACGCCTCACGTTCTGCTCACAGGCCGGGTGCCTGGAAGTCGTTCAGGTACCAGAAGGGGGCGGCGTACCAGATCAGGGCGATCGCGGTGACGAGGGTACCGCCGGCCAGGGGGAGTGCCCAGCCGGGCCAGCGGCGGTGCCGGACCACGATGACCTTGGCGACGAAGGCCCCGTAGAGGAAGCAGCCTGTGAGCGAATGCAGCGCCACGCGGGGGTCGGTCAGTTGGACGCCGTAGGCGGTGATGCAGTGCCGGGCGATGGGCAGGGAGAGGAGGAAGGCGGTCAGGCCGACGAGGCGGTGCGTGGTGCGGACCTTGTGCGGTGCGGTTCGCAGTGCGGGCAGGCGGCCGTAGATCCACAGGGCGAGAAGGAGCTGAATCAGCGCCAGGCCCAGGAGCGCGGATCCCAGTTGGGCTTTCAGCAGTCTCGCGTCGTCGCCGCGGTTCCCGAAGAGGCTGGTCTCGTAGTCGGGGGTGTGTACCCGGCCGTACCAGTAGAGGCCGACCATCACCGCCACGGGCAGGAGAAGCCACAGGATGTCGTGGAGCCGTCGGTGGCCGGCGGGGCGAGCGGGGCCCTCCGCGTGCCCGGCCGCCCCCGCTGTCGATTTTGCCGCCGCGACCCCGGATGCCTGCCAGGCCACGACGATCAGCAGGGTGAGCGTCTCGGCGATGAGGCTGAGCAGGGCCTGCGGGGCGGGTCGCAGGCCCTGCTCGGAGAACCCGAACAATCCGATGGTGCGGGATGCGGTGAACCCGGCGAGCGAGCCGATGGCGATCGCGGCGGCGGCGATTCGAAGGAGCAGGGGTGCCGCCAGCAGCAGGAGTGCGGCCACCGCGAAGGCGGTGCTGGCCTGCAGCAGGAACAGCGAGCCGATGATGTGGACGAAGCGGTATCCGTCGATGTAGAGCTGGGCGTGGATGTATCCGCTTGCCGCGAGTGTGGCGGCGAGCAGCAGGCGCAGTGCGAGGGCTGGCAGGCTCCGGGTGTTCATACGAGTTTCTCGTCCTTGACGGCCAGCGCGTGGTTGCCCTGCCAGTAGTTGACGGTGCGGATGCCGAGCGCGTCCTTGAGGCGTCCGGCGGGCAGCACCTGTGGGAGCGGTGCGGGGCCCTGGCCGGGTTTGGGGAACGGGTAGCAGGTGGGGCGGGCCGAGTGGAAGGTGATGTTTCCCTCGGTCTTGCTGAACAGCTGGTGGACGTGCCCGTTGAGGCACGTGACCGAGGAGAAGCGGCGCAGCATCGACAGCACCTGCACCGCGTCGTCGGTGCCCCAGCCCCACGTCGGATACATCGCGAACAACGGGATGTGACTGAAGACGACGATGGGGGTGTCCGACGACAGGCCGGCGATGTCCTTGCGCACGAAGTCGATCTGGTCGTTGCCCAAGTGGCCGAGTTGTTCCAGGTGCAGGGTGTTGACCAGCGCGATGAAGTGCACACCGTGGGTGTCGAAGCTGTACCAGCCGTCGCCGAGGGTGTTCTTGCCGAAGGTCTGTCGGTAGGCGAGTGGTCCGTTGTCTCCGATCGAGTCGTGTTCGCCCGGCACGGTGAAGACCCGGTCCGTGTCCAGCTGCGACAGCATCTGCTTGACCTGGTCGAACTGGGCGGGGGTGGAAAGGTGCGTCAGGTCGCCGCTGTGCATGACGAAGTCGGGCCGGAACCCGAGGGAGTTGACCTGGTTGATCGCTGCGGCGAACGTCCCGGTGACGTCCGTGTTGGCCGGGCCCTGGAAGCCGATGTGGCTGTCGGAGACCTGCACGAAACGCAGGTCTGCGCTGCTTGCCGGGGCCACGCTCGCCGAACCGGGGATATGACTGATCACCTCTCCTGCGGTGACTGTCAGGACCACGACCCCACCGAACCAGGCGGAGTGCCGGATGAGCTGCCGGCGGGTCATGCCGTGCTCGCCGTCACCGCCGGAGTCGGGTGTCTGCCCGGTCATGGCGTCACCTCCACGGTGGCGGTCATGAACGGGTGGATGGTGCAGTAGTAGGCGTAGGTGCCGGGTGCGGTGAACGTGTAGCTGTAGGTGTCGTTGGTGGCCAGGGCCGCCGACTGCAGCGGCCCGCCCGACCCCTGCTTACTGGTGACGGTGTGAGCGTCGGAGTCGGTGTTGGTCCAGGTCACCGTCGTGCCCGCCTTGACCGTCAGCGTGGCCGGGGAGAACGCAAAGTTCTTGATCGTCACCGCGTTGGCGGCCGCTGGAACGGACGGCTGGCTGCTGGTGGGTGAGACCGAGGGCGTGACTGCCGGTGCGCTGACCGTGCCGCCCGTTCCGGAGGCACCGGGAAATCCCGGCAGGGTCTGGCCGGGCCCGGGACTCAGCGTGCCGGCGGGTCCGGGCTGTGACGATCCGCCGCACGCGCTGAGCAGTCCCAGTGCTCCGGCGACGACGACGGCGGCCAGGCACGCCGTACGCGAGCGCCGGACCGGCGGAGAGGAGTTCGCATTCATGACCATCGTTCCTTCTGCGCGTCCCCAGCGGCACGGGCGGGTGTGGTCCAAGACCGGTCCGGAAACGGTCTCCTCAAGCGGATGGACGACCCCGTTACACCCGCCGGGGGATTGGGGATACTGGAAAGGGTGCAACCCGGTGGGTTAATTTATGTGAGCGGACAGCGCATTCCGTGCAGCGAAACGAATTCCCTGGCGGGGTCTCGTTGTTTCACCCCGACGGCGGGCAGCGGAACGCCTCGAAGGTAAGTCCCCAAACCCCGGTGAACCTGCAGGCGGGCCGGCCAGAGGACGTTCGGCGAGTCCAGCGGCCGATCGAACCCGGGATTCCCTGGGCCGACGGATTCCGGCCTCGGATCTGAGCCAGGCCGCCGTCGACGCTCAGGTCCATGCCGGCACAGAAGCCGCTCTCGTCGCATGCGAGAAAGAGGACGGCCGCGGCGACTTCCGGGGGGCGGTCCATGCGAAGACTGGGTTCAGGGCCCCGAAAATCCCCGCGCAGGGTGCCGGTGCCGCCTTCACTGCTCCCCGCGCTGCCGCTCACGCGCCCACAGCGCCCGCGGCACCACCCGCAACGAACCCAGCTGACTTCTGAAACAGAACGCCGCGCCCTCCACGCCGGCGGAAACAGGCACCCCGCACCGAAGCGCGCTGGGTGCTGGGGACCTCGAAGCATCGCAGGCTGTTACAAGGAAGTGACGGTCCGCTCGCAACCTGTGCGTGGAGCGGAGCGTCCCTACGGATGACAGAGCCCGGATCGCACCGACCGACCGTGCCTTCGGGTAAACAACCACTTCCCCTTCGAAAGAGGTGTACCTGTGATCGTCTCCAAGCGGAACTCCCTGCGCCTGGCCGCCGTGACCACCCTCAGCGTGCTCTCCCTCGGGCTGGCGGGCACCGCCATGGCAGCCACCCCGGTCGCCCACCCCGCGTCCGCCACGCAGCGAGCCGCCGCGCACGCCGGCATCACCGCCAGGCCGTCGGTCTCGTCCGTCCAGGCATGGCAACTGGGCACGACCACCGGCCTCACGGCGGGAAGCAAGGTGACCCTGCAGCAGAAGCAGCACGGCACGTGGGTCACTCTGCCGGCCTTTGCGCCCACGGCCCGCAACGGCTCCTACTCGCTCGGCGTGAAGCTCGGACTCAAGGGCCTGAACGAGCTGCGCATCGTCAGCGGTGACACCGTCTCTCCCGTGTTCACCGTGACCGTGCGCTGACCTTTGGCCCACAGCCCCCGCCGTCCCACCCCGCCCCGCCGCGCCCGCTCCCTCGCCGCGCGGCCTGATCTCCTCCACGGCTCCACCAGTTGAGACCGGGACCCTTGCGGACGAGGGCGCCGAGCCCGCGGTTCACCGCAGGACGAGGTGCGCCAGATAGTGGAAGTCGCCGTGGTGGATCTCATGAACGCGCCACGGGGAGCCGGTGACGAGTTCCTCCAGCTCGGCGGGGGAGAGGAAGGCGTAATCGAACCATTCCGTCGCCAGGCCGGCGTGGTGGACCCTGATCCGCCACTGCCCGGGCAGCCGGCCGCGCGCGGCATTGTGTTCGCGGTAGCGGTTCTCCGCGGGCGTGGTCAGGCGGGCCGGGTCGAAGGTGGTGCCCAGCAGCGAGGCCCCCGCCGCGGCCACCCTGGCGAGTTCCGCGAGAACCCGGGGGGCCTGCTCCCTGCTCTCCAGGAACCCCAGCCCGTTGCCCGTCATCACGATGGTGTCGAACCGGCCGTCGACGGGGCCGAGGTCGGCCGCCGTGCCGCGCACCGCGGGAAGCCCGCGGTCGAGGCAGAGCCGGACCGCGCCCGGTGACGGGTCGACGCCCAGGGCCTCGTGGCCGCGGGCCCGGAGTTCGGCCAGCGTGCGCCCCGCTCCGCACCCGATGTCGAGGACCGGGCCGCGGACGCGGCGCAGCAGTTCCCGGTCGACGTCCGGCCAGGCGTCGGCGGTGCTGAAGTACATCGAGGCGGGGGAGCGGTAGAGCCGGCCGTCGTCCCGCTCCAGGACTTCCTGGACGCCGCCGTGCTCCCAGCAGTCGCGGACCAGCGCGCCGAACGCGTCGCCGGTCGTGGGCGTTTCGTGTGGCCGGGTGGTCACGGCTGGCTCTCCTCTGACGGGCCCTGGGCAAGCGCCTCGGTGATGCCCACCTGCCAGTTCTTCGGCATGCGGGCGCGGTTCCAGTGGAAGACGGTCAGGAGGGCGGCGGCCTCCCGCGGGCCGACCCGTGCGCCGGGACTGCCGAAGTACTCCTCGTGCCAGGTGTCGCACGCCCGCGCGACGGACTCCTGGAACGCGTCGAACGCCGGCTCGATCACCGGGGCGCGCAGTGCGGCCAGCTGCTGCGGCGAGTGCCAGAGCAGGTTCAGCCGGGCCGACAGGGCGGGCCAGTCGGCCGGCGGCTCCGCCTCGAATCTGCGGCCGAGCTGTCGGCGCAGCCGGTCCCAGACGTCCCGGTCCTCGAAGTCGGCGACGCCCAGCCGCTCCAGCAGGACCCGGGTCGCCGCCAGGGACAGGGCCCAGCCGGGGGCGGGCGGCGTCGGCAGCGACAGGTGGCTCAGCCACAGAAGGGAGTCGGCCGTGAAGACCCGGTGCACGCCGCGCATCGACCGCGGCCCGCCGAACAGGTGCTGCTCCGGCTCGTAGACGGCGGGCCGGACCTCGGTGAGCAGGCCGGCCGCCCGCCAGTCCTCCCACGCCCGGGCGAGTCTGTCCTGGGTCTGCGCGCGGTACGCCGCGCAGGTGTCGAAACGGACGCGCAGTCCGGGTGTCTTGTGGACGAAGAAGAAGTCGTCGATCCACCGGGCCGCGAGCAGTTCGCGCACGGTGTGCAGCAGGCCCTCGTACAGCGCGGGCGTCGCGCCGTCCGGCCCGGGGACGAGCCGGTATTCGAGCCAGGTCCGCGGTTCGGCCGCGGCGCGCAGCGCTGTCAGCCCGGCGCCGAGGAAGCACTCGGCGACGGGCCGCAGCTCGGGGTCCGCGGCGGTGTCGGCGTGGTCCAGCTGGGCCGCCACCGCGCGCAGGAACTGCGGGACCGTCAGCCGGGCTTCGCCGATCCGGATGGTCTCGCCGTCGTGCGGGGCGTCGTGGTCGCCGGGCGCGGGGGCCGGTCGTCCGGCGCCGGGGTGGGTGCGCATGTGGTTCCCCATGTGGTCGGTCAGTTCAGCAGCAGGGCGATGTCCCAGGGCAGTGACTCCTCCGGGCGGGCGTAGTGGTTGAGGGCGAGGGCCAGGCCGGCCGTTCCTTCGAGGAAGCCCGCCGGGTGGCTGCCGTCGGCCAGGCCGTCGTAGCCGAGCTGCAGGCGCGGGGGGCCGTCGGCCTCGAACTCCTCGATGATCCGTCCGGCGATGGTGTCGCGCAGCCCGCGCACCGGTGCCGCGTGCGGGCCGTCGGTGAAGTACCCGAGCAGGTGCAGCACTCCGGACCAGCCGTGGCACAGCGACCAGTGTTCCGTCCCGAACGACTCCAGCGGCAGGCGGGTGAGGGGCGCGATCGAGGCGTGGGCCTGCTCCAGCCAGTCCGCGCGGCCCATGGCCTGACCGGCGATCTGCAGTGCCCGCGAGATGCCGGGCGCGCCGTAGCACCAGGCGGTCCGGCCCCGGGCGCGGCCCGGCTCGGCGTTGCCGAAGGCGGACAGGGAGACCGTCGGCGGCCAGAACGGCCCGTACTCGTCGGTGTCCTGGAACCGGTCGAGGAGCGCCACCAGCGACTCGACGGCCTCGCGCTGGCCGTCGACGACGGCGCCGTGCCGGTGGGCGATGGCGAGCAGGGCGAGCGGGCCGGCGATGCCGTGGGCGAGGCCGAGGTTGAGGTGGCCGTGGTCGACCAGTGCCGGGTCGGTGGCCGGATGCCAGTTGGGCGGGGTGACGGACCAGTAGCGCGGCACCCGCTGCCCGTGGTGGTCGGCCGGGCCGGTCATGCCGACCAGGGAGGTGAGCAGCTGCTCCATGTCGGCGGATCCGCCGAGGCCGCGCAGCAGCAGGTAGCGGCCCAGACCGGCCAGGCCGTCGAGGACGTCGTAGCGGGCCATCGGGCCGAGCGGCACGGTGTCCACCAGCCGGGACAGCGCGGAGGCGGCCGCACCGGCCCTGGCGTCGAGCGCGGCCAGGGCCCGGCCGTAGCCGCCGCCGGCCTGGCTGGCCAGATGGAGGGCGAAGCCGAGGCCCGCGACCTCGTAGAGCAGACCGTGGTGCGGTGCCGGCTGGGTTTCCAGACTGGCCGCCGCCAGCGACGCGTACCGGTGCGCGGTCAGCCGCTCCGCCGGATCGCGCAGGCTCCGTTCGCTGAACAGCAGGGCGATGCCCGCGTGGCCGCTGGCCAGCGACGAGACCTTCCACCGCTCGTCCGGCCCGGTTCCGTGATCGGCCTGGGGCAGCGACGCCGGGTCCCGCAGCTGGCCGGCCAGCTCCTCGGCCAGGGCCAGGGCCTGCTCGCGGTACGTGGGCGGTGCCGTGGTGGTGGTCACGTGCGGTTCCTTTCCGGGACGTGTGCGGGCCGCCGGTCCTGGCCCTGGGCCTGGTGGGCCAGCCGGCCGCGGTGGGCCCGGGCGGCCTGCCCCAGCAGGGCCAGGCCGGCGAGTTCCCCGGCCGGGTCGATGCCGTACAGCCGGTTGTGATGCATGTGGAGCAGGCTCGCCACGGCCGCGTCCTGCCATCCCCGGCCGCCTTCCCGGCCGATTCCCGGCAGGACCAGCTCGCCGAACCGGCCTGCCGCGTCGGCGATCCGGGCAAGAGCCGGACGGTACGGATCGGGAAGGATCCCCGCCAGCAGTTCCCTGGCCCGACCGGGTATCAGGAGCCGTTCGGCGGCCCGGACTTCGTCGCGCGGCCGTGCGGCACCCGGGCTCCTGGGCGCCACGCGGCCCACCCACGCGCGCCAGTCCCACGGGCCCAGGGAGTCCAGCAGGTGGACGTACCCGGCGAGCAGTACCTCGGCCTTGTCGGCCCCCGCGCCGCGGCCGCCGAGGGCGGTGAGCAGGCCGACCGCCGCCAGGCTGTCCGCGCAGAACCACTCCTCCGCCCGTGCGACGCCTTCGACGCCGCCGTACCGGGAGGTCTCCTGCCCGTAGCCGGAGACGCGGAAGTCCCTGATCAGCCCGGACGCCTTCAACTCGCCGCACCCGCTCAGCAGTTGCGGCCAGACGGTGGCGGCGATCCGCTCGGCCGGGCCGTGCACCCGGAACCGGACGTGGTCGCCCGACTGCCGGTAGCGCATGAAGAACCAGCGGTCGACCGCTGCGCCGAACCGGTCCAGCAGCGCGGGTATGTGACGGGTGATCAGTGCCTCGTGCGCCTCCGGCAGGGCGTGGAGCTCGACGAACGCCCACTCGCCACCCGGCTGGTGCACGGGCCGCACGGCGCTGTTGGCGACCCGCTGCGGGTCCAGCGCGGGTACGGGGCCGGGGGCGGGCGCCGCGGCGCGCAGGGGCACGAGGATCTCGTTGCCGTGCCCGCCGAGCCAGCCGAACGCGTCGGCCTGCGCGTGCGGGCTCTCGGTGATCGTCACCCCCTCACGCAGCACCTCGCGGCGCAGCATCTCCCGCTGGAACCCGCTGCTCAGGTCGAGTTCGCACACCTGGTCGCGGTGGCCGACGCTCACCCGGTCGTCGACCCGCAGCTCGCGCCGCCATGTCTCCACCGCCCGCGGCCAGTCCCGGCCGTGCTCGGCGTGCTCGCGCAGCCCGGGGCCGGGCTGCCAGCTCAGCGGCGAGACGACGACCCGCCCGAGCCGTACCCGGGGCAGCACCGGAAGGTGCTCGAACGGCCCCCAGTTCCAGGCCTGCCAGATCTTCTCCTCCCCGCAGTACGCCAGTTCACCGAGGAAGCGGACCAGGTTGGGCGCGGCGGTCCCGAGCGACAGCACGTGCGGGATCACCGGGCGCACCTCCTGCCCGGTCCTCTCCCAGTACAGGCGCAGCCGGTCCCCGTCCGCGGCGACGACCAGGTCGCGCCAGTCGATGCGGCCGGGGCCGGCCGGATCGTCGAAGGTCCCGACCGGGATGGAATGGGGGAGCATCCGCGGCACCTGCATGACGTTCAAAGCGCGGGGCAGCACCGGGACGAAGTCCACCTGGGCGGCCAGTGCCTGCCCGTCGCCGGCCAGCAGCCGGCCGAGGTCCTCGGACGCGCCGGCGAGGTCGGCGAACCGCCCGGCCATCGCACCGGCGGTGAGGGTGCCCGTGGTCGGCGTGGTCACCAGCGTGAAGTCCCCGGCCGCCAGGTCCGCCCGGCTGCGCGCCACCAGCTGGAAGCAGAGTTCGAGGGAGGCCGGCGGCGGCGTTTCGGTGTCGACGCCGAGCCTGCGGATGTCGTCGTCGGTGAGTACGACCTCCCGCCGCTCGGCGGACAGCCCCCGCTGGAGCACGTCCGCCAGCGCCCGCACGCGGGCGCTCTCCGCCGGCGACTGCTTGGGGCGCTGCCCGGCGGGGAAGTCGGTACTGGTCCGCGGGTGCAGGTAGGTGGCGGGGTAGCCGAGGCCGCGGTGAGGATCCACCAGTTCCTCCAGGCGGACCGCGCCGTGCTGCCCGTAGGTGTCCAGGAAGGCCTGCCGGTAGCCCCGCATGTGGGCGAAGGCCCCGCTCGGCGCCGACAGCGACCACATGACCGCGCCGTACCGTTCCGCCTCCCGCAGCACCGCCCCGGGCAGTCGCGCGTCCGTGTCCATCCGCAGGTCGACCTGCGCAGAGACCGTCTTCGACGGGTGCGCGCGGGCGGACACCCGGACCAGCCGGCGGTACGCGTCCGTCCCCTCGCCCGGGGCGGTGGCGCGGTAGTCGGCCAGGGCGGAGCGCACCGCGCTCAACTGCGCCCTCTCCTCGGAGGATTCGGGCAGGGCCTGCTCCAGCGAGGCCAGGCCGGGGTCGTCGAGCGAGGTCGCGGCGAACTCGGTGAGGAGCACCTCGTGGTGCGCCAGCACTCCCAGGAACGTGTCGAGGTGCGTGCGGCCCAGGCGCGGGAAGGCGGTTTCGGCCGCGGCCAGCAGGTCCGGGTAGGGCACCGGGCGGGCCGCGGCCGAGCGGACCCAGGACAGCAACGGCGTGCAGCGCATGGACAGTTCCTGCGTCGCCTGCTGTGTCCCGGTGATGTCCGCGGCGTCGTCCCCGCGGGCCCGCAGGTGCGGAAGCACCAGCCGGTCTCCCCGGACGAAGCACAGGTTGTTGACCACCACCCGCAACGAGTGCCGCACGTGCGGCGCCCTGAGCCACTTCGCGGCCAGCCCGTCGAACCAGCCCGCGTCGGGGCGGGCGGACTTGACGGCCGATCCGTTTGCCGGCCGGGCCGGGACGGTCGACACCCCGGCGAACAGGCCGAACGGGGTCGGGCGGCCGGTGATGCGCCGCGCGTAGCGGGTCAGTGAGACGGCGGTGCGGACCAGCCGCTTGCGGCTGAGCCGGGCCCCGTCGGCGATCCGGTCGAGCTCGGCGGTCAGATCGGGGCTCGACACCGCGATCGCCTCCCGCAGTTCGGCGCGGGTCGACAGCTCACCGATGTAATCCGTGAGCATCTCCTCGGTCGGTGAATCGCCCGTACCGAGCCTGGCGAGCATGCCGTCAAAAGTGTCAGCCGGAAGTGCCGCGGACCTGATGAATATCGGTTCGGCGGCCGAGAAATGGCTTTGGCTGGGCATGCCGGAAGAATCTCGCTTCCATGAAGAAGGCCGACCGCCGCCGGCATCCGCGAAGAGGAGCTCCGGCGGCGAAACGGAATCCGGGGCAGTGGACCTCGAACGGCGTCACCGCCCCTTCCCGCGGTGGAGCCGCGGGAAGGGGCATGGCCGTTCCGACTAGCAGCACATCGGGTTGCAGTGGTTGGTGAAGCCACAGGAGGTGCCCGTGGCGCCGCCGGTGTCACAGGTGATGAAGGTGAACATCTCGGGCCGCAGCGGGGCGTCGGCACCACCGGTGATCGCCGTCTGGATGTCCAGGTCGAGGTCCATGAGGTCGAGGTCCTGCACGGTTTCCTCGGCAATGAGGGTAGTAGGCACATGAACTCCTTTGTCTCGAACGAATCCAGGAAATTCACCCGGTCCCGGGGCACGGCCGGCCGGGCGCCTTTCGGCGCCGCGACACCGGTGACTTCGGGGAGACGGAAGCGCCATTGTCAGCCCCCGTGTCGCACGACAAGCCAGCCCCCCCAGGTGAATTGTCCCGCCTGAATGGTTCGTCTCCCGGTGCAATTGATCCTTGATCAAGGCGTGTCAAATGTCAACCCTTTGCCATGGCTTGCCGTTCGAGGCGAGGCCGGCGCCGTCGCGGCGCATCTGGGGCAGCACCATCTCCGCCTCGCGGGCGAGCACGACCGTGTGCCGCTGGAGCGTGCGGTCGGCCGCGTGCGACAGGCCGGACGTCGCGGCACCGGCCGC
Organism: Kitasatospora sp. NPDC087315; assembly: GCF_044744345.1. Taxonomy (NCBI): domain Bacteria; kingdom Bacillati; phylum Actinomycetota; class Actinomycetes; order Kitasatosporales; family Streptomycetaceae; genus Kitasatospora; species Kitasatospora sp. NPDC087315. Next base: position 114,996 of record NZ_JBIUYD010000016.1, on the reverse strand, counting down.
CCGTGCCGCACGAACACCGCCACCAAACCGCCGGACGGCAACGAATGACCGCAGGTCGTCGCGGATCTCGTCCGCGTCCCGCTGGGCGCCGGCGTGCTCGGCCAGTTGCCGGCTGCTCTTGCGGCCCACCGGTGCCGGCAGGCCTCGCATGCGGTCGCGCATGCGGCGGCGGGGTTCGACTCGGCGGAAGCGGTGCCCGATGTCCAGGAGGAGATCGTCCGGTGCGCGGTTCCACATCCCGGCGGCGCTCTCGGTGATCACATCGGGAGGCTTCCCCGAAGCCGTCATGACCGAAGGCGCTGTCACGCGACCGAGGGGCGGCCCACGGGAAGCCGCCCCTCGATGCCCCGCACCCCGGCTGCGCTCCAGCCCGCCCGCATCGCCCCGGGTCACGAGGCAAAGTCCTGCTGGAGTACCAGGGGTACCGGTGCCGTCATGCCGTCACATGGTGCGCGGGGGACGCGGGACGCCCTGCCAGCGGTAGAGCATGGACTCCCACACGTAGGTGTACGTGAAGGTGACCTCGAACGTGGTGCTCCGTTCGAGGTACGGCCCGCCGTCCTCCGGGGTGAGCCGGGTGAACGCTCCGTAGACGCTGGCGCGCGGGTACACGCAGACGGTCCAGATGTACGAGCCGGACGACAGCTGGACGTCCAGGGCGGGCGCGTTGCCGCCCGGGGTGTTGAGGCTCCAGGCGTAGGTTCCGGCGTCCAGGTACAGCCGTCGTGAGGTGCACTGCTGGGGAGGCGTCACGGGAGCCGGCAGCGGTACCAACTGGCCGTACCCCTGCAGGAACTCGTGCTCGGTGGCGGCGCCGGCCGGTGTGACCGCCGGGCCCGTCACCAGGGTGAGCACAAGGGCCGGAAGAGCGAGGATCCAGGTGAGTCTGCGCAGCATTCGTGCCTCCGGTCGGACGGGCGTTCCTGCGGGCGGAGCCTGTGGTCTATGCCAATTCTGCTGGCCGGCCGCGCCCCTTCCCATCCCAGAACCCTGGGATCCCGTCGGCGGGCCCAGCTCCGGGCTCCGCCTTGCGGGCCCGCCCGCCGCCGGTCCGGGTCGCCGGTAACAGCGCCTTCAGCACCACGGTCGGCGGCCGCGTCACAATGAAGGAGAGGGAAGGTGGTCCGTATGCGGGCGATACCCCACCTGCGGACCGGCGAGGGCATGGCGGCGTTCACCGCCGCCGTCGTGGCCGTGGCGGCCATCGCCGCCATCGGCGTGTCGCCTGCCGGGGCCCGGCCCGTCGTCGCTGCGGCGCTCGGCGGAGCCGCGGTCGCCGTTCTCGGCGTTCTGGCGGCGTCGGCCCTCGTGCGCCGGGCTCGTTCCCGCCACCACACCCGGCAGCTCGACCGCGACCCGGCGGAGGCCTGGTTCGCGGCGCCGTCCATGGAGGACTTCCCCGAACAGGAGCTTCGCCGGCTCCTGCCGGAGACCGACGCGCCGTCCATGAACCGTCTCTGCACCGCGTGGGTGTTCGCCACCCACGGTCACGACGCCGTATGGCTCGAACGGCACTTCGACCTCACCGACGGCCTGGCCCGGAAGCTCGTCGAGCGAGCCCACCGACGCGGTCGGTTGCCGTGCCCCTGACTCCCGCACGACCCGCCTTGGCCCCGGCAGGCTGGGCCATTGGGGCCGGGTGCCGGCCCCACCCGGTGCGTCCCACGGGCCATCGCCGACGCCTGGTTAGCGTCGTGGCGTGGACCTCGTCGTGTCTCTCTCCCAACTGCTGCGCCGCCCGCTGGTGGGGCGTGGCGGCGCGGCCGTGGGCCGCCTGTCCGATGTGATCGTCCGCCTGCGCGGGCGCGATCACCCCCTGGTCGCCGGGCTGGTCGTGCGGGTCGGCCGGCGCGAGGTTTTCCTGCCCGTCGAGCAGGTCGCGGCCTTCGGCGGCGAGCAGATCCGGCTCACCAGCGAGGTTGTGGACCTTCGTCCGTTCGAACGGCGTGAAGGGGAGGTTCTGCTGCGCGCCGACGTCCTCGGGCACCGGGTGATCGACGTCGCCGAGGCCGAACTCGTCCGGGCACATGACCTGGAGTTGCGCCGGCGGCCGGACGGCTGGGTCGTCGACCGCCTGGACACCCACCCGCGCCGCGCCCGCCCGTTCGGGTTCCTCGCCGGTGGGAGCCGGCCGCGGTGGCGGGACTGGATGTCCTTTGAACCACTTATCGGCCACGCTCAGTCGGCACGCGTGCGCGGCCCGTTCGGGCGTTTGGCCCGGCTCAAGCCGGCCGACCTGGCGGACCTGCTGGAGGACGCCAACCGCACCGAATCCCACGAGATCCTGCAGACCGTCCACGCCGATCCCGAGCTGGAGGCGGACGTCTTCGAGGAGTTGGAGCCCGACTCGCAGACGCGCCTGCTCGCGGAGAAGAGCGACCGCGAGATCGCCGAGGTGCTGGGCCGGATGCGCGCCGACGACGCCGCCGACGCGATCAACGACCTTCCGCAGAGACGCCGACAGCCGGTACTCGACGCCCTGCCGGCCGGCCAGCGCGCGAAGGTCCTGACCCTGATGGGCTTCAACCCGTCCAGCGCCGGCGGTCTGATGGCCCTCGACATCCTCAGTGCGCGCCCGGACGCCACTGTCACCGAGGTGCTCGGCCTTGTCCGGGCGGCCCGCAACCTGCAGCCCGAGGCCCTGACCAGCGTCCACGTCGTCCGGGACGGAAACCGGCTGATCGGCACCGCGCCCCTGGTCGCCCTGGTGCAAGCCGACCCGGACACCCGCCTGGAAGAGGTCATGACCACCGAACCGGTCAGGGTGCTCCCGGACACCGACGTCGAGGATGTCGCCCTGCTGATGACCGACTACAACCTCCTCACGGTGCCGGTCGTCGACCACCGGGACCAGATCCTCGGCGTCATCACCGTCGACGACATCCTGGAAACCGTCATCCCCGAGGACTGGCGCCGGCGCGAGCCCGCCCCGCACCCCGCCCGCCGAAGCGACGACGCGCCGAGCGAGGCCATGAACACCACGGACCTCGACGGATGACGGCACCCCAGAACCCCCAGAACCCCCCGGACCACAACGACCGTGCCGACCGCCCCGCACACGCCCCCGCGAAGAGCCCCGCGAAGGGCCCCGCCCAACCCCCGCCGAAGCACGAGGACGCGCACCCCACCGCGCCGAGAGAACCCACCCCTCCCGCGCCCCGACCGGCCAGACGGCCACCGGCACCGGCAGCACCCGATTCCGCACCCGCACCCGGGAAGCCCGCACCCGCGAGGCCGGTACCCAGAAAGCCGGATGCACCACGGCCCAGCGCGGTCCTGGACGAAGCCCACCTCGGCGACATCGAAGGCGCGTTCGGCCGGATCCCCCGAGACCACACCGAAGAACGCCCGAGCCTCAAGACCCGCACACTCACCCTGCTGGCCGTTCTCGGGCCCGGCATCATCGTCATGGTCGGCGACAACGACGCCGGCGGTGTCGCCACCTACGCCCAGGCCGGCCAGAACTACGGCTACTCCCTGCTCTGGGTCCTGCTGCTGCTCGTCCCGGTCCTGGTCGTCAACCAGGAGATGGTGGTACGCCTCGGCGCCGTCACCGGCGTCGGCCACGCCCGCCTGATCAACGAACGCTTCGGCAGGTTCTGGGGCTGGTTCAGCGTCGGCGACCTGTTCGTCCTCAACTTCCTCACCATCGTCACCGAGTTCATCGGCATCTCGCTGGCCGCCGAGTACCTCGGTGCCTCCACATACTGGGTGGTGCCGCTCTCCGCCCTCCTGCTGATCGCCGTCACCGCGAGCGGTTCCTTCCGCCGCTGGGAACGCGCCATGTTCGCCCTCATCGCCGTCAGCCTGCTGCTCGTCCCGCTCACCCTGCTTTCCGGGCCGAAGTGGGGCCAGGCCGCCCACCACTTCGTCGTCCCCGGAATCCAGGGCGGCATCACGGGTGACGCGGTCCTGCTGGTCATCGCGATCGTCGGCACCACCGTGGCCCCCTGGCAGCTCTTCTTCCAGCAGTCCAACGTCATCGACAAGCGCATCACCCCGCGCTTCATCGGCTACGAACGCGCGGACACCGTCATCGGATCGGTCGTGGTAGTCGTCGGAGCGGCCGCCCTCGTCATGATCGCCGACTACGCCGCCCGCGGCACAAGCTTCGCAGGCAACTTCACCGACGCCGCCGGCGTCGCCCACGCCCTCGAACAGCACAGCCGCGCACTCGGCGTCATGTTCGCCGTCGTCCTCATGGACGCCAGCATCATCGGCGCCGCCGCCGTCACCCTCGCCACCAGCTACGCCTTCGGCGACGTCTTCAACCTGAGGCACTCGCTCCACCGCGGCTTCGGCGAGGCGAAGACGTTCTACGCCTCCTACAGCCTGATGGTGCTGCTCGCCGCCGCCGTCGTCCTCATCCCCGGCGCCCCGCTGGGAGTCATCACCGAAGCCGTCCAGGCCCTCGCCGGACTCCTCCTGCCCTCCGCCAGCGTCTTCCTCCTCCTGCTCTGCAACGACCCCGAAGTCCTCGGTCCCTGGGTCAACCCCCGCTGGCTCAACCTCCTCGCCGCCCTCATCATCGCCGTCCTGCTCCTGCTCTCCGCCACCCTGATGACCGCCACGCTCTTCCCCCACATCGACGTCAAGACCCTGACCACCTGGCTCGCCGTAGCCCTGGTCGTCGCGCTCATCGCGGCGGCCGCCGGCCTGCGGATCGCCCGTCGGCGCTCCGGCGCCCCGGCCCGGGCTCCGGCACCCGCGATGCCGGCGGCCGAGAAGCTTGCCTGGCGGATGCCCCCACTGGCCCTGCTCAAGCCCGTCCAATGGTCACCGGCACTACGGCTCGGCATGCTCGCCCTGCGCGGCTACCTCGTCCTCGCCGCGATCCTGCTGCTGGTCAAAGCCATCCGCCTCGGCGGAGCGTGACCCGAGGGGAGAAGGCGATGCCGGCCCACCGCCGGCTGGTGCGCCGCCTGCCGTCGGGCCGGCGCCGACCAACGGCCCCGGAAGCCGCCGAGCGCGAGCAGGCCGCCACCGAGGCGAAGCTCGGGACCAGGCGCGGGTAAAGTAACCGGCCGAACCACCGGAAGGGCACCGATGCGGACGCTGTCAGGGATACAGAGACGGACCGGGACGTTCGGGGCCCTGGCGGGTACGGCGCTCGCGGCCCTCGTGCTGCTCGGCAGCGCCGGAACGGCCGTTGCGGCCGGCCCGAGCACCGCGCCGAACGCCACGGCAACGTCCACGGCGTCCGCCACCGCCGCGCCGGCCGGTCAACTCGCCCATGGCGCGACCCAGTCCGAGCGCCTGGCCGAGGAACTGCGCAAGAACCCGGTCTACGTCTCGGCCGACCGTCCCCGCGAACTGCCGCGCTCGCTCGCCCCGGACATCGCCGCCCTCGCCGAGCGCACCGGCGTGCCCACCTACGTGCTGGCGCTGCCCGCGGGCGACGCCGCGCTGCTCGCCCTGGTGCGCGACCGGCTCGGCGAGAACGGCCTGTACGTGCTGATCGGCGACCACGGCAGCATCACCGCCTCCGCGTTCGGCGTCGACGTCCCGGTCGAGGAGGCCCGCCGCATCGCCCTGTACGGCACCCCGTACGGGGCCGGCCCGCTCGCCGCGTTCGAGTCCTTCGCCGACGCGATCGCCTCCGGCCGCGACCGGGCCGCCGCCAAGGCCGACGAGTTGTACGACCGCTACCACAAGGACGGCAAGCCCGACCTCTACATCAGCTCCACCGACCGGCAGAACCAGAACCTGCTGCTCGGCCTGGCCGTGGTGGTGATCCCCGGCCTGGTGCTGGCCCTCGGCATCCGGCTCTCCCGCCGCCGCTCCGACCGGCCGCGGCCGGCCGGGAAGAAGAAGGCCGCCGGCTCGAAGGCCCCGGCCGTCGTCCTGACCAAGACCCCGGCCGTCACCCCGGCCGTCACCCTGGACAAAGGCGCGGGCAAGGCCGTGGCGAAGCCGAAGGCCCCGGCCCGCACCACCTGGCCCGCCGCCCGCCGACGCGGCGTGCTGCCGGTGACGGTGGTGGCGGCGGTGGCCGCCGCGGTCGCGGTGGTGCTGGCCGCGCCCACCGTCTTCCCGCAGACCGTAGACAGCCCGTACCTCAACGTCACCCAGGGCGACCTGGACGCCCGGGTGGAGGAGGTCGCCACCGGGCTCGCCGCCGGACCGATCTACCAGGACCCGTCCACCGCGGACGCGCTGACCGCCGCCGACCTGCCCGCGATCCGGCAGCGGATCGCCGAACTCGCGCCCAAGGGCCCGGTGCACGTGCTGGTCACGCCGACCGACAGCGACGACGAGAGCGGCGGCAGCAGCAGCATCCTGCTCGCCCGGGTCCACCAGCGCACCGGCCAGAACGGCGTCTACGTGCTGATCGACCCGGTGTCCGGCCGGATCGACCTGGACACCTTCGGCACCGACCAGGACGCCGCGCGCCGCTTCCTGCGCCTGCCGTCCACCGTCCTCTACCCGGAGTACCGCAACAACGGCGACCTGCAGGTGGTGCCGCGCCTCAACCAGACCCTGGACGCCGTCGCCGCCGCCCAGCCGGGGAGGGACGACGGACCCACGACCCGCGACGCCGAACTGCCCCCGCTGCGCGACAACCGGCTGCCCGGCCTGTTCAGCAGCGACTTCGGGCCCGGGATCGTGCTCGGCACGATGCTGCTGGGCGCGCTGCTGCTGGTCGCCTGGCTGGTGATCGCCATCGCGCGGGCCGTGCTGCACTCCCGCCGCACCCCCGCGGCCGACCCCTCGCCGCAGCAGCACGCCGGACCCCGGCACGCCACCGCGCTGCCGTCCGTCCGGCAACTGCGCGCCTGGGCCGCCGCCGACGTCCGCGAACTCACCGGGCGGCTGGCCGCCGCCGACCAGGCCGCGCCCGGCCGCACCCGCGCCTGGGACTGCCTGGACGCCGCCGAACTGCTGGCCGACACCGGCGACGAGCACCCGGACGAGGCCACCGAGGCGGGCAACCTGGCCACCGTCGCGGTACTCGCCCAGGCCGGACTCGCCGCCCTCCGGGGACACCTCCACCCCACCCTCTGCCGGCTCAACCCGCTGCACGGCGAGGCCACCGGCGGCAAGGTCCCGGGGTGGCTCGCCGACCTCGGCATCGGCCCCAGGTCCGCGCAGCTGTGCCCCGCCTGCCGGGACGCCTTCCGCAGCAGCGGCGCCAACCACAGCACCGCCGACCCGGCCGCCCGCGAACGGGAGGCCACCGAACGGCTGCTGCGCCTGCCCGGGGCGGACGGCCGCACCCGGACCGCCTGGGACGAGACCGGGCAGGTCCTGCCGGCCGCCCGTGAAGGGCTCGAAGCACTCATCCTCAGGGCCAGGGAGTCCGCCAGTGTCCAGTGACCGACTGACCAGTGACCGCCCGACCGGCGCCTCCCGCGGCCTCGCCGCCGGACTGCTCGCCGCCCTGCTGCTGGCCTGCACGGCGCTGCTCGGCACCGGCACCCCCGCCCGGGCGGAGACTGCGGGGACCGGGCCGACCGCCACGACGATCGCCGAGGCGCTGGCCACCAGCCCCGTCTACGTCGACCCGTCCTACGCGGCCGCCGTCAACCCCGCCCAGCAACAGGCCCTGGTCGACCAGATCGCCGCGACCGGCATGCCGATCAAGGTGGTGCTGGTGCCGCTGAAGAAGGGCGACGCCTTCGACGGCAGCTCCCGCACCCTCGCCGCAGTGATCAAGGAGCGGCTCGGCCAGCAGCAGCTGATCCTGATCAGCACCGACGAGTACGGGAAGTGGCTCAACGGCACCGAGTGGCCCACCGACGCCCATCAGACCCGCGACGCCGCCTCCGCCGTCGGCTTCCTCAGGGAACTCAACGACGCCGGACTGGCAGCCCGGGTCGCCAAGGCCGTGGAACTGATCAAGGCCGGCAACGGCACCGAGGTCTACAAGGCCGAGACCGCCAGGATCGACAAGGAGCACTCGGCCCGGCCCGAGGTCAAGGAGAACGCCTCCGGCTCCTCTTCCGGCCGCGGCCCCGGGACCCTGCTCGCGGTCGCCGCGGCGCTGGTCCTCGCCGCCGTCGGCGCCGCCTTCCTGGTGCGCCGCCGCCGCTCGCCCCGGCACACCGCCTTCACCTTCCCCGACGCCGTCTTCGCCGCCGAGCAGGCCGCCGACGAGGCCGGGCTGCGCCGCCAGGCCACCGCCGAGATGCTCGCCCTCGGCGAGGCCGTGGAGCACGGCGGCGGCGCCGCCACCCCGGGTCTGAGCCGAGCCCTGGACGCCTACGACGCGGCCGGCCGGGTACTGGACGCCGCCCGGGGCCTCCCCGACCTGGTCGGAGTGCTGGCCCTGACCGCCGAGGGACGCTCCGCCCTGGCACCGGCTCCCGGACTCCCGCTGTGCTTCTTCGACCCCCGGCACGGCACCGCCGTCCGCCGCACCACCTGGCGCCCGCTCGGCCGCCGGGAGCGGGCCGACGTCGCGGTCTGCGAGGACTGCGGCCAGGCCCTGCGCGCCCGCCGCTCGCCGCAGGTGCTGGCGGTCCGGGACCAGGGCCGCACCGTCCCCTACTTCGAGGTGCCCGCCGAACGCAGCCTGTGGGCCGCCACCGGCTACGGCTCCCTGCTGTCCGGCCCCGACGACACCCTCGCCGCCCGGGTCGGCGCCGGCGAGTTCAGCCGCGCACGGCAGCAGTCCGAGGACCACGGCGCGGCCAAGGACTGAGCCCGACATACCCCCTGACGGGGCGCCGGTTCCCCGGCGGAACCGGCGCCCCGCCGTTCCGCCGCCCGTCCGGGTCGCACAGTTCCCGCACGGCCGACGCGCCAGGCGCCAGGAGCCGGGAGCCGGGTGGTGTCAGCGCTGCCGCGGGCCGGGCAGTGAATTCGGTCCGCCGTCATGGCGGCCACTCCTCATGTGCGTGGTTGGTCGCGAGGGGTGGCCCGGTGCGGCAGCTCAGGCTGCCGTCCAGGCGGCTCCCGGCGGCCGGGCCTTCGAGGTCTCCGTCTTCCGTCAGGACGGCGAAGCCTTCGGCTGTCGGGCTGGTCAAACCCGGGCGGGAGACCCCTCATGGCGGAGTTCCGGGGAGAGGATCGCGTAGCGCTCGTTGCGGACGAGGGCCACGCACAGGACGGTGAACATCGTGAGGGTGGCGACACTGGCCGCGACCATGAACGGTGTGAACGGCACGAGCAGCACGGTGCTGATGAGTTCGGCTCCGATCAGGACGAAGAGTACGGCCCTGATCGTGAAAGGCGCGAGCTTGGTGCATATCCACGCCCCCAGCGGAGCGCCGACGGCGACCACCGGCGCCGCCGCCGTCCAGTACCCGACGACGGGGCCTGTGAAGTCATCGAGCAGGATCACGTGGGTGAGGAACGCCGCGACGGAAACGATCGTCATCATGACCACGGTCGTCGGGGTGGCGACCTTCTCGGACACCCTGAAGAGCAGGACCAGCAGGAGGAACATGACGCAGTTCTCCCCGACTCCCGCCACGCCGCTGACAATCCCGCCAGCGAAGCCCGCCGCCAGGACAAGGCCCTTCTCACGTTGGCTCCAGGCGGGGATCTTCGCGTTGCGGCGGTATCCGCGCTGACCGAGCTGGACGACCAGGGCAAGAGCGAGGGCCACCAGCAGCATGGTGAACAGCGCCCGTACGACGGGGAGTGGTACGTGCGGAGCGAGCAGCGTCGCGCTCAGCGCGACACCGACCACCCCGGAAGCAGAACCGTAGAGCACCACTTTCCGCTCGATCGGAATCCGGTTCAACAGGATCGACAGCGAAGCGGCCGACATACCGATCGACTGGATGGCGAAGGTGAATATCCTGGCCCGGTCCGGGGGAACGACCAGGACCTTGGTCAGGACGGGGAAGGCGATGGCACCCCCGCCCTCACTCGTCCCGCCGCCCACGAGGGAGCCGAAGACCATCGTCAACGCCACTCGCCAGTTCTCCGCGAGCACGGTGAAGTACTCCGTGCCCCAGACCAGGGCCCAGACCAGCCAGACCACACCGGCAAGGGCGGCGTTGACCACCAGCACACGAGGCACCTTCAAGCGGCCAGTCACGGAGGCATCCCTCTCACGAGAATCACGATCACGACATCCCGCCGCACCGTAGCGTGAAAGACGGGCCTGCCGGACGGTGCGGGCTTCAAGTCAGCACGATGGAAGAACTTCTCCTTCCGGTGTGGTCGATGGTTGCGTTGAGCGCGCCGCCGCCCGCTCCGCTGGCGGATGCGGCCGGCCCCCACCTCTACCCGGCCACCGGCCAGGCCCTGAGGGCGGTGGATCCGATGTGACGGGTCATTGGTGGCCGGCTCCGGCGGTGAGCAGCCGCCGGGCCTCGGTCAGGGCGGAGTCCTTCAGCCCGGCCAGCTCCTCCTTCGTGAAGACCGGGGTCCGGACGTCCGGCGGGATGCCCGGTCCGTCGAAGGTGGTGCCGGCCGGGGTGAGGAACTCCTCGTTCGGCAGGAGCAGTACGAGGTCCGAGGAGAGCCGTCGGGCCAGGGCGTCCGAGAAGACTCCCTGGGTGTTCTCGCCGATCCGGGTGATGTGCGGGCTGCGGCCCATCATCGCCTGGGTGAAGGTCTCGCCCGCACTCACCGTGGAGCCCGAGGTGAGCAGGGCCACGGGCCCGGTGAAGCGGGTCGCCCCGGGGGCGGGGCGGACGGTGACCGACTGGGGCCGGGTGAAGGCGGCCGGGTCGGCCGGGTCGTTGCGAGCCACCTTCCGGTAGGCCAGGTACGGCCGGTCGGTGAACCGGGAGGCGAGCCGGACGGCCAGCGCGTCCGAGCCGCCGGCGTTCACCCGGGCGTCGATCACCACCCCGCGCAGGGGCGTGGCGCGGGGCCGGTCGAGCAGGGCGCCGACGGCCTTGTCGAGTTCGGCCTCCTGGTCCTGCTGGCCGCCCTGGTCGACGTAGTCGCCGAACGCGCTCACCCGCAGGTAGCCGAGGCCGTCCGGGAGTTCGCCGACACCGAGGAGGCCGTTCCCGAACGGCTGCTCGGGGACGGCCAGCTGGGCGCTGATCGGCGGCAGGACGGTGGTCAGCAGCTGCGCGGTCGGCGCCACGGTGCCGTCCCGCATCTCCCTGAAGAAGGTGGTGTACCCGCCGCCGGGATTCGCACGGAGCAGGGCGACGTGCGAGTCCTGGAGCGGTTTGACCATGGCGATGATCGTGTCCACCAGGTTCTCCGCGGTGACCGTCGGCCGGTACGCCGCCCGCTCGGCGTGCCAGTCGACGCCCTTGACGGCGAAGAAGGGGTAGTTCTCCTCGAAGCTGTCCCAGAACCTGTCGAACACCGCGACGGGATCGTCCGAGACCGGCAGCGCGCACCGCGCCGGCAGCCCGCCGGGCAGCCGTTCCAGCGTACGGGTGCCGGTGCCCGGGTCCTTGGCGTACACGGCCCGGTGGCGTCCGTGCGGGGTGACGGTCAGCTGGGCGAAGGGCTCCCCGGGGGTGCCGTAGCGGACGGCGCCGCCGGGCAGGGGCGCGCCGAACTGTTCGGCGGAGGTCACGCCGGGGGTGCAACTGTTCCTGGTGACGTCGTAGGTGGTGAGGGCGGTCCCGTGGATCTCGACGATCGTGCCGTACCCGTCCGCCCGCCAGACGCCCTCCAGCCGGTTGGCGCCCGGCCGCTTCGCGCCGTCCCCCTCCGGTGCGGCGCCGACCGCCCCGGCCGCGCCGACCGTTCCCGCCGTGAGCACGAGCGCGACCGCCGTGATGCCCGCCGCCCGGGCCATCGACTTCCTGTGTCCGATACCCATGCCGTGCCTGTGCCCTCCAGGTCCGGGACTTCCCCCGCGGAACCCCTCCGCCGCCCACGGGTCGACGGTACGGACCGGTCCGGCCGCCACGCGTCAGCCTGTGGAGCGGTCCGGACCCCGACCAGGGAGGTACACCGGTGCGCTCCCGGCTCCGCCCTGCGGCGTACCCGCCCCCGGAACGGCGTCAGGGTCACCGGTTCGGTGTCCAACTCCCTTGCGCTCAGGCCGCCATGGCCGATCAGCTCCAGCGGCTGCTGCGCTCTGGCGCGGTGTCGGACAAGGCGATTCGGGCGCTCGGCGACCTCGCCCTGCACGGCCTGGTCGCCTCGGACGGTGAGGCCACGCTGGTCATGCCCTGGGACGAGCCCCGGGACGGCGACCCCGAGGCCGTGCCGGCGGCGTGAGGCGGTTGCTTCCACAGGGGGCTGAACCGGCGCCTGGACAGGGGGCTGCGCGGTTGCCCCGAGGGGTGCACCGAGAGTTGCGGCCCCCTTCCATGGGATCGCCCGTTCTAGCAGGTCAGACTGTGCGGGCAAGCCTCTCACGCGCGCCAGCACCTCTTTCCGCGCGATGGCCGTGGGCAGAGGATCCGCTCCGCCGGCCGACGGCGCCGGGCTCGGCGGAGCGCCGACCGGTTCGCATGTCCCAGGGAAGTCCAGTGCTGTCACACATCCTTGACGGAACGTCAGCTGCGCGGGGCGGTGGTGCAAGAACACGCAACCGACCCGACATGGGAAATCGTCATGACGCTACGGTTTGTCGGGATCGACCCCGACACCCAGGGCGGCGGTTCGCCGACGGTCTGGGTGGACGACGAGAAGAAGAGGCTGAAGACCGGACTGGGGCTGGTCTCGTGTGCGGGGATGGGTGCTGGTTCCGGTGGTGTCGCCGGTTAGGGATCCGCAGCGTTGACCTGGGTGTTTGTGCGGTCGGTTGAGAAGCGCCGGGTGGCATGAGAAGTGGTGAGGTTTTCCGCAGTCGCAGTGAGAGGGCACGCAGGCGGTTACGGCGCTCGGACATGCCGACACCCTGCCCGCTCGCCCGCTCTTCATGGCCGTCCTACGCCCGCGACATCCTGCTAGCATCCGGCGCCATCGCACCCAGGGGAGAGGTGCCACATGACGGGGAGGGGCATGGACCCCGCACTCATCACCGGAATCGCGTCGGTGCTGTCGGCCGGCGTCGCATCCGCCGGAACGTACTTCACCATGCGGGGGAATCGGCGACACGACAAAGCCGAGCAGGACGCGAAGATCCGCGACAGGCGGGAACCGGTCTACAAGGAAGCCGAGACGCTCGCCACCGCGTTTGAGAGCATCGCCGTGCTTCTCGTCGAAGTCACACCGCGGGAGCGGGGTGCCGTGCGGAGAGAACTCGGCGACAACCGGCTGCGCATGCTCCGCTACCACCGCACGCTCGCCCTGACCGGGCCAGTGGGGATCACCTACATGTGGCAACTCATCGAGGGTCGCGCCAACAACCTGGTGCACGCACTGGACCAGCTCGGATACAGCGACCCGGACCACGAGCCGACGGATGAGGAGGAGAAGCGGGCAGCCGAGGAGCTGGCCGTCTTCGCCAAGCACATCGCCCCGCCGTTCGGCATCATGGGCGCGCTGCTGGACGATCCGCGGCTGATGGGCAGGCTCGACATCCAGCACCGAGTCGACGAAGAGGGCGAGAGCCTCAGCGTGATCGTTCCCCGGGCCGAGCGCCGTCTGTGGTGGCTGGGCCGGCGCTCTGCCGACAGGTATGAGGCTCTGGGGCGGCCGGCGTCGGAGAGGTCCGAGCAGTCATGCCCCGCAAATGGATCGCCTTCCCCGTGACCTCGCGACGAACTCCCGCAGCGGACTCGACGAGCTGCTGCGGGAGTCGGCGTCGTCGCCTCGCTGGCGTCCCGCAGGTGGTGGCCACGGCTGGGCTGACGCGGTCCGCGCCGCCCGGCCGCCGCGGCGAACCGGCCCTGGGCCCCGGTCCGGCGCCGAAGTGCGCATCCCGCAGGGCCGGGCCCTGGAGACTCTGAAGCGCCAGGCATCGTCCCCGCCACGCACGGTGCGGGCCGGTCCTGGGTGGCGGTGCGCCGGAGCATCCGAACCAACGACCCGCGGAGTACGGGTCTAGGGAGTGCTCTTCCCGGGGCGGGCCTTGCTCATCTTCGCTGCCCTGGCCCGCGCCCAGCGCAGCAGCAGGACCGCAACCACCAGGGCCATCAGGGCGGCCTTGCCGACCGGCACGGTCGCCCCGCCGCGCAGCGCCGAGGAGAACATCGGCGTCAGCGCCGCCACGCCCACGGCAGGCCCGGCCGCGTACCAGGCGGCGAACAGCAGCGGGCCTGTCCCGCCGCCCGCGCCCTGGGCCGGGGAGAACATCAGGTCCTTGCGCAGTATCCCGCGGCAGGCGTTCACCAGCCCCGCCGCGACCAGTGCCGGCGCGGCGGCCGGTGCGAGCCAGGCCGCCGGGCCCGTGCCCGCTGCCAGCAGCGCCCCGGTGCAGGCCAGCCCCAGCAGGACCCCGGCCAGCGTCGGAACGATCGCATGACGCAGCATCAGAGCGGCGAACGGGTACGGCGACCAGGAGGCCCGCCGGACATCGTCCGTCTCGATCCGGGCCGGCTCCAGCAACTGCGCGACGGCCAGGTAGCCGAACACCAGCGCGACGGCGGTGGCCAGCCAGGACAGCCCGCCCGTGGCGCCGTGCGCGAGGACGGCGCAGAGCAGTGCGGGCACCGTCAGCACCACCGCGCGACCCAGCCGGGCGGGGGAGCGGAGCAGGGCGAGGGTGTCTCGCCACGGCACCACCAGCCAGGCTCGCCGGGGCGCCGGCAGCCGGAGCCGGCGTTGCCGGGCGCTGCCGCTGGCGCCGTTCACCGCCAGCCGCGCGCTGCGCAGCTCGACCGTCCGGAGCGCGGCCAGCACCCCGGCGGCCGTCCTGGCCCGTTCCCGCAGCCGGGCCAGTGGCACCGTCGCGGCGGCCCGGTCGGCGAGCACCAGGGCAGCACCGGTCGACACCAGCAGGAGTGCGGCGGCCACCCAGCTGCCCGCCACGGCGGCCGGGGTCGGCGCCAGTGCGGCGATCGCGGCCCAGCCCCACGGCCCCGACCACATTTCGACCAGCTCCAGCCAGTGCACCGGGTGACCGGCGACGGCCAGCGCGCTCTGCCCCGCCAGCGCGATGATCAACAGTGTCAGATACGGAGTGAGCCGGCGCACCCAGCGGGCGGCGCGGTCGCTGCGCTCCACCACCAGCGCGGCGCAGGTGGCCAGAAGCGGCACGCAGAGCCCCCCGGGCAGGCACCAGCCGAGCGCGGCCGGCAGGCCGACCCGAACGGTCAGCCCGAGCGCGACCATGCCGCCGGCCGCCGCCACCAGACCGGGGAACGCGGCCACGGCGCAGGACAGCCAGAACCACGGCCGGAGCACCGGGCGGGGCCGGACGGGGTGGACCAGCAGCCAGTCGGCCGCCGCCCGGGGCGGCACCACCGGGCCGCGCCACAGGCCGTCCCGGACCAGCAGGAGGAAGGTGACCAGCCCGATCGCGGTGATACCGGCGGGTATCGCGGCGAGCAGATCGCCGCCGTGGCCGGTGTAGTCGGCGCCCATGGATGCCTGCAGGAACAGGCCGAGGCTGGGCACGCCGCCCCAGATGATCAGGATGAGTACCACGCAGTAGACGGCGAAGCCGACCGACTTGGCGCGGTTGCGCCGGTGGGGGGCACGCAGAGCGCGTAGCAGGGCGAGTGTCTCGTCGGTCCAGTCGTCGTCGTCCGTCCAGGCCTCGACGGCGGGCTCGGCTTCCGGGTGAGCGGTGGTCACCGGGCACCCGCCGGGTCCGCGGCGGTGCGGGCCGCGAAATCCGCCGCCAGTACCTTGCGGGTCGCGCCCTGCTTCAGGATCCTGCCGTCCTCCAGTACCACCACCCGGTCGGCCACGTCCAGGGCGAGGTCGGTATGGTGGGTTACCAGCAACACCGCGACGCCGTCGGCCAGTTCGGCCTTGAGCAGATCGGCGAGGTGTCGGCGGGCGTCCGGGTCGAGCCGCTGCTCGGGCTCGTCCAGCAGCAGCAGATCGCGCGGGCGGACCAGCGCGCAGGCCAGCAGCAGGGACTGCATCTGTCCGGAGGAGAGGGCCGAGGGCAGCGCGTCGGCCCGTTCGGTGAGCATCCGGTCGGCCAGCACCTGGGAGACCCAGCCGGGCGCATCGGCGACCCCGTGCGCGACCGCGACCAGAAGCAGGTGCTCACGGACGGTCAGGTCGGGGTAGCAGGCGACGGTGTCGCCGACCACCGCCACCCGGGCCCGGACCCGGGGGTCGTTCTCGTCCATCGGGATGCCGTCGAAGAACACGGTGCCCTTGCTGGGTACGTCGCGTCCGGCCGCGACCCTGAGCAGGGTCGACTTGCCCGATCCGTTGTGTCCGAGCAGCGCCACGCACTCCCCGGCGGCCAGCGACAGGCTCACGGGGTGCAGCACCTCCCGCTCGCCGTACGAGCGGCTGACGCCGGTCAGCCGCAGCAGGGGCTCGCGGGCTGCGGCACGTGGTTCGGCGGCGTTCTTGGCCATGGGGGAGGGCGCCTCTCAACGGGGTGTCCGGCCACAGTACCGATCCGTCGGCGGCCACCCGGGCGAGGGTGGCGCCGGCCTGGATTCGGGAAGAACGTCGCGCGCCCGGCCTGGGAGGGGGCAGCGGAGCGTGGGGGCCGTCGGCGGTCCGCCGGGGTGCGGACAGGGCTGCCCACCACGCGATGCTCGGCACCGCCCACCTGCACAGCCTGTCCATCACTGGCTGAAGATCATGACGAGGCGGCCTTCAGGTGCCCGGAGGATCCGAGTACCACTCAGGGCCTGTCAAACGTCCACGAGTTGCCGTACCCGCCCAGCCAAAGGGTGTGCTTCCCGTCCTTCGCGACCCGGCTCGACAGCGCGAGGTGACACCTCTTGGGCTGCGCGAACCCGATCACCACCAGGTGCCCGGCATCCGTTTCGTAGGTGGCTTCCCAGGTACCGTCCGCCACTTCCCACAGGTCGTCCGTCGCCGGGGATTCCACGGAATCACGACAGGCGGAGGCCGGTATCACCGACAGGCCGAGCCGGCCGCCCTCCAGCAGGGCCAACCTGGCTCCGGCTGTCCCCTCGGCCGTCCATTGTCCGACCGGACTCGGCGGCGGGGCGGTGGTCACGCAGGACCGGAGCACGAAGAGGGCGGAGAACGCCAAAACGAACGCCAACACGACGGCCGGAACGGCCAACTGTGTGGATCTTGTCATGCCGGGACGGTAGCAGCGCAGGCCACCGGCGCCCGGGCTGCGCTTGCAGGAGGAGCCCCGCCGGAGGCGTCCGCAGGCCAGGGGCGCGGGAGCTGCGGCAGGTGGATCAAGGAGATCTCGTCGATGAAGCTGCCGGCGATCTGCGGGGGCTTGTCGACCGAGACATGGCGGAGGCCGGAGAGGGAGATCACGACGTCCGGTTTCCACGGTCCCTTCCTGAAGGTGATCTCCAGGAAGTCCTCCCCGGTGAAGACGTCGCCGACCACCAGCCGCTGTCCGCCACCCCCGCCCACGCCATCACCCTGCCGCGCCTGGCCCTCGCGCAGCACCTCGCGCCGTAACACCTCACGCCGTAGCGGCGGCGCCCGCCGCCGGGCCGACACGGACCTGCGGGCCCGGGAGGAGGCCGAGCAGGAGCGGAACGCCGAAGCTGAGGCCGCGGCCGCCGAGGCGAAGTGCGGCAGTTCCTGGTGGCGTCACTCCTGGGCCACGGGTTGCCGGACGCGCCGTCAGCGGTTCCGGCAGGTGGGGCAGGTGGCGTGGTGGCTCCGGTGCAGGGCGCGCAGGCGGGCGGTGCGCCGGGCCAGGCGCACGACCGAGCGCCGGGTGAAGGCGCAGGTCACCATGCCCGTCAGGACGACGTCCTCCCCGTCGTACAGGACAAGGGTGGCCGTGCCGGTGGGGATCGGGCTCCCGCCGCCTGCCGTTCCCTTCGTGACCATGCGTACCTGACACCAGGGCACGGGTTTGCTGCGCTCCAGGCCGCGATGCAGGACGCCCTGCGCGTCCGCCCGGACGCCCAGGCGCACGCTGCGGCAGACGCCGGCCGCGCTCACCAGGGTGATCACGATGTACAGCACCACGCCGAACGGATCCCGGACGAAAACCGCGAGCCCGCCCACCCCGATGAGGAGGAAGACCCCGATCGGCGTGGTCAGGACAGGCTGGTGGCGGAGGCGCGGCGGTTCGTCTGCGCCGCGTTGGGCGTGACGGAGGAACAGGCGGCGTTGGACGCGCCGGAGGTGGACGTCCACACCGACGGATGGCTGCTGCGGTTCGCCGAGGGAGGTCTGCCGCTCTGCGAGCCGTACGGGGTCGGGGTGGTGTTCGAGGGGCTGCGGCCGGTGCGGGTGGAGGGCCTGAGCGAGGTGGAGGAGATCGAGGACTGATCGGTCCGGGCCTGCGGGGTCCCGGCCCTGACAGCGCATCTGAGGGGCGTACCCAGATGATCCCACGTCAATCCCCGGCGTCCGCTTTGCGATGAACAATACGTATTCGAACCAGCGTAGCGATCAAGCCAGTGTGTGCACATTCGGACAATCAAAAAAGAGGGTCGGAATTTCGTCCGTGCACAACTAGGCTCCTCGCGGTGCCGGGACAACTGTCCCGCCACGAAGGGGCCCTGACGGGCCCGGGGGAAAACGTGAGGGGTTATGTCCTACGCGACAAATCGGACAGGATCGCCGCAGGGGCGGCGGATCCGCAAGAAGCTCTCTGCTCTGATCGCACTCACTCTGGCCGCCACCGTGGCCGGCACGACCGTCGCCCACGCCCTGCCGTCCGAGGCCGGGCCGGCACCGCTGCCCGCGGACACCCGCGGCAAGGTCGTCGAGGCCTGGGAGCTTGGCGGCCTCTCGACCAAGGACGCCGCCGCGAAGGCGCTGCTCGGCACCGACGCGGACCTCACCAAGTTCCTCGGTGAGACCCTCGCCCGGGTCTCCGCCGAGGACGAGCGCTTCGCCGTCCTGAAGATGCTCAGCGACACCGGTGTCGGCGTCCGCGACGCCGCCATCAAGGCGCTGAACGGCACCGACGCCGACGTCCACGCGTTCGTCACGTCGGGCTGGCAGAACCCGATGAACGACGACCGCCGGGCGGCCGTCTTCTACGTGCTGAACAACAGCGAGGCGGGTGTCCAGTCGGCCGCCGCCAAGGCGCTGAACGACGGCACCCAGAAGGCGCTGGAAGACTTCCTGACCACGGGCCAGGCCAAGGCGCAGGAGGAGGACGACCGGTTCGCCGTCTTCGCCGCGCTCGGCCAGAACCCCGGGCCCGAGTTCACCAAGCAGGCCCAGCGGGCGCTCGCCGGGACGGCCCAGGATGTCCGCGCGTTCCTGGAGAACGGCCAGTACCTGGCCCGGACCCGGGACCAGGAGACGCTCTCGATCACCCAGCTCGCCCAGGCGGCCAAGGAGGCCGGCCAGCGTGCCAAGACCGAGACCGAGAACGCCAAGCAGGCCGGCGCCCGTGCCGAGGACGCCGCGGCCACGGCCAAGAAGGCGGCGCTGAGCGCCGCGGACGAGGCCTCCAAGGCCAAGGACGACGTCAACAAGGCGGGCGAGGCGGCCAACAAGGCCGCGCAGGCCGCCGAAGGCGCGGCCGCCGCCGCGGAGACGGCGATCTCCGCCTCGAACGCCGCCGTCGCCGCCGCGCGCACGGCCGCCTCGGCCGCTCAGTCGGCCGCCTCGGCCGCGGCCGCGGCCGAGCAGGCCGCCTCCAGGGCCTACCGCGCCGCCGCCTCGGCCGCGGGCAACCGGAACGAGGCCGACTCCGCCCGCGACGCCGCCCGGGGCGCCCGCGACGCCGCCAAGGGCGCCCGGGACGCCGCCAGCGCCGCCTCCGCGGCGGCCACCGCGAGCGCCGACGCGGGGCGCTCCGGTGCCGCCGCCGCCCGGGCCGCGAACGACGCCGCCAGCGCCGCCGAGGCGAGCGCCCAGGCCGGCAACTCGGCCGGCGCCGCCACCGCTCAGGCGGCCCGGGCCCGGGAGGCGGCCGGCAAGGCGCGTTCCGCGGCGAACCTGGCCACCGCGGCCTCGGGCCGCGCCGAGAGCCTCGCCACCGCGGCCGCCGCGCACGCCGCCGAGGCGAACAAGAAGGCCAACAGCGCCGCCGACCACGCCGACAAGGCGGCGGCAGCCGCCGAGCAGGCCGCCGCGGCGGCCGGCCAGTCGCAGGACTGGGCCAACGTGGCGACCGCCCACGCCAACGCCGCGATCGAGGCCGCGACCGCCGCGAACAGCGCGGTCACCGAGGCCCAGAGCACCGAGCAGCTGGCCCGTGAGGCCGAGGACGCCAAGCTGGAGGCCGACAAGCAGCAGGGGCTCAAGGAGGCCGCCGCCCTCGCCAAGGCGGAGGCAGCGGACCAGGCCAAGCTGACCAGCGACCAGACCTCGGCCGCCGCGCTCGACGCGGCCACCAAGGACCTGGTGCAGAAGGCCGCCGCCTCCGGCACCGACACGAAGACCGCGGCGGGCTTCGGCCGCAAGGCCGCCGTCAACCTGCTGGACACCGCGGGTTACTGGACCCGCGACGCCGCCCGCGCGGCGCTCGCCGACAACGACGACGGCGTGGTCGCCTGGGCGAAGAAGGAGTACCAGGACAGCCTCCGGCTGGACGACCGCGACAAGGTCGCCTACATGTCCACCATCGGCACCTCCACGCTCGCGGGGGCCGCCCAGCGGACACTGGAGAGCACGGACCCGACCGCCGTCCCGAAGTTCCTCTCCGGTGGCGCGCTGGACGTCCAGGCCGACGACCTCCGGTACACCATCTTCACCATGCTCAACGGAGCCGGGACCGCGGTCCAGCGGGACGGCGCCGCCGCACTGAGCAACGGCAGCGCCAAGGCGATGTCCGACTTCGTCCACACCGGCTACCAGCGCGCCGTGGCCGAGGACGACCGGGTGGCGATCTTCACCCTCCTGGGCAGCCAGGCCGGTCCCAACCTCAAGGCGGCGGCCGAGATCGCGCTCGCCGGGCCGGCCTGGATGCAGCACGACTTCGTGACCACCGTCCAGTACAAGGCGGCCGTGCTCGACTCGGACACCGACACCCACGTGTCCTCGGTCCTCGCGCTGATCGCCAACGCGGCGAAGGACGCGGTCACCGCCACCGAGAACGCCCAGCTGGCGTACCAGGTCGCGGCCAACGCCCGCAGTGCCTCCGCGGAGGCCAACGAGTGGGCGGACAAGGCCCAGGCATCGGCCCAGCAGGCCAAGGGCTACGCGGACGACGCGAAGGCCAAGGCCACGGCGGCGGACGCCTCGGCGAACGCCGCGGCCGCCTCCGCCCAGCAGGCCAAGTCCGCCGCCGCGACCGCGCAGAAGGCGAACCGCGCGGCCAACTACTCGCTCAACCAGGCGGTCGCCTCCGCCGACAAGGCCACCGCCTCGGCGGCCGGCGCCCGTGCCTCGGCCGCCAGCGCGGCGGCCTCGGCGACGGCTGCCGGCAAGAGCGCCTCCGAGGCCTCCGCGGCCGCCCGGGAGGCACGCACCATCGCGGCGGACAAGCGGGCCCAGGAGCAGGCGGCGGCCGCCGCCGCGGCGGCTCAGGCGGCCCGGGCCGCCGAGGCCGCGAACGTCAACCCGTCCAACAACCCGGCCAACGACAAGGTCAACGACACGGCGTCCGCCACCCCGCCCGGGGGCTCCGGCGGAAACGGTGGGAACGGTGGAACGGGCGGCGGCGACGGCAAGGAGGGCGTCCGCAACTTCGCCACGGAGATGGGGCACTACAGCACCGTCTGGGCGATGGCTGCGGTCGCTTCGCTCGTCCTTCCGCCGCCCCTCGGGGAGATCGGGTTCACCGTCTTCGGGGCCTTCTCCCTCGGCGCCGGTCTGCTCAGCGCCGGCGGGTTCCTCCTCTCCGACGGCTGGAACAGCAAGGCGTTCCTCGACGCGGCGACCAGCGCCGCCGTCGGCTGGGTCGGAGGCCCCTTCGGCAAGGCCTTCGGCAAGGTCGCCGCACCGGCCGTGAAGACCAGCATCAAGGGCGCCAAGGCAGTCGGCAAGAAGATCATCGAGGGTGGGGCCAACGCGGCCTCCGGCATCATCGGCCTCTTCACCTGGTGATCTCCTGAACCGTCCGGCGGTCTAGGCTGCCGGAGAGCGGTGAGTCAATCCGAACGGGACCGTGGGGCCGCGTCCGACGCGGCCCCACGGTCGACAAGGGGGGGACATGTACGAACTCGACCTCAGCACGACCTCCTGGTGGCTGATCGCGGTCCTGTGCGCGGCCGTCAACCTCGCGCTGCTGGTGCCTTCGATGCCGACGCGCGCGACCCGGATCCGCGTTTCGTTCATGCCGGTGGTCATCGCGACGTTCGCCTTCGTCGCCTCGGTCGCCAAGCCCGACTACTCGACCCAACTGTTGCTCTCGATGTACTCGATCGCCTGCCTGCTGGTTCCCGGGAGCCTGCTCGGGTTCCGCAGGAAGATGGCGCGGATGGTCCTGGAACGCCCCGAGGACGGCAGCCTGCCGCCGGAGCACTACGGCCTCGCCCAGGAAGCCATGATCCGTTTCACCGTCGCGGCGGTCGCGATGGGCGGCCTCATGTACCTGTTCAAGCCGTAACCGCCCGGCAAGGGGCCGTTCGGAATATCACCCCGCCCATAGAGTTCGTACACGTACCTGCGGTTCGACAATTCTCCTCTCGGCCGGCTGAACGATCTTCCGGAACATCATCCGTTCGTGATAGCAATGCTTCCGGTAACGGCCGCCGAGCCATTCACGCAGATGCCGTGAACCACCGAAACCGAAACTTTCCAGGGGGGATTCCCATGCGCTCCATTCCCAAGCTGCTCGTCGCCGGTGCGGTCGCCGGCTCCGTCGCGCTCACCGGTGTCGCGGTCGCCAACGCGGCGACCGGCGTTCCGGCCGGCTCCGCGGTCGTCACCGCCGACGACACCCCGCCGCCGGCCGTCGAGGACTTCGTCTACCCGGACGCCGACAAGATCTTCACGGACCGCGGCATCAGGCTCATCACCGGGGACGGCCACATGGTCCTCGTCGACTGCCCCAGCCCCGGCACCACCAAGCCGGGGGTTCTGCTGATCGACACCCGCGGCATGACCGACCGGGACACGATCGGCCACGGCAAGTTCTGCTTCCAGATCACCGGGAACAGCGCCTCCATCAAGCTGGAGCTGCCGAACGTCTACGGCATCACAACCCCCGACTACGCGGTGACGGCCCACATGGTCACCGGCACCGGTGACCAGACCGAGGAGAAGACCTTCGCGCTGCAGCGGAACAAGCCGAACCCGGTCGGCGAGGCCACCGACCCGCAGCGCCGCCCGTACACGCTGCTGGACCTCACCGCCGTCAAGTGACGCCCCCGGGCCCCGCCGCGCGACCGCGGCGGGCCCGCGCCGTCCTGCCCCGACATCAGTTCCGGCCCTGCCCTGACACCGGGAGACACCTCGTGCTTCGCACCCGTTCACGCACCGCGTGGATGACCGGCCTGCTCGCCTCGGCCGCCGTCGTCGGCGGAATGCTCACCGGCGGAACGGCCAACGCCGTCGTCGGCGACACCGTGCCCACCAACTTCCACACGTACACCACCAAGCTCGACATCGGCAACGGCCAGCGCAGCTGCACCGGTTCGCTCGTCGACCCGTACTGGGTGCTGACGGCGAGCAGCTGTTTCGCCGACAACCCGGCCCAGCCGCTGGCGCTCGCCGCCGGTGCGCCCAAGCTGAGGACCGTCGCCACCGTCGGCCGCACCGACCTGACGACCACCAGCACCGGCCACGTCACCGAGGTCACCGAGCTGGTCCCCCGGGCCGACCGCGACCTGGTGCTGGCCCGCCTCGCCAAGCCCGCCCAGGGCATCCCCACCGTCCCGCTCGGCGCCGCGCCGGTCGCCGGGGAGACCCTGACGGTCAACGGCTACGGCCGCACCAAGGACGAGTGGTCGCCGCTCGCCCTGCACAACGGCCAGTTCACCGTGCAGTCCTCGACCGCCACCACCCTCGCCGTCACCGGGAAGACCGCGGGCCGCGACAGCATCTGCAAGGGTGACGCCGGCGGCCCGGCGGTGCGGATGGTCAACGGCCGGGCGGAGATCGTCGCCGTCAACAGCACCTCCTGGCAGGGCGGCTGCTTCGGCACCACCGAGACCAGGACCGGCGCGGTGGAGACCCGGGTCGACGACCTCGCCGGCTGGCTGCTGGACACCCGGCTGCACACCGCCTCGCTGGTCAACAACCTGAGCGGCCTGTGCGCGTACGTGCCGTGGCAGACCCCCGAGTGGGGCGCGCCGGTGATCCAGATCGGCTGCGACAAGCAGTTCATCGACCAGGTCTGGGACTTCCAGAAGACCCCGGCCGGCACCTACCAGATCCGCAACACCTACTCCGGCAAGTGCCTGCTGGCCCCCCACCAGACCCCGGACAACGGCGGCCCGATCGTGCAGGCCGACTGCGACCCGCAGTACCCGGACCAGGTCTGGAAGCTGGAGAAGGTCGACGGCGGCTACCAGATCCGCAACACCTTCTCCGACCGGTGCGCGATCGCCTGGTCGGGCGACAACGCGCCCGGGTCGAAGCTGACCCAGTACGACTGCATCCCGCAGTTCGCGGACCAGGTCTGGTCGATCTGACGGACGGACGGGTCGGCGGCGTCGACGGCGGGTGACGCCGGCGGCGGATGACGAGTGACAGCGAAGGGTGTGCGGCCGCCACGGCGGCCACACACCCTTCCGTCGTTGCGCGGGAGGGGCTCTGTCTTGCACCGCGCGGGGGTTGTCGGTGGACCTGCTGTCGCGGCCGGGCGGCTGGCGGGAGACGTGCCGGCAGATGGCGGACTCCAGTCCGCAGGGCCGCAAGGCGTTGGCGGCGGCGCTGGACGAGCTGAGGGTGTGGGGGTACTGCCGAGTGGAGGACCTGGTGAAAGTACCCTCCCCGGCTGACCGTCACCAACACCTCGACGACCACTTCATCGAGCGTGTCCTGGTCGACAGCTCGAGGGAGGGCGGAGGAGTGGACGTCTTCCTCCGCTACGGACCGGGTCGTCCCGACGCGGTGATCTCGCTCACCGGCATCCTGCACTTCGCCGGGCCCTTCCTGGAGATGGATGGCGCCTTCACCGACGAGATCTCCCTGAACCTCATCGCTTCGGCACGTCCCGACTGGCCGGATGACCATCGCGCCGCCACCCCCGCTGCTTGCGCTTCCCGCCCCCACGCCGCTCCCTCCCCTTCCCTCGGCACTGCCTCTGCTGCCGCCACTCCCGCCGCTTTCACCGCCGGAGTTCCGGCTGCTCCTGGTGCTGCTTGTGCGTGCGGTGGCGGGCAGGGAGTCGCAGTCGATCAGACCGGCGCGTCCGGCGAGCTGGGCGCCCGCGGCGCCGGTGAACAGCGCGGTGGCGGTGACATCGATACCCGCGTACACGAATGTCGCCGAGATCCGCTCGGTGAGGTCTTTGAGGAAGTCGGCGGCCTCGGCGCCGGTGCTGGTGCGCGGGTTGAGGCGGTGGATCTCGTCGATCGTCACCAGCCGTACGCCGACCGTGTTGTAGGTGTGGCACACGGAGGCGGCGATCTGGGCCTGGGTCGTGCGGGCGGAGACGGGGACGCCGAGGTAGCGGGCGAACTCGAGCGGGGAGATCTGACGGGCGATGAACGTGCGCCGTGAGGTGGCGCTGGTTCGAGCGAAGAGCTGCCGGATCACCCGGGCGGCGCACGGTCGGCCGGGGTCCGGGGCGGTCCTCAGCCCAGGCGGGCGGTGGATTGGCGCTCGTGCAGCGTCGCGGGCACGATCCTCGGTGCCGCCGATCCCGACTCACCGGCCAGGCGTTCGAGCAGGAGCTCCATGGCGAGTCTGCCGGTGGCCTCGGGGGAGAGGTCGAGGGCGGTGATGCCAGGAGTGGCGAACCGGGTCTGCTCGCTGTCCGATCCCGCGGCGATGAGAAGACGACCGGGAATGTCCCAGCCGAGGGCGATCGCGGTGCGCGCGATGCTGGCGGCGTGGCGGCCGGTGCTGGCGAAGACGGCGTCCGGGGGGTTCGGGCGGGACAGCAGCAGCCCGCCGACCTCAGCGCCGGCCGTCTCCCCGCGCTTCTCGGGGACCCGCTCCAGGATCGGCTCCTGGCCGTGCTCGTGGGCCCATGACAGGTACGCCTCGACCGTGTCGTGGTTCCAGGCGTTGTCATCCGTGCCCGCGACGACGGCGACCCGGCGGGCGCCGCGTTCGAAGAGCAGGTCGAGCACGCGCCGGGTCTCGGCACGGCTGTCCGTGTCGGTCCACCAGATGTGTTCGGGCCGGGCGGGGTCACGGCCGGTGGAGACCACGGGCAGCCCCCGGTCGAGCAGCTCGGCCAGGACCGGGTCGCCGACGAACGGGTCGACGACGATACCGCCGTCCAGGTTCATGGCGGCGGGTACGGATCTGCGCGTGAGGTCGGGGACGAGCATGAGTCCGAAGCCGTGGTCGAGCGCTGCGGTCGCGGCGGCTCCGGCCAGCCGGACGAAGTAGTCCACGCCCTGCAGCGTGTAACCGATGGCGTCCAGCGGGCGGATGGCCAGCGCGATCACCCCCGTACGGCCGCCGCGCAGGCTCTGGGCGATGGGGTTGGCCTGGTAGCGCAGCTCGGCGGCGGTGCGCAGGATGCGCTCACGCGTCGCCGCCGCCACCGCGCCCTTTCCGTTGAGCACGTGCGAGACGGTGGTCGCCGACACACCGGCCGCCCGCGCTACGTCGCGGATCGTCACTCTCCCCGACGGAGCCATCACGCCTTGTCCAGCCTTTCCGGATGTTGGCAAAAAGATATCACCAAAACGATTGACCAAAACGTTTTGGTAGGTGACTCTACCAGTCTGAGTTGTCCACTCCCGCTGGATGCGAACCCTCACGTGCGCCCGTCGTGGCGCCGCCGCATGCCCCGGGGACAGGCCAGGAAGGACTGGAAGTGCGCAAGAGAGCGTTTGTCGCCGTCGCAATCGCGAGCGTGATCTCGCTGGCCGGGTGCGGAAAACCGGCGCAGTCATCGAGCGCTGACCAGAGCGCTGGCGCGGGGAAGCGCGTCGACACCCCCGCCTCCAAGGCCGACGTGGACCGGGTGACCTGGAACATGCCCTACGGCGAGCCCACCTCGCTGGACCCG
Organism: Kitasatospora sp. NPDC087315; assembly: GCF_044744345.1. Classification (NCBI taxonomy): domain Bacteria; kingdom Bacillati; phylum Actinomycetota; class Actinomycetes; order Kitasatosporales; family Streptomycetaceae; genus Kitasatospora; species Kitasatospora sp. NPDC087315. The sequence continues at coordinate 88,160 of NZ_JBIUYD010000016.1, read as the reverse complement.
CTCAAGTCCTACAACTACCCGGAGAACGAGGTCCTCTCGAACCTCTGCGAAAGCCTGATGCGGATCAACCCCGACTTCTCGATCACCCCGGGACTGGCCGAGTCGGCGGAGCACCCCACGCCCACCACCTGGGTGTACAACCTCCGCAAGGGCGTGACGTTCTGGGACGGCCAGGAGATGACGGCCGACGACGTCGTTTTCAGCCTGAAGCGCCACCTGGACCCCGCGGAGGGCTCCTTCTGGGCCGGGGACATGCTCACCGGCAACATCGCGAGCATCGAGAAGACCGGCGACCTGCAGGTCACCGTCACCCTCAAGACGCCGGACGTCGTCATCAACGACTACATGGCGACACCGCTGGGCGCCGTCACCCAGGCCGCGTTCACCCAGCAGGCCGGCGCCAAGTTCGGCACCCCGGACAAGGGCGTCATGTGCACGGGCCCCTTCGAGCTCAAGTCGTGGGAGAAGGGCTCCCGAATCAAGCTGGCGCGCAACGACGCGTACTGGAACCAGGCGCTCAAGGCGAAGGCCAAGGAGTTCGACTTCCGCTTCATCACGGACCCGGCCACCCTCACCAACGCGCTGAAGACCGGCGAGATCGACGGCTCGTACGACGTGCCGACCGACGCCGTCGACCAGCTGTCCAACGCCACCAACGGCACCCTCTACCTGGGCAAGTCCATGCAGATGGTGGCCATCATCGGCACCGGCGAGGGCCCCTTCGCCGATCCCCGGCTGCGTACCGCCCTGCTAATGGCCACCGACCGGGAGGCCATCGGGAGGACCGTCTTCGCCGGCACCGCCGCGCCCCTGCGCTCCGTGGTGCCTCCGGGCAGCTACTCCTACGCGTCCGCGGTCTACGAGGCGGCCTATGACAAGCTGCTGCCCACCACGGTCGACATCGAGGGCGCCAGGAAGCTGGTCGAGGAGGCCGGCAAGCCCAGCGGGCCGATCACCATCGCCTACCCCAGCGAGCGGACCGTCTACGAGGACCTCCTCGCCGAGGTGCAGAGCGCCGGCAAGAAGATCGGCCTGGACATCCAGCCCAAGGGCGTGCCGAGCGCGCGGTACGGCGCCTTCTTCTCCGACGCGCAGGCCCGCAAGGGCTACTCGGGCTTCATGACCACGAACTACTCCGACGTGCCCGAGCCGCTGGCCTTCCTGCGCAACCACATCGACCCCGGTTCCCCCGAGAACTACGACAAGTTCTCCGACCCCGAGATCACCGCGCTGCTGGGCCAGGCCTCCGCGGAGAGCGACGACACCAAGCGAGCCGAACTCACCGCCCAGATCGAGACGAGGTACATGGCCAAGACCCCGTGGCTGCCCATGGTCGCCCCCTCGACCCGGCTGTTCATGAACAACAAGGTCACCGGAGCACCCGCCTCCTTCGTCTACCTGTACTACCCGTGGGCCGCATCCGTGGGCTCGGCCAAGTGAGCCGGTAGCACGCGGCACCCACCAACCCCACCCGCCCACGGCCCACGCCCTCACCACGCTCCGCCGGGGGCGCGGCGGCCCACGCCCGGCCGCGCCCCCGCGAACTCCCCCCACAGGAACAGCCCATGCTCGGATTCCTCGTCCGACGCCTGCTCGGGCTGGCCGCGACCCTGATCGTCGCCAGCTTCCTCATCTTCGGTGCGCTCTACCTCGCACCGGGCAGGCCGGAGACCTTCCTCACCCAGGGGCGCTCGATCAGCCCCGAGACACTCGCCTCGATCCGCACGCAGTACCACCTCGACGACCCGCTGCCGGTGCGCTACTGGGACTGGATCACCGGAGTGGCCCGCGGCGACCTCGGCGAGTCCCTGGTGTTCCGCCAGGACGTGGCGAGCCTGCTCGCCCCGCGTGTCGGCTCCACCCTGCTGCTCACGCTGTACGCCGCCGTGCTCATCGTCGTGTTCGGCGTGCTGGTCGGCATGGTCTCCGGGCTCCGCGGCGGCCGGCTCGACACGGTGGCACTGATCGTCACCAGCACGGGCTTCGCCGTTCCCACGTTCTTCGCCGCGCTGCTGCTCATGGACCTGTTCTCCGTGCGACTCGGCTGGTTCCCCGTGTTCGGTTCCGGTGAGGGCTTGGCGGACCGGCTCTGGCACCTCACCCTGCCCGCGATCGCGCTCGCCATCCCCTCGGGCGCGGTGGTCGCCCGCATCACCCGGACCGCGATCACGGAGGAGAAGGACTCCGAGCACGTCACCACCGCGATCGGCCGCGGACTCCCGCGCTTGCTGGTGGTCCGGCGGCACGTGCTGCGCAACGCACTCCTGCCGGTGACCACGATCGTGGGCGTCAACATCGCGGCCCTGATCGCCGGCGCGACCGTGGTCGAGAAGGCCTTCGCCCTCGATGGTCTCGGCTCCGCGCTGGTCGACGCGGTCAACCAGAAGGACTTCGCCGTCGTCCAGGCCATCGCGCTCGCGCTGGTGGTCGCGTTCGGCCTGGTCAACCTGGCCGTGGACGTGCTCTACGCATGGCTGGACCCGCGGTTCAAGCTGGGAGGGAAGCGCTCATGAGCGACAGCGTCAACGCCTCGGGCACGGCCACCGCGGCCACCGCGGGAAAGGCCGCCCGACCCGCGAGCCCCACCAAGGGCCGGAACCCGATCGGACGCCTTGTCGGGCGCGTCGGGATCGCCGGCACCATAGCCGCCGCCATCATCGCCCTGCTGGCCCTCGTCGCGATCCTCGCCCCCTGGATCGCCCCCTACGACCCGCTGCAGGTCGACCTCGCCGCCACCTACCAGTCCTCCAGCGCGGAGCACCTGCTCGGCACCGACAACTCCGGCCGTGACCTGCTCTCCCGGTTGATCTGGGGCGCCCGGACCAGCCTTCTGGGCCCGTTCATCGTCGTCACGGTCACCGCAACACTCGGCACCGCACTGGCGCTGGCCGCAGCCTGGTTCGGCGGCCGCGTCGACGACCTGATCTCCCGCCTGCTCGACCTGCTGTTCGCCTTCCCCAGCCTGCTGCTGGCCATCATCGTCATCGCGCTCTACGACCGCGGGCTGCTCCAGGCGTCCCTGGCGCTCGCGGTGGGCTTCACCCCGTACACCGCACGGGTACTGCGCAGCGTGTCCCTGCGCGAACGCATGCTGCCCTACATCGCCTCCGGAGAGATCCAGGGCTTCTCGGGCTTCGTCATCTGCCTGCGGCAGATCCTGCCCAACATCACCCCCCAGATCCTCACCGGTGCCACCATCAACTTCGGATCCGCCATGATCGAACTCGCCGCGATCTCCTTCCTCGGCCTCGGCGTCCAGCCGCCCGCGGCCGACTGGGGCCTGATGGTCTCCAGCGGCCAGGCCTCCCTGGTCAAGGGCTTCCCCCAGCAGTCCCTGTACGCGGGCCTGATGATCGTCATCACCGTCGCGGCGTTCAGCGTGCTGGGCGAACGCCTCGGCGGACGCAAGGCAGGAGGCCGCGCATGAGCCCCCTGCTGCGCCTGGACGCCCTTCACGTGACACTGAACGTCGACGGCGAGCGACGCCCCGTGCTGCACGACGTCTCGCTCGACGTCGGCGCGGGCGAGGCCGTCGGCCTGGTCGGCGAGTCCGGTTCCGGCAAGTCGATGACGGTGCGCTCGATCCTGCGCGTGCTCCCCCACGGGGCCGAGACCTCGGGACGCATCGACTTCGACGGCACCGACATCCTGTCCATGCCGGCCAAGGACCTGCGGCGGCTGCGCTCCCACGAGGTCGCGGTGATCCACCAGGACCCGCGTGCCGCCATCAACCCCGTGTCGACCGTGGGCGACTTCCTGGTGGAAGCGCTGGTCGCCAACCATCAGGAAAGCCCGCGGCAGGCACGCGCCCGCGTCCAGGACATCCTGTCCGACGTCGGCATCCCCGACGCCTCGCGCCGGATGCGCCAGTACCCGCACGAACTGTCCGGCGGGCTGCTCCAACGCGTCGCGATCGCGGCCGCGATCGCCGTCCGCCCCCGGATGATCCTCGCGGACGAGCCCACCACCGCGCTGGACGTCACCACCCAGTCCGAGGTGATGGGCATCCTGGACGAGATGCGCCGGGAACACGGCCTCGCCATGCTGTTCATCACCCACGACCTGGAGCTGGCCGGTGCGGTGTGCGACCGCATCGCGGTCATGTACGCGGGCTCGATCGTCGAGGAGAGCAGGCCGCAGGCGCTCGAAGACCACCCCCGACACCCCTACAGCCGGCTCCTGCTGGACTCCCGGCCGCGCATCGACCAGGCCGCAGACCGCCTGGAAGTGATCCCGGGACGGCCGATCTCGGCCTTCGAGGTCGGTCCCGGCTGCGCCCTGGCCCCACGCTGTCCCTACGCCGAGCCGCAGTGCACGGCCACCGTCCCGGCCCTGCGGCCGGCCGGCGAGGGGCGGGTCAGGTGCCTGCGCAGCGAAGAGATCGAGCCCGTTCTGCGACGTTCCGGCACGGAGGTGCGCGATGTCTGACCACACTCCCGTCGTGGAAGCGACCGAGCTGCGCAAGGTGTTCCGCGTCCGCCGCCCCGACGGCCGGGGCTCCGCCGACTTCACCGCCGTGGACGGCGTCGGCTTCCAGGTCCGGGCCGGGGGAGCGCTCGCGATCGTGGGGGAGTCCGGCTCCGGCAAGTCCACGGTCGCCCGGATGCTGGTCGGCCTGGAGACCCCGACATCCGGCAGCATCACCGTCCTCGGCCGCTCCCGCACCGTGAAACGCGCCGGGACGGCCGAACGGCGCCGGCGCGGGCGCGAGATCCAGATGGTCTTCCAGGACCCGTACGGATCCCTCAACCGGCGCAGGTCGGTCCGCGACGCCCTGGGCGAGGTGATCGACCTGCACTTCAAGCCCTCCCGCGGCGAGCGCGAGGAGCGGATCGCCCGGCTGCTGGAGGACGTCGGCCTCGACGAACGGCAGTCCCGCGCACTGCCCTCCGCGTTGTCGGGCGGACAGCGGCAGCGGGTCGCCATCGCCCGTGCCCTGGCCGCCGAACCGAAGGTCCTGGTGCTGGACGAAGCGGTCGCCGCGCTGGACGTGTCGATCCAGGCGCAGATCCTCAACCTGCTGGCCGACATCCGCGAACGCACCGGCCTCACCTACCTGTTCATCAGCCACGATCTGTCCGTCGTACGGCAGATCAGCGAGGAGGCGATCGTCATGCGCAAGGGCCGGATCGTGGAATCCGGCCCCACCGCCCGCATCCTCGACGACCCGCAGCATCCGTACACCCGGATGCTTCGCCGATCCGTGCCCGGCCCCGGCTGGAAGCCGCGGCGAATGAGCCAGGACGAGCGCCGGGCGCTCGCCATGGAGGAGACATGGTGACCACCCCTACGGTTTTCCGGTCGGCCAAGGCCGCCCCCGGCGATCGCGGGCAGCAGTTGGGCAAGGCCTTCCCGGAACGCATCGGGCAGGCCAGCGCCTTCTACGACCAGCTCTTCGCCGCCGCGGGCGCCACGCCCGAGGACGTCACCGACTGGAGCCTTCGGGCCTTCGAGCACATCAGCACCTGGGCCCCGGAACTGGCCGAGGAGATCGACGGCATGGCACTCGGCGCGGGCCTGCCCCTGTGGCGGATCGCCGCGCTCAACGCCCGAACGGAGATCCTCGGCCGTTTCGGCCGGACGCAGCACCCGGAGTGCTCCACGGTCGTGTACGCGCCGGCCGACGGACGCCCGCCGGTCACCGCGCAGACCTGGGACTGGCACGACGGCATGCGCGACGGCTGGTTCGTCTGGACCATCGAGCACCCGGACGGCCGGGTCGTGCACGCGGTGACGGAGTTCGGCATCGTCGGCAAGATCGGTGTCAACACGGCGGGCCTGGGCCTGCACTTCAACATCCTCGGCCACACCTCCGACAAGTCGCTCGTGCCGACCGGCTCGTGGATACCGGTACACGTCCTGGCGCGACGCATACTCGACACCTGCACCAGCGTGTCCGAGGCCGTCGAACTGGCCGCCGCCACACCGGTGGCGGCCTCCAGCTCACTGACGCTCGTCGACCACGCGCAAAGGCGGAGCACCGCCGCGGCGATCGAACTCAGTCCGGCCGGCTCGGTACTGCTACGCCCACGCGAAGACGGCTTCCTGCTGCGGACCAACCACTTCGTCGACCGGGCACTGGCCGGTGGCGAGGCCATGGGAGTCGAGGACCCGAGCACGTACCGGCGGATGGACGTCCTGCGGGAGCACACGGCGACCCTCACCGGACCGGACAGGGAGGACCTCGTCAAGGCCCTCACCTGCCACGCGGACGAGGGTGCGGAGCTGTGCTGCCACGCCCAGCCGGACTCGGCGCTCGGCAAGCGCTGGGAGACGCTCGCCACCGTGTCCCTCGACATCGCCGGGGGAGGACTCGTCGCCCACGCGGGCGGACCCTGCACCTTCCACCTCGCGTCCCGGGCCGAGGTGGCCTGACGCGACACCGGGGGCGGGCCCTGCCAGGTCCCGCCCCCACCGGCGGTCATCTGCTCTCGGTGGCTTCCCTGCCGTCGGTCAGCCCCGGGATCATCCCGGAGAACACGGACCGCAGCCCCCTTCGGCCTGCCGAAGGGTTCTTCCTGTTCGATGACGACGTAGTGAATGCGGAGTTGATCTCAGTTCACCTGACGATCACGCAACCGCACGAGATCGGCATGTACGCCGGGGTGTTCTGCAAAAACTGGAACAGACCGCTTCCAGGGCTCTGAACTGGGGTTCTTTGCTTGACAGCGGCGATGTATGGCGTTCGGCCTGCTCTTCTTCGGAAACTGGGACGAGCATCAGAAGCCCCGGGACGATCTATAGGGGAGCGGGGGAGGTCGCACCCCGCAGGGTGCGGCCCCCCCACGTGCTGCTGACCGGCATCACCGCTGCTCGGCCCGGTCCTTCCTGACGCTGCGCAAGCTGACCACCGGCCGGGTGACGAAGTACGCGGCGACCAGCACGGCCTGGCGCGGCCGGCCCCCGACGGCCCACCGCCCGCCGAACCGCACCTGCCGCTCGGCCCAGCCACCCAGCCCACTCCACACCGTGTTCGGCGAGCTGCGCGAGCTGGCCCGGGGTCAGCTTCACCCGGCGAGCCTTCTGGTTGTTGAGCCAGGTGCCCAGGACGAAGTGCGACACCACCGCCTGCTCCTCACCGCCGGGGCCGGCCTCCACGGTCTCCAGCGGCTCCTTGCGCGGGCGCTTGACGGCTGCGTGCCCTTCCCGCTCGACGAACTGCGCCAGCGCCGCCAGGCCCTGGGCGAACCGGTCGACGCGGGAGACCGCCGGCTTCGCCTCCGTGGCGGCCTTGGCGGCCACCAGCTCCTGGTCCTCCTCGATGCCGACCGCTGACAGCAGGTCCCGCTGGTCCTCCTCCGGGCCGGGCCAGCCGGCCCGCTGCGCCTGCGCCCAGCGGCCGAGCTGCTCACCCTCGTACACCGGGTCCGTGGCAGGGGCCGGCGGGTCGTCCGGCGGGTCAGTGGACAGCGGCGGCACTCCTTCATCCGTAGTGGCGGACACGATACGAAGGCGCTGGTGACGCGGAATCGGGAGCCCTCGTACGGCGGGCGCCGTGTTGTGGGCAGCGCTGGTAACCAAGGCGCGGGCGACTTCCGCCCTGGACAGGACGGTCAGCGGATCGGCGCTCGTTGGCTCCGCCTCGGCCCATTCCCACAGGGCCCGGATGCCGGTGGCGCGGTCGGACAGGTACTGCACCCGGTGGTCCTTGAGCGCCCAGTTGTCGCCACCTACGGCTCCAGGCGGGGGTCGTCGATGTCGACGGTGGCGATCCCGGGCGGATACAGCTCCGGACGGGCCGTCAGGATCAGGTGCTGCAGCGGACGCACCGGGGTGGGCAGGCTCGTGGCGATGGCATGGGCCAGATCCGGGCCGCCGTAGCCGTCGCGGACCATGGTCGCCACCACCACTGCGGTACTCGCATCCAGCGGCTCGAACTCGAGCGCGGGCAGCGCCATGACCGCGTGCGCGGCACCCTCGCCCTTCACCTCGGCCTCGACCACGCACAGCACCGGAACCAGCAGATGCTGGAACGGACTCTGCAGAGCGGAGTCCACGATCCGATGCAGGCGCGGATGACCGGCGGCCAGCGCGGACAGGGCGCTGGAATCCAGAATGATCACGCGCTGCGCCTCGGGGCGACCTTGGCGCGCGCATCCGCCGCGGCGATGTCGTAGACCCGCTGCAGCAGGTTCGGGCCCTCGTCCAGCTCCGTGTCGGTGAGCGTCATCCCGAAGTGCTCCCGCAGCAGCCGACGGCCCTCGGCAACGCGCTCCGCGATCTGCTCCGCGGTGGGCTGCGCCTCCACCAGCAGGGCCACCTGGGCGCCAATCGTGGTGCCGCGGGCCGCCGCGAGAGCGGCCAGCCGGTCACGCGTATCAGGGGAAACCTTGATCGTCGCATCAGCCATACCGCGATCGTACACCGCTGGTACACCGCTGGTGTACCGACCTGCCCGGACTCGGAAAAGCCCAGGCCCGCGCCGACGGCAAGCTGACCGGCCGCACGATGGGACACCTCACCCCACCACCGCGCCTGCCCGGCCCCGCCGCTTCATACGGTCGACAGGGACCGGGACCACGAGCACGAAGGGCAGGCCGTACGGGACCTCCCGCAACGCGCCCCGCGACGGCACCGAGCCCGACGCGGCGGGCGGGGTCGGCACTCCCTGACAGACGCCCCGGACAACCCCGACAACCGCGCCGCCTGCAACCAACGCCAGAAGGCCCGGGAGAAGAAGGCCCGCCAGGTCCACCGCGAGCTGATGGAGACCCTGGCCTGCGCCGACTGCGGGAACGTGCCGACCCAGGAGAGCACCGAGGAGTACGGCCCCAAGGGACCACAGAAGTGGACCCGCCGCCCGGGTGGCCGCTGCTGGTCCTGCCACGAGAAGGACCAGGAACACACGGAACGGCTGGAACGGGAGGCCGAAGAGCAGCTGGAGGCGGCCCGCGCGGCCAACGCGCGGCTGCGCCCGTGCTGGACGTGCCGGGGTTCGATCGGCGGGAAGGAGGGGCCGTGGCTGGAGCTGACCGAGAAGGCCGCCCTGACCGGCTGGAGTGCCCGCAGTGCGTCAGCGACCGGGAGACGAAGGGGCTGGGGCCGCTGGTGCTGCCCGCCCCGACCCGGCGGGAGCTGATGGCCGCCCGTATCTCGGCCCCCGCCGACCGGTGGTGGGAGGCCCGGGTGCGGCACGCCAAGCTCTACCCGCCCAAGGGCCGCACCGCCTGAACCCCGGAGCCCGGGGCCTGTCGCGGGTGCTGCCGCGTCCCCTGTCGCGTGGGGCGCTGTCGGGTGCTGCGACCTGCACGGACGGGCCCCTTCTCCTGTAGCCGATCCGGGCGCGACAGCCCCCCGTGACAACCTCCGGACGCGACGCGCGGTGCAACACGCAACCCGCGTCGCACCGCGCACTGCTCGGCCCGGACCGCGTCCGGCGCCGGCCTCCACCAGGCCGTCGAACCAGGCGGGGGCCTGCTCGCGGGAGCGGGGGCCATCACTGCCTGCGCCTGCGGCTGGCCTTGCTCCGGGGAGAGTCTGTCCGATCGGGCAGCCTCGCCCGGTAGGCGGGGCAGTTTCTGACGGACCCACAGATGTGCCGGCAAAGGCGTTGGTACGTTCTCGATGAAAGGTCTAGACAAGTCAATCACCGTTCAGCGAGGGGAATTTCGTTGCGTCGCTCTGCTTCTGCCGCTCTGTCCACAGCTGTGTCCATCACGTTGCTCTCGGGAATCTGGGCCGCTTCGCCGGCCCAGGCAGCCACCTCGGGGACGACGCCCACCGCCTACACCGGGACGGTGTTCCTCAACTCCACCGGGACCGTCGACAGCAACGGGTTCGTGACCCTCTCGGGTACGTACCGCTGCTCCGCGCCCGTCCCCGCCCCCGCCCCCTCCCCCTTCGGTCCTCGCGTGGTCCGCCTCCACAGTTCGGCGTGGGGGCCTGGTCGCGCCGAGCCGGCCGTCTGCGACGGTGCCGAACACACGTGGGTGCACCGTGACAGGCCCCTCAGGGTGCCCCTGGTGACAGTCGAACAGATCCAGTCCGTTGCGGAACTGGAGCTGTGGGAATCGACGGGCTGGCCGGTCATCACAATCACCCCCCTCTCGATCGATCGGAAGATCGTCGATCTGCAGGCTGCTGCGGGCTGACGCAGGGCCCGTCGGCATGCGGGACGGACTTGGGCCTGTCGTGATGTCACCAGTGGCGGCCTGGTGACGGAACGTCGGTCGGCCGAGGGCGGCGACCGACTCGTGGGGCGGCGGCTCGTCCGGGGACGGCTGGCGCGAGTACGACGATTCCGTGCCCGTCCTCGCCACCACCCTGGACCTCCTGGCCGAGCCCGGCCCGCTCGGCCCCGTCTGGTGGCGCTACGGCCGCCAAGGCCGGCACTCCCTGACCGACGCCCTCGACAACCCCGACGGAGACCGGCTGCTCGAAGCCGAGCAGACCGCCCATGCCCAGGCCCGGGAGAAGGAGTGGCGGCAGGCGGAGCGCGAGCGGCGCCGTCCGGCCTGCACCCGCTGCCGGGCGAAGTTCTCCGACGAGCGGTGGGCCGAGCACGAGCGGGCCGATACCTGGGGCGACGACGGCTTGTGCGCCGACTGCCGCCGGGCCGACACCGACCAGCGGGCCCGGGAGGCCGCCGAGCACCACCAGGCCGCCGCCGAGGCCGCGGCCGCCGGCGCCTGGTGGCGTCGGTCCTGACCCGGCCCCGCCTCGGGTGCAAGCCGCTGACCTGCACCGGTGAGTTTCGCCTCGGGGCGGTGAGTTCCGCCCCGAGGTGCCGGTGAGATTCGCGCGCCCGGGCGGCCGGACCCTGGTGAGTTTCGCCCCCGTCGCCTGGTGAGTTTCGGATGTCGGCGCAGGTCAGCGGCTGGTTGGAGCGGAATCGGGGATGGGCCGTCCGGGTGGTTGCGGGGTTCGGCACCGCGGCGCGGTGGGCAGAGCCTCCGGCATGACGACACCCCATGACCAGGCGCCGCCGTCGCCGCCGTCCGGCCTCGCCCACCGTGCCCGCTCCCGCCGGCCCCGGCCCGGCCGCGCGGCGGCGGGTGCTGCCGGACCTGGTCCAGCGAACACCTCGCCCAAGGCGGCCTGGTCGTCCGCACGACCTGGCACGAACCCGCCTGCCCGACGTGGGCCCGGCGCTGAGCGCCGACGGCGGGGAGGGTCGCCGGATGCACGACCAGCCTGCCGAACCCGACTCCACGGACCCCGTCGCTGCGGCCGGCGACCGCCGGGCGTTGTGGGACCGGACGGTCGCGGCTCTCGCGGCCGCGGGCATCGACGTCGTCCAGGCCGGGGACGGCCGCCCCGGCGCGGTGCTGGAGCTCGGCCCGCGCGGCCTCGCGGTCGCGGTCCGCTGGCAGCTCACCGACCAGCACCCGCTGCCCAGCGGTGTCCTCGCCGTCAGCGTCTGCCGCACCCCGGGCGGCGACCCGCCCAGCGCCCGCTTCGTGCAGAACCTCGTCCTCGAATCGCATCTCGCCGGTGCCGGGCTGGGCACCGCGTACGCCGACGAGCACCTGGTCGTCCTGGACCCCGACGTGGTCCTCCCGGGAGCGTCCGGCCGCCGGCCTTGATGGCGCCACGGAGCCGCGCTCCGCACCTTGATGGTCCGCCAAGGTATCCGTCCGATACCTTGGCAGCCATGTCACGGCGAGATAACGCGCCAGGTCAAAGCATTGGTGAGAGCGGAATCGGTCACCTTGATGCCCGCCCCGCGCCCTCCGGTTCGTTCTGCGCAGGTAGAACGAAGCGATCAACCCTGTGATGACATCGCGCACCTTGATGGCCCGGCGGCCGGCCCGGTCAGGGCACCTTGATGCCCGCCCCAGCAGTCCGGGGCGGGCCATCAAGGAATGAGTGGCGGTGCCGGTCAGGGCCTGGTGCCGGTCAGCTCCCACCAGGGGGCGGGCCCGTCGTCCAGGTCGGCGGTCGACCACCAGAGGTCGGCACCCGCGCCATCGGCTTCCAGATCCTCCAGCTCGGCGACGCCGGCCGCCACGGTGCGCAGCATCCTGGCGACGTACGGGGTGCGGGTGGCGATCTCCAGGTCGTTCGCCCGGTTGGCGAAGCCGGCCTGGCCGGTGCCGGTGAGGACGAACAGCAGCCGCGGGAAGACGACGTAGTGCTGCTGCCGGGCCGGGAGCACGCCCTGGGCGTGGGAGGTGCGCCGCAGGTGCGCCGGGATGGGGTGGTGGTCGTGGAAGCGGGCGTGGCCGATCAGCTTCGACGCCGGTTTCTCGCTGGCCATGGTGCCACGGTCGACCTCGACGAACGCCCGGTGCGGCGTGCGCCCGTCGGCGGCGGTGCGGCCGTAGTGGAGCAGGCCGTCGGGGATGACTGCCCCGGCCGGGCCTGCGCCGTAGCGGTGGTAGACCTCCGGCAGGAAGTCCAGCGGCGCGCACTCGTCTTCCGCCGCCCGGGCGCCGGCCACGAAGGCGACGTGGGTGCGGACGACGGCCAGGATGTGACCGAGCCGCAGCCGCGCCGCGCTCTTGTCGCCGGGCGGCGGCGAGGCGACGCCCTTCAGCTCGGGGAACGTTGCGGCGATCCGGGCGGTGTGCCCGGTCGGGAACCAGGCCCGCGGCCTCCCGGCCTGCGGCAGCACGACGTCCTCGACCAGGCCCTCGTCCTTGAGCCGGCGAAGACGCCGGCGCATCTGCTCCGGCCCGGCCTCGGGGGTGTGCAGGACGCGCAGCTGCTCGGCGGTGGCCATCCGGAACTGGGACAGCGCGGCGACCACGGCGTGGTCGATCTCGGGCGGCATCGCCATCACGGGCTCCTCGAAGTCGGCGCCCGCCGCCCTGGTGGCAGCGGGCATTGGGATGGAAGCCCGCGCCTCTCACCGGATTTCTCACCACCGGCGGTCCTTGCGGTCACGATCCGACAACGGGTGTTCTAACCGGTCCGGCAACCGGTGGTGAGAACGGGTGCGCCATCCGGTGGCCGCCTCTTCCGGCCGCCGGGCTCGGAATCTGGGCAACTGTGCAGGTCCGGGGCAGTGGTGAGTGGCTGTCGAGGTGGAACTCACCACCTCGACAACCCTCTTCTCCTTTCTTCCCTTTGTCTTTGGTTTTTGGTCTGTGGTTGCGGTTGTCGGTTCGGGTTCGGTACCTGCGGTGGGCTGTTCTTCTTCCCGGCGTCCGGCTGGTGCCGGCCGCGTGGGTGGGGCGGGTTCGGCGGCTCGTCCCCGGGCACGGGCGTGCGCGGGCGGCCTGGGCCCTTCCTGGCCCGCCGCGTTCGGTGCTGCGTGTTCGTGTTCGTGTGCGGCCCGTGGTTGGTGCGCTCGGGTCGTCCGGCCCGTTGACTCACTGCGGCGGATTGCGCCTCAACTTGCGGCGCTCCCAACGATTCGGATGGCGGACAACCACGCCCGCCGGGCCACCGGTGCCGCTGAGACGAATAAGCGGTGTACCCGAGAGCCGGTCGGAGGTGGTCAGGTCTTTCAGCCCACCGAGGCCGGGATCCACCCCACCGGTCTCCGCAGCCCAGCCATCAGGGATGACGACGGTAACGCCGGCCATCTGGCCATGGACTTCCACCTCGACGGCCGACAGTCGGCAGTCGGTCCGGGTGAAGTCAAGCTTGGCGCCGCCCAGGCCGCCATACGCGATTATGCGTGCGGGCACCTGCCAGCGCCCGATACGGGAAACACCGTTAAGGCCCCCCTTGAGCACCAGCGGACGTCCCGGGTCCACAGGAACCACGGGCGGCAGGTCGCCAGTGAGCGACGCCAGGTCGGCGTGAGTCTTGGCGATCAGCGCCTGTTCCAGCCTCGCATCCAGCTCGTGGAGGTCGAGGCGCCCCTCGGCTGCTGCCTCCTGTAGACGCTCAACCACCGCATCGCGCTCGGCATGAGAGGCCCGCACATCACCTGGGCGGACCGGTTCCGGTAGATCAGCAGTCATATGGCTGATGATACGAAGAGGCCGGTGCGGGGCCTGGGCTGTCGGGTATGTGGCCTCAGTGGAACTGAAACGCGGTGAGGTCGCTGGTGGCTTCTGACCTGCTTTGTTTCACGAGTTGAGAGAGCGTATAGGCGTACCGCAAGAGGGCGCTGGTCTGGGCATTTAAGGGACGGTGTGTCAGGGGGAACCTCGTGTGTGGCGTCCGACCTGGAGTGTTTCAAGAGCTGCAACCGCGTTCCGAAGCCAATGAGAACGCTGTAGGGAGCTCTGGTTGTTGGGTTACCGGTCAGCCTGCCGGCGGGGGAGACGGGCGTCGCAGCGGCGCTGCAGGCCGCCCTCGCCCAGTACCCGGCCCGCCCTGACGACGACCAGGCCGTCGACGAGGACGAGTCGGACGGCCGGGAGCACGGCCTGCTCGGGGACGTCCGTACCCGGGTCCGTCGGCGGGCGGCCGGGCTCACCCTGGACGCCATCGACCGGGCCGCGGTCGTCCTTCAGGAGTGGCAGCGCATCCGCGGCGAGGGCGGTGGGCTCGATCCAGCCGAGCTTGCGCATCCAGCCGAAGTCGACTCTACCGATCACTGCAGAGTTCGCATCGCTTCTGACGTGCGAGAACACGTCGCGTAGACGGCGAAGTGCGCTAGTCGCGTGCCGCATGGAAGACACCTCCCAGCTGCGTCAGGCCGTCCTTACCTGGCTCGAGCAGGCATGCAACCTGCCCTCCGCACCCCAGGCCATCACAGATGTGGCGCTTGCGGTGCTGCCGGAATGGGAGGCCTTGAGCAATGCGGTGGTCAGGGCGGCACCGATATCGGATCACCGTGACCTCTACGGCAAGGGCGACGGCGGCAGGCGTCTGTCCGTGATGACCCGTCACCATCCCACGGTGACGGAACCCGGAGGTCACCACAAGCCGCCCCGCTGTGTGGGGTGGTGGCCGGTCCCGTTCGGCCTGCCCGCTCCTGCCTGGCCCCCGTCTGCCCGGCTCGGCTGCGCCTGCCCGTCCCGGCCTGTCCGTGCTGCGCCGGGCCCGGGCCGGTGGTTGCGTTACCGGCTGCTGGTGACGCAACCCTGCTCCGGCTGTCTGGAGGCCCGGCCGGGCTGCCGCTGTGGGTGTTCCCGGGGGTGTTCGCCTGGCCGTCCGGAGCCCTCCGGGGGCCGTCTCGGGGCGGTCCGGGTAATCCCGCGAAGTGACGGACCGCCCAAAAGGCCGCCGTATTCCGCTCACGAATGCGGCCGGTATTTCCTTCGGGTAAGGCCCGGTCTGGCGGGTGCCGGGATTTCTGGTGACAGCCTGCCGGGATTCTCGGTCGCGGTTTCGGCGGGTGGCAGCCGCCCCGGCCCCGGCGGGTGGGCTGTCAAGCCAGGGCGCCCGGCGTGGTCCTCTCAGCGTCGCCGACCCGTTGGAGCAGTTGGGACGTGAGCAGGTCCTGATACGGCTTGAACTGGAACTGCAGCGGTGGAGCCATGTCGCCGAAGGACTCGCCGAACGCGTGCGGTGACCGTACCAGTCCCAGCAGCACCCGGTCCGCCGTGTCGTCGCCGGCCGGGTGCGGGCCTGAGCCGGCGGCTTCGGGCGCGCTGATGGCGGTGGGGGCGCTCCCGGGCTGCAAGCGCTCCTCGGCTCGGGCGCCGGCAACCATGGCCCGGTCGGCGACCCCGATGGCTCCGACGCCGACTGCCTGCTCACCGTGAACTGGGACAGCACGGTCGACTGGTCGTACGTCCGGGACCGCGAATCCGACCCCGGCGTCTACCCGCCGATGAAACTGGACGTCCCCGCCGCCTCCGACCCGGTCGGCCTGGCCTGCGCCCTCGAGTACGGATGGCGAGACCGCCGGCCGGATGCCCCACCCGGCCCACTGGGAGGGCGCCGAGCGCCTCGACGAAGCCGTTCGGGCCTGGCGGAACGAGCACTGGACACCAGCGGGGCGGACACCAGCCGCCGGTGCCCGCCCCGCCGCGACGTGAGGTCCTCGATGCGGGCGGTGCCGGCCGGGACGAGCGTCTCGGTGGCCGGCCGGGTCCTGCGGCGGCTTCGCGCCCCGCCCGGCTGCCGCCGTGCCGGTCAGGGGGGGCGGCAGCTGTGGCGACGTCCGGTGGTGCCGTTCCCGCGTCGGCCGGGTGTGGTGGCGGTCTCAATGGCGGGCGATCGGTGGTGACTCGGCGTGGTGGGTGGTGGGCCGGTCGGTGATGGTGCCGGGGCCGGGGCGGTGAGTGCGCTCACACGCGGATGCGATGAACGACGACGGCTAGCAGTCCGTTTTGCGCCACTTCGCAAGGGGGCTGGGGGGTGTTTGTGCAGGCCGGGAGGGGTGGCGCGCTCCAGACAGGCCCTTCCTTCGAATCGGATCCGGTCTCTTCGCTACGACCGCGGGTCGTAGCGAAGGGGCCTTGGCGAGCGCCGATCCAGTCTGGCAACTTGGCATTCGTCGCCAGCCACACCGGCTCCTGTCCCGCCGGTGAACGGCTTACCGCCGAGTCACGCCCTGCGACCGTTCGGCCCCTGTCCGGCCATGGTCGAGGCGGGGCGTGACACCGGCCCAACCCGATTGAGGTCTTGCTCTTCATGCCCGCTTTCAAGCTCCGTATGCGTACCTCTGCCGTGATTCTTGCCGGTGCCGCCGGTGTGACCGCCCTGGGTGCCGCCGTGGTCCCCACCGTCGCCTCGGCCGCGGACGCCTCCCCGCAGGCCATCGCCGCTCAGATCGTGTCGGCGGACCAGCTGGCCTCGTTCAGCCAGATCATCTCCCACGAGTCGGGCTGGAACGTCACGGCGACCAACCCGAGCTCGGGCTCGTACGGTCTGGGCCAGGCGCTGCCGGCCTCCAAGATGGCCTCGGCTGGTGCGGACTGGAAGACCAACCCGTCCACCCAGATCAAGTGGGCGCTGGACTACATGAACACCCGCTACGGCAGCCCGAACGCCGCCTGGAGCTTCTGGCAGACCCACCACTGGTACTAAGCCGACCATTCGGCTTCCCCTCACCCCGGGGGCCGGACAGGGGCAACCGGAGTGACCCACGAGGGCCTGTGCCCGCGCATCTGCGCGGGCACAGGCCCTCGTGCCGTTTCCCGGCCGTCCGAAACACCCCGATCGGCAGCAGCGTACCCACGCCGGTGCCCGGCAGCGCACCGCCGGGTGCCGCGGGCGTCGTTCTGCCGGGAGAAGGCGGCCGCCAGCCTTGACGGCCGCCGTCGACCAGGCCCTGGCCGCCGCCCAGGACGACCTGCGGATCGCCGACCGGCACGCCGACGCCGGTGACGAGAGCGCCGTCGTCCGGGCCGCGGTCGTCTTCCAGGAGCGGCAGCGCATCCGCGGCGAGGCCGCCACCACCATGCTCAAGTCCTACGGCCCGGACCACGACCTCGGACTCCAGCGCGCCCAGTGCACAGAGCACCACCGCCAGGACGTTGCCGACCGCGCTCGCGAGGCCGCCCGCCAGGCCCGGCAGAGCGCCGATGTTGCGCACCGCCGCTTCGCCGGGCCCGCCGCCGACCCGCTCTACACCGCTCTCGCCCGCGCGGGCCTCCACATCCTCACCGACCGCGACCACCGGGCCATCCGGGACCTCACCCGCCACCCGATGGCCGGCATCAGCTTGTCGAGTTCGTGGTCGGAGATGAAGCGGGGCACCTTCTGGGGGTACTTGGGGGCATCGCCCGCACCGATCAGGGTGTGGCCGGGAACGTCGGCGTACTGCCAGACGGCGGTGTCCCGGAAGAACTGGGAGAGCCCGGAGATCCGCTGGATCCGCGACATCACGCCCAGCGGCTTGCCGGTCCGCTCCGCAGGAGCCTGGGCGATGTGGCCTATCCAGTCGAGGCAGTGTTCCCGGGTGACGTCGGCGAAGGTGGTGATCTCGGGATGGTTCTCGCCGAGCCATACGCCGAACACCCGCACCGCGAGCTCCAGCTTGTCCACCGTCGACGGAGCATCGGTCAGCTCGCGTGCCGCCAGCCACTTCTGGGCGACCGCCAGCATGCACAGCGGCAGCTCCATCGGCGGGCTTCCATGACGGCATCAGCTTGCGCGGCTGGGCGGCCACCTGGCCGCGACGGAACAGCACGACCTGCAGCTGGTGCAGATGCGTCACCCACTGCTTGGAGGCATTGTCGCGGCAGCTCTGCGCGGAGGGGTACCGTCCCGGCGGGGATGCCCCGCACGATGCCGCGGGGGCGGCTGCTGATCACGTACGGGACATCCCAGCTGGGCGGCGACCGGAACCATCAATGCGACGCCACCGCCGTGTGGACGTCGTCCGCAGGTACGCGGGCCTACGCCCTCCTCGATGGCGTCGGCGACACCCCGGCCGTCCGCACCTGGACCCAGGCCGCCGCCCGCCGCCTGGCCCGCGCCGCAGTCCTGCACGCGGACGCGGAAGCCGGCCTGCGCGCCGAGTACGACCACTACGCCGCAGAGCCCGCCCGGACCGCCGACCACGACCTTCCCACCGCCGCGGCCGTCGTCGTGGTGCACACCCCCGGCGGCCTGCTCTCGGTCGCCTGGTCCGGAGACGCACGCGCCTACCTCCTCCTGGACGGACACCTGCGCCTGCTCACCGAAGACCACAACGCACGCCGGGCCTACGGCACCGACCGGAACCTGATCACCGCCTGCCTCGGAGGAGACCAGAACGACCGCCAGACCGAAGAGGTCTGGGGCCACCCCGCCGTCGAAGTCGTCCGCGGACCGGCCCGGCCGGGCCGACTGCTGCTCGCCTGATGACGGGCGTGTGGATGGAGCCCTGCCCGGCCTGCGATGCCCGCCGTCCCGCAGCCTCCGCTTTCATCCGCTGGCACCGAGACCCCGGCCGTGATCCGGAGGGGCTGCCGCAGTTGTTCGGGGAGCGGTATGCACAACCCGGGGTGCGTGGTGGGGTCAGCCTCTGCCGGTGCCGGGCCGTGCGGTCCAGTCGCCGACCGCCTGGTTCACGGTGGAGAACCGCGCACCGTGTTCCTTGGCCCGGCGGATGATCCGTTCCAGGATGCGGATGCGCCCGGCGCGGCCGATGGACTGGGGGTGGAAGGTCTGGGTGAAGACCCCGTGCGGAACCTCCTCCACCATGAAGTCGAGATCCGCCAGCCAGCGGTTGGCCAGCCCCTCGACGTCGGTGGAGGCGGGCATCAACATCGGCGGGGCGAGGGCGAACTCCATGAAGGGGAAGTCGTCGAGGGTCCACGAGACGGGCACCTCGACCAGGTCCAGCTCGCGCCCGAACTCCACGGCCCGGTCACGGTGGATGATGTCGCCGGTACGGCAGCGGTACAGCTCGAAGTCGTGCCCCATCATGCTGCTGTCGTACGTGAACCCGAAGTCCGACAGCAGCCGTGTGGAGTTCGGGGAGAGATCGAACGCGGGCGACCGGTAGCCGGCCGGGCGGACTCCGAGAACCCGGTCGAGAGCGTCGAGTCCACGCTCCAGCACTTCGGACTCGGCGGCTTCGTCCAGGCTGGTCGGCCCCTCATGGGCGTAGCCGTGGTGGCCGATCTCATGGCCGGCGTCGCGAATGCGCTTGCACACGTCCGGGTAGGTGTCGACGTCCAGGCCGGGGATGTACCAGGTGGACGTGACTCCTTCACGCTCCAGCAGATCGAGGATGCGCGGGGTCGCGACGTTCGCCGCGAACTCGCCGCGCGACACATACGTCGGGGTGGACAGGCCCATAGTGCCCAGCCAGACGGAGATGGCGTCGAAGTCGAAGGTCAGGCATACGGTCGGTTTGGACATGGGTCCTCGTCTCCTTGATCGGGATGGTCGGTGGCCGAACGCGGACTCAGTGGGAGGGCCAGGCCCGGTAGCGCTCCGCGCGCCGGCGGCGGTCCGCGAAGGTCGTCGCGGCGCCCGTCTTCCGGTTCTCGGCGAGCCGCTGGAGATCGACATCGGCGACGGCGACCGCGTCGACGTTGGCGGCGGTCTCGGCCAGAACCCCGTTGTCGGGCCAGCCCGCGTCGCACGGGCCCAGGACCGCGCTGCGCGCCCAGGCCCCGGGCCAGGGCCCGCGTGCGGGACCGGCGACACCGGAGTGCACGGTGTAGATCTGGTTCTCGACGGCGCGGGCGGCGGCGCAGTGACGGACGCGCCAGAACCCGGCCTCGGTGATGGTGAGCGAGGGGACGAGGACGATCTGCACACCCTGCTCGGTGAGCGACGCGGAGCACTCCGGGATCTCGGCCTCGTAACAGATATTCACGCCGACGACGCCGAAGGGAAGTTCCACGACCGCCATATCGTCTCCCTCGCCGATACCGAGGGAATTTTCGAGTGGGAAGAGGTGGGTTTTGGCGTGCTCGTGCAGCAGCGCTCCGCCCGGCCCGAAAAGAGGAGCGACGTTGAGCAGGCCGCCATCCCCGGTACGGACCAGATGTGAACCGGCGAGGATGTACTGTCCGCGCTTCGCGGCCTCGCGGGCCATGAGTTCCCGGTACCGGTCGGTGAACCGTACGGTCTCGACCACAGGCTCCAGATCCACAGCGTCGCGCCAGCCGGGAACGGCCGTCATGAGTTCGAAGGTGACCAGTTCGGGCAGCACGACGAGGTCGGCGCCGACCGCTTGGTCGAGCAGATCCCGAAGATGTGCGGCGAACTCCTCGAAATCCGCGACTTCACGGAACGCTGAAGTACAGCTGGCGATTCTGGGCATCAGGGTCTCCCTCGAGTCCGGTCGATGCCCGCATGCTGTCAGCGAAATCGTCAGAATTCGTCGGTCAAATGACCGACAAGCGGACAACACAGCCCCCGGTTACGATGCCCTGATGAGCACGTATCCGCCCCGTTTTTCCACGGTGATCGCCATGGTGTCCCGCGCGGGCGAGATCCGGGAGCGCCATCGCGGCGAAATCACCGTGCACGCCGGCCTTTCCCGCTATCTGCGCACGGCGGCTCGCACCGGGCTGCCCGCCCCTGTGTGTTTCGCCTGGGACACCGGCCCCGACCCGGTCGTACTCCCCAAGGAGCCCGACACGGGCCATCCCCAGATCCTGCGCGTCCATATCGCACCCGCCGGGCGTCCGTCCGGGGGCTGTCACGTCGAGGTCCGGCCGTTCGCGCCGGAGGAACGTTCCGGACTCACCGGGCGTGAGCTCCAGGTGCTGACCCTGGTCGCCTGCGGACTGACGAACCCCGACATCGCCACCCGCCTGACAGTTTCCCGGCGCACGGCCGCCACCCACGTCGAGCGGCTTCTGCACAAGCTGGGAGTCACCAGCCGCGCCGCGGCGACAGCGATCGCGCTGGACCGTGACCTGTTCACCCTCCCGGTACGGGGCGAGCTGGCGGGCCTCCCGTCGCTCGGCCCGCTGAGGCTGGAGGCGGCGGTACGCGACAACCCCGGGAGCCCGTCCACCCCCGACGCTCCACGACGGCGCGTCACCCGCCCGCGACCCCTGTTGATCGGCGCCGTCTATCCCTCCGCCGGGGACTGGCTCGGTGACGGCCTCAAGATGGAACAGGGCACCAGACTCGCCGTGGACGAGATCAACGAACGCGGCGGTGTAGCCGGCCGCAGGATCGAGCACATCCCGCTCCGGGTCAACATCCAGGACGGCCGGGCGATACAGCACGCGATCGAACGACTCGTCGGCGAGGACGTCGACGCGATCACCACGGGATACACGCTCCAGCGTTCCCGCGATTCACTCAGCGCGCAGTTCCTCCCCGCGGCCTCCGCGGGCTCTCCCCTACTGCACCATTCGACGTCGGCGAGCGCCGCCGATCTCATCGCCGAAGAGACCGACACGTTCAGCAACGTCTTCCAGGTGTGCGGCCGGGAGAGTGTCTACGGAACCGGCTTCGTCCGTATGCTCACCACGCTGCGCGACTCAGGAGCGTGGCGCCCCGCCTCGAACAGACTTCAGGTCTTCGACACCGACGACACCGATATGACCACGTTCACCCCGTCCGCGATGGAAGCGGCCGAACGAGCCGGATGGCGGCCGGCCGTCGAACACATCAATTCCTTCGCGCCTGACTGGACCACCGTCATCAGCCAGATCCGCGACCTGGACCCCGCCGCCGTCATGATCGCCCACTTCGCCACGGCCCAGATGGCGGCCTTCGTACGCGAATTCCGGCGCGATCCGTCCGACGCCCTGCTGTACGCCCTGTACTCGCCCTCGGTTCCCCAATTCCTCGACCAGGCCGACGGCCGCGCCGAGGGAATGCTCTGGGCGACCGTCAGCGGACTGTACGGCGACAACTTCGGCCATCAATTCGAGCGACGGTTCCTCCGGCGCTTCGGGAGCACACCCGGATTGTCCAGCGCGGGAATCCGCTACGACATGATCCACCTACTGGCCGCCGCATGGTCACAATGCGACTCGCCCCACGACACCGAAGAGGTCAACCGCGTCCTGCGCCGCATCGTCCATCGCGGGGTCAACGGCTCCTACCATTTCGGCTCTCCCGACCAGACCAACCTGGTCTACCCGGACCAGACGACCGACCCGTCCATCGCGCAAGCCCACCTCGTCTACCAGGTCCAGGACGGCCACCATCACATCATCGCCCCCACGCCGTACTCCACCGCGCCCTTCCGGCCGGTGGCCTGAGACCGCGACCGCCTCCGGACCGCGCCGGAGCTGCCCGGTGTGGGCCGGGGTCGGGTCGGAAGACCCGATCATGCCGCCCGCGCAACGGGACGCGTTCACCGCCGAGATGCAGGCCGCGGGCGTCGACTGGCGCCTCGTGGTCTACGGCGGAGCCTTGCACGCCTTCCACTACCCGCCGGTCGACCACACCGTGCTCCCCGGCGTCGGCCACCACCCACGGCACGCGCAGCGGGCCTGGCGCGACGTCGTCGACCTGCTCGCCGAGTGCCTGCCCGTGACGGAGTGATCTGGTCAGCAACCGCGAACCAGGCCGGTCGACTCGGGGGCTTCTTCGTGCAGCAGGTCGGTGCCGTCGATACGGCTGCCCAGCAGGCGGACCCAGCCCAACAGGAAGCCGTTGATGCTCTGGTGGGTCCGGTGCTTGGCGCCGCAGGCACGCTCGCGGTCGAAGGCCAGGAAGCGGAGGTAAGTGGCGAAGTCCGCTCGGGATTCCACCTGCTGCCAGGAGTCGATGTTTCGGGATGCGGGCACATCGAGAGACTACGAGGCCGCTGGCCTGCGTTGGGACGGACCGGATCAACTGAGACGACACCCGGCATCCAGGCTTCCGGGACCAGATAGCCTGAGATTTTCGGCGTCCGGGCGTCTCAAGTGATCTGGTCGCCGCAGGTCACAGCCCTACTCGCAGAGCAGACCATTTGAGACGGGACACCCCCTGTCGCGAGGGGTGCTGTCATGCGCTGTGACCTGGGCGGACGCCTGCTTTCCCCGTGTGTGGTCGGGGCGCTGAACACCTCGTCCATGGCGGCGCAGAAACCGCTCATATTGCGGTGCTCGACCATGACGCCCTTGGGGCGGCCGGTGGAACCGGACGTGTAGATCACGTACGCGAGGTCGGCGGGGCCGGCCGCCGGGTGCGGCGGGCCGGACGGGTGGCCGGTGAGGTCGAGTCGGTCCACCTCAAGGACCTCGGTGCATTCCGGGACATCCGGCGGCCGGGCCGAGGTGGACCGGACGAGCACGAACGCGGCCGAGGCGTCGCCGAGGATGTACGCGGTGCGCTCTGTAGGGGCGCCTGGGTCGAGCGGCAGATACGCGCCGCCCGCCTTGAGCACCGCCAGCAGGGAGATCACCAGCTCCGGAGAGCGGAGGAGGTACAGCCCGACCAGGGTCCCCGGTCCCACCCCTCGTCGGCGCAGCGCGCGGGGGAGAGCAGCGGCAGCCGGTCCACCGGGGTGTCCGGGGCGGCGACCGCCACCCGCAGCACGGTCCGCCACTCGTCGAGGAGGCGTTCCGCGGTGTCCCGGGCGTAGAGGTCGGTGGCGTACTCCAGTCCCGCGCGTAGGCCGTCCGGGCAGTCCTCGGTCAGGGCGCCCGTCGACAGTCCGGGCAGCGCGAACCCCTCGGTGGGGGTGTTCTGGAGGATGAACATGTGCTGGAAGAGGGGGCTGTGACTGAGCGACCTCTCCGGTTGCAGCACTTCCACCAGCTGTTCGAACGGCATCTCCTCGTGGGCGAATCCGTCCATGGTCACGGTCCGCACCCGGTCGGTCAGCTCCCGGAAACTGGGGGAGCCCGCGGTGCTCACCCGCAGCACCAGGGTGTTGGCGAAGAAGCCGATCAACGGCTCCATCTCCAGGGCGGGCCGTCCGGCGACGGGCGTCCCGATCGTCAGGTCCTCGGTGCCGGAGCGGCGCGACAGCACAACGATCCAGGCGGCCAGCAGCACCATGAACAGCGTCGCCCCGGACTCACGGGCGAGTGCGTGGACATCGCCCAGGAGCTCCCGGTCGAGATGGCAGTGCTCGACCGCCCCGCGGTAGGACTGGGTCGGCGGCCGGGGCCGGTCGGTGGGCAGTTCCAGCCGGGCCGGCGCGCCCGCGAGCCGGTCGCGCCAGTAATCGACGGTGTCCTGGAGCTTCCCGGAGGCGAGCCGGGCGTGCTGCCAGTCCGCGTACTGGACGGGGAGTTCGGGGAGCGTGCCGGGGGTCGCGCCGGGGGGGGGGGCCGCGCGGGGGGGGGCGGAGCCCCCCCAAACCCAACCAACGCCCCCCCCCCCCCCCGCGCAGGGGCGCCCCCCCC
>NZ_JBIUYD010000016.1:0-63662 GCF_044744345.1 Kitasatospora sp. NPDC087315 | reverse complement strand
CCACCAGCTGTTCGAACGGCATCTCCTCGTGGGCGAATCCGTCCATGGTCACGGTCCGCACCCGGTCGGTCAGCTCCCGGAAGATCACCCTCTACGGCGCACGCACCGGCTCGACCTGGAGCACCTCCCCGAAGGCCTTGGCGACCGACTTCTCGGTGTCGGTCGTCGGCTCGGTGTAGCAGGCACCCTCGGGCCTTTGATACGGGCCGGGTTCGGGAAGCCGCTTGCGTTCGACCTTGCCGGCGTTGGAGAGCGGCAGCGCGTCGAGTGGGACGAAGACCTGGGGGGTCATGTGCTCGGGCAAGGTGCGCCGGCAGTGCCGGCGCAGGGTCCCGGCGTCCACCGTGGCCCCCGGCTGCGGGACCACCCAGGCGATCAGCTGCTGTTCGGCGCCGTCGGTGCCGTGCAGGTCCACGACGGCCTCGCGAACGGAGGGGTGGGCCATCACCCGGTTCTCGATCTCGCCGAGTTCGACCCGGAAGCCGCGCACCTTGACCTGCCGGTCGATGCGGCCCAGGTACTCGATCTCCCCGTCGGCCCGGAAGCGAGCAAGGTCCCCGGTGCGGTACGCGCGCTCGCCCGGCGCCCCGTGGAACGGGTCATGCACGAAGCTCGCCTCGGTCAGCTCCGGCCGGTTCAGATAGCCCTTGGCGAGGCAGGGGCCGGCGACGTGCACTTCGCCGGGCACCCCTGCGGGGACCGGGGTACCCAGGGCGTCCAGCAGATAGATCCGGACGTTGTCGATGGGGCGTCCCACCGGCGGCAGCGCGGGCCAGCCGGTGACCGGGCCGGTGAGTGTGAGAGCCGTGACGACATGCGCCTCGGTCGGTCCGTAGTGGTTGTGCAGAACCGCCGGGACATGGGTGAACAGCGCGGTCAGCTGCGGGGTCACCCGTAGCTGTTCTCCGGCCACGAAGACATCCCGCAGTGTCATGGGCCACTGCTCGCGGGCCGTGGCCACCTCCGCCAGCTGCTGGAACACCACATAGGGCAGGAACAGTCGGGTGATCCGCTTCCGGTGATCTGGTCCCAGACGGCTGGCCGGACATCAGGTCGTCGGCAGCGACCTGAGCCCAGTCGCCGCCGCGCGCGCTGCCGTCGAGGCGGCGGCCCGAGGCGGCAGGCCTCCAGCGGCTGCGGCCGACATGCGCCGACTGCCGTTCGGTGACAAGGTCTTCGACGTCCTGCTCTGCTCGGACAACTCACTCCCGCACTTGCTCTCCGGGCAAGATCTCCGGGCGGCACTCCTCGGCATGAGACGGGTGCTCCGAGACGACGGACTGTTGATGATCACTATCCGGGCCTATGACGAGGCGCGCCAGACCAAACCCACGGCGACACCTCCCCGTGAAGCACTGGCTGCGGCCGCCATCGGCCGCTTGCCGTTGATCGAAGCGCGCATGCTCGCCTGGCTGGCCTGCCAGGCCGCCGCCGCGCAGCAGGCGACCGTACGGCAGCTTGCCGGACTTCCGGGCCCGACGGGTCGGCCGATCGGCGTGAAGGAGACCGTTCAGATCACGTGCGACCTCATGGACACGGGCCTTGTCGTCGTGCCTGGCCTGACCGGTGCGCGGCTCGACCAGCCGCTGCCCGTCTTCACCGCCGGCTACCGGCGCCCGGAGACGAAGGTGGTCGAGAAGCGGGTGGAGATCGTCTCGACCCGGCATGGCACGCTGCGGATCGTCGGCACCATCGGCCTGCTCAGGATTCCGGCCGAGCTCCCGGACGATCTCCGCGGGCGGCTTCTCGCGCTCGGCGCTGAGTTCCGGCGGATCGTCACCACCGGTCCGGGCGACCTGCCGGAGGTGATCGAACGGCACCAGCGCAAGGCCGACGCCCTGCGCGAGTGGGAGCGGCACCCGCTCGGCAACGAGCGCGTGCGCACCGAGGCCGACCGCGCCCAGTGCGCCGCCGACGCCGCCCGCCAGCAGTACGCCAACCAGCAGGCCAAGCAGCGCACGAAGAAGGCGAGGACCGGCTGACGAAGCGGCCTGGTTTCCGCCGGGCCGCGCCGACACCGGTGGCGCGATCCCGGTCACGGACAAACCGGGAGGACAAGGCCCCTGATCGGGGTATTCCGGGCGGGACAAGGTGCCTGGTCAAGGAGTGGGACAAGGGGGCCGGTCAGACGGCGGACAAGGGGGTGGTGTGCAGTGTCGGCGACACCCGGGCGCTCGCCCGGGTGCCGGGGCCGGCCACCGCTGCTGAGGCCTCGCTGCGCCGGCGGGGCGCCCGGACCCACGACCTGTGGCTGTGGCCGACCGTCTACCCGCAGACCGGCCGTGAGGGGCTGCTGCCGGTCGCGCTGGTCCTGGAGGCCGGCCGCAAGCGCCCCCGGCGACCGGGCAGCAAGCCGTTCACCGCCGAGGGCGGTCCGGGGGCGTGCGGAGGTTCGCGTCGTGCGGTCAGGCGGTGACCCGTTCGGTCCGCTCCGCCTGGAGGCCGGCGGGCCGCTCGGCGGTGGCGGAGGTGTTCTCCCGGGGTGCGGGGAGCACGGCCATGATCACGCCGGAGATCACGACGGTCGCCGCCCAGGCGAGCCCGTACCTGCCGACGGGGGTGTCGGAGAGCGGGCCGGCGAACCAGTCGCACTTGGTGAAGGCGAGCCCGATCAGCAGCGCGAGCACCCAGGACGTCATCGCCTGCCAGCAGAAGCCGCCCGCGTACCAGTACCGGCTGTTCCTGCTGGTGTCCATCAGCGCGGCGGCGTCGTAGCGCACCGCACGCGACCGGCGCCGGAACATGTCCACCGCGTAGACGCCGATCCAGGCCGAGAAGGAGACGGCGAGCAGGATCAGGAAGGTGATGAAGGAGCCCAGGAAGCTCTTGGCGACCAGCATCAGCAGCAGGCCGCCGACCAGCGAGATCACGGCGTTGATGCTGACGGCCAGGGCGCGCGGCAGCCTGACGCCCATGGTCTGCGCGGTGAAGCCGGCCGAGTACATGGAGAGGCTGTTGATCAGCAGCATGCCCACGATCGCGGTCAGCAGGTAGGGCACGGCCAGCCAGGTCGGCAGCAGGTCACCGAGGAAGGAGACCGGGTCCGCGGCCTGCGCCAGGCCGGGCGAGGCCACCGCCATCACGGCACCCATCAGCACCATCGGGACCATCACCAGGCCGGCACCGGAAACCGTCACGCCGACGATCTTCCTGCCGGAGGCGGCGTGCGGCAGGTAGCGGGCGAAGTCCGGGCCGGTGGGGACCCAGCTGATGCCACCGGCGGCGATGGTCCCGATGCCGGCGATCATCATCGCGGTGGTACCCGCGGGCTTGGCGAAGACCTCGCTCCAGTTCATGGTCGCGACCAGGTAGCCCAGCACCAGCACGCTGAAGATGCCGAAGAGGTACGTCGACCAGGTGTTGCAGACGTTCAGTGCCTTCCGGCCCATGCCGGAGACCAGGAAGGTGCAGGCGACGAAGGTGAAGAGCGTGATCACGATCAGCGCGGTGTTGCTCTTGACGCCGAAGAGCAGGTCGAGGACCGTCAGTACGGCGTAGGCACCGGTGACGGCGTTGATCGTCTCCCAGCCGAACCGGGCGATCCAGAGGATCGCGCCGGGGAAGAGGTTCCCGCGCACCCCGAAGGTGGCCCGCGAGAGGGTCGCGCCCGGTGCCCCGCCCCACTTCCCGGAGACCGACAGCACGCCGACCATGCCGAACGAGACGAGCGCGGCACACGCCGCGACGATCAGGACCTGCCAGAAGTTCAACCGGTTGAACACCACCAGGGCGGCGCCCATGGTGAGCAGCAGGACGCTGATGTTCGCCGCGACCCAGGTCGGGAAGAGCTCGCGGACTCTGCCCCCGCGCTCGTGGTCGGGGACGGGTTCGATACCGCGTGTCTCTATCGCGCCGCGGGTGTCGGCGTCGGACGGGTTGTCCATGAGGGTGGCTCCGTGCGTGTGAAGCGGAGATTAATCGGACAAATGGAATATTCATGGAACTCTTCGCGCGTAGCGCGGGAGTTGAGTCATCCTACTTTGTCCACTTCGCTTCCAGCGGGGGGCGGTGGGTTCGCTGACCTCGAAGTCAGGACGCGGCCAGGGACTCCAACCCGTCGAGGCTGTAGCTGGTCACCTTCACGAGGCCTGCCCGGCGGGCGAGGGCGAGGGCCCGGGTCCAGTAGTCCCTCGCGGCGTCGGTCCGTCCGGAGCGGGCGTGCACGGTGGCGGTCACCTGCAGCGCCACCGCGGCGGCGCTGTGGTCTCCGAGTGCTTCGGCGATGGACAGCGCCTCGGCCAGGGTCGCCAGGGCGTCCTGCCGCCGGCCGAGGGCGGCCAGGGATTCGCCCAGGCTGGTCAGTGTCGTGGGTACCAGGGAGGGCAGCTCGCGCCGGAACACCTCGGTGTACCGGCGGAGGATCCGCTCGGCCTCCTCGGCGTTCCCCGTCGCCAGGTGCAGCTTGGCCAGGGTGCACAGGGCCACCGGGTTGTCCCCGCCGTCGACGCTCCGGAAGAGGGCGATGGACTCGTGGGCGGCCGTGATGCCCTCGGTGAGCCGACCCTCCTTGAGGAAGGTCAGCGCCCTGACGAGCAGGACCATGGCCAGGCCCTCCTTGACGTCCTCCTCGGCATAGACCTCCTCCGCGGTGTTCAGGTGCGCCAGGCACCCGGCGTGGTCCCAGTTGTGGCCGGAGATCGTCGCGAGGACGACGTACAGGCGGGCCTCGGCCCGCCGTGCCCCGTGTGCCCGCGCGAGGTCCAGCGCATTTGTCACGAGGGGGCCCCAGTGGCCCTCCCACCAGTAGCTGGTCCCGTAGCCGGTGAGCAGGCCGACGATCTGCCAGGCCGGTTCGGGGCGGCCGGAGGCGCCCGCCCGGCGGACGGCTGTCCGGATCGCCGGCATCTCCTGGCGCAGCCAGGCCAGGGCGTCCGTGGGAGAGGCGAGTCGGGGCAGCGGCGCGGGGGAGGGGGCGAGCCCGTCCACCGGTTCGGTGTCGCCCCAGTAGGGGGTGCTGAGCGTGCCGGCGTGGTGGACCGCGCGGGCGTACCAGGCCAGCAGGCGGTCATGCGCGGCCGCTTGGTTCTGCGAAGGTTCCTGGGTGCGCGCCAGTTCCGCCGCGTAGCCGGCGACCAGATCGTGGAGGACGTAGGTGTGCGGGGCGGGTGACTGGATCATCTGGGCGTCGACCAGGGTGTCCAGCAGGTCGAGGGTGCGGTCGATCGGCTCGTCCAGCAGGGCCGAGGCCGCTTCGAGGGACAGCGGGAAGCCCGGCCACACTCCCAGCAGGCGGAAGGCCCGGGCGGAGCCCGCCTCCCCGGCACCGTCGTTCTCCAGGAGCGTCTGGTAGCTCATGGCGAACGCGGCCCGCACCGACGTGTCGTCCGCGGTCAGCAGTTCCAGCGTTTGCGGTGCGTCCTCCAACCGGTGGGCGAGCACGCTCAGCGGCCAGCCCGGGCGGTTGGCGATCCGGCCGCCGGCGAGGCGGATGGCCAGGGGCAGACCGCCGCACACGGCCAGGATGCGTCGGACGGCCTCGGGCTCGGCCGCGACCCGGTGCTCGCCGCACACCAGGGCGAGCAGGTCACGGCCTTCCGTGCCGAGCGGCCGCAACGGGATGCGGACGGCGTCGAGTTGACCGGACGGGGCCCGGCGGGTGGTCACGATCACGGCGGACGGCCCCGCCCCGGGAATCAGCGGGGCGATGCGGGTGAGGTCGTGCGCGTTGTCCAGCAGCACGAGGACGCGGCGCCGGGCCAGGTGGTCGCGGTACAGGGCGGCCCGGTCGTCGAGGTGGTCGGGCAGGCAGCTCCCGCTGACGCCCAGGTCGGTGAGGAACCGTGCCAGGACGTCGTTCAGTTCGCGCTCGGGGCCGGTGCCGTAGCCGTTGAGGTTGACGTACAGCTGTCCGTCCGGGTAGGCCTCCCGCAGGAGGTGGGCCGCGTGCACGGCCAGGGTGGTCTTCCCCAGGCCGCCCATGCCGTAGACCACCACCACCGGAACGGTTCCGGCGAGGTCCGCCGGGGTGCCCTCCGGCGGCGCGCGGAGCGCGGCGGTCACCTGGCCGAGCTCGCGTTCGCGTCCGATGAGGACGGAGGCGGTACGGGGCAGTTGGTGCGGGGCGCGCACGGCCGTTCCGGGAGCGTGCGGTGAGGAGTCCGTGGCCAGGAGTTCCCGATGGGCCTCCCGCACCAGGCTGCCCGGGCTGACGCCGAGCTCCTCGGCGAGTGCCGCCCGCAGCACCCGGTGGACCTCGAACGCCTCCGCGGTGCGACCGCAGCCGTGCAGCGCCAGCATGAGCTGGGCGTGGAACGCCTCGTGGAGCGGGTGTTCGGTGGTCAGTGCGGTCAGCTCCGCGACCAGGTCCCGGTGCCGGCCGGTGCGCAATCCCGCGGTGAAGGTCCGCTCCAGCAGGGCGAGGCGGGTCTCGCGCAGCTGAGTGGCCCGGGGGGAGCAGATGAGCGCCGGTACGTCGCCGAACGGCTCGCCCCGCCACGGCGCGAGGGCCCTCCGCGCTTCCGCCGTGACGGCCGGCCAGTCCTGACGCTCGTGCGCCTCGCGCACCCGGTCGGCCGCGGTGGTGAAGGTGATGAGGTCCAGTTCGTCCTGCTCCACGGACAGCAGGTAGCCCTGGCGTGCCGATCGCAACCGGGTGCCGTACGAACCGAGTGCCGTTCGCAGCCGGTTGACGTGGTTGTGGAGGGACGCGACCGCCGTACGGGGCGGATTCCCGTCCCACAGCAGGTCCACCAGGGAGTCGACCCGGACGGCTTTGTCGGGTGAGCAGAGGAGCAGGGCCAGGAGCGTGGGCACCTTCGGGCCGGTGATTCGCAGCGGCTGTCCGTCGTGTTCCACCTGCAACGGCCCGAGCAGCCCGAACCGGATTCCCATGCCAGCACCCCCGGTAATGACGGACGGTCACATCGATCATGGATCGCTGTTATCGACATATTAGATGGCTGTGAGCGGGCGGAGTAACGATCAGCACATCCGTCCGGTCGGGGGTGAACGGACCGCGGTGGCTCGCTCCTCCTCGCTCCGGTGACGTGCGAACTCCCTGGAGACCACACATGCGCACCACCAGCCCAGCCCTCCGCGCGGCGTCCCTCCTGCTCACCGCCGGTCTCGCCGGGCTCGCCCTGGGAACCGCCCCGGCGAACGCCGACCCGGGCCCGGGAGTCGAGTACGCCTCACCGGGGCAGGGCGAGGCCCGCGCCCTGTCGACGGCCCTGGCGGCCGGACCCCGGATCAGCCGCTCCGAGGTCCTGTCCCGGGCCAAGTCCTGGGTGTCACTCGGCCTGGACTACAGCTGGTCCGCCTACCACGACGGGTACCGTCAGGACTGCTCCGGCTACGCCTCGATGGCCTGGAAGCTGGGCACCCCCGGCCTGGACACCACCAGTTTCATCCCGAGCGGAGTCGCGTCGAGGATCGGCAAGGAGGACCTCCGGCCGGGCGACGCGCTGCTGAACGACGCCGCGGGCAAGGACGGCCACATCGTCCTGTTCGACCGCTGGGCCAACGCCGCGCACACGTCCTACCTGGGCTACGAGTTCAGCGGGAGCGGTGTCCACCACCGCACCATCCCGTACCCGTACTTCCCCGAATACATCAAGGGCAACGGTTACGCCCCGGTCCGCAACAACAGCATCGTCGACGACACCACCCCGCCGCCGGACCCGCAGGTGCCCGCGTCGTCACTGGTGTCGGGGAAGGTGGCGACCGTCTACAACCCGGACACGAAGACCGCCGAGGCGTTCGCCATCGACACCGACGGCCACATGCGCCACTCCTACAGCACCGATCGCGCCGCCTGGTCGGCCTGGCTCGCCATCGACGACTCGTTCGTCTTCACGGGCAGTCCGGCGGCGGTCTACAACCCGGTCAGCAAGGTGGCCGAGGTGTTCGCCACCGGCGCCGCCGAGGGGATCATCTCGCACTCCTACCTGTTCAACGGCGGCGCGCAGTGGAGCAGCTTCCGGACCATCGGCGACGGGTTCAGGTTCGGCGGCAGCCCGGCGGCCGTGTACAACGCGACGACCAACGCCATCGAGCTCTTCGGCATCGGCAAGAACGGCGTGCTGAACCACACCTACAACCTCAACGCCGGCGCCTACGACGGCTGGGAATCCCTCGACAGCAACAAGAAGTTCGCCGTCGGAACGCCGGCCGCCCTCTACAACCCCGACACGAAGACCGCCGAGGTGTTCGCCACCGGCACCGACGGCACCGTCGTCCACAACTGGTCCACCGCAGGCGGCCACTTCCAGGGCTGGGACAGCACCAACTTCACCGGCTTCACATTCGCCTCCAACCCGGCCGTGGCCTACAACCCGGTGAACAAGGTGACCGAGGTGTACGCCGTCGGCGGCGACGGGGTCATGTCCCACAACTACCTGTTCAACGGCTCCGCCTGGCACGGCTGGGAGACCCTCGACGAAGGCTTCCGGTTCGGCGGCAGCCC
The DNA here is from genome assembly GCF_044744345.1 of Kitasatospora sp. NPDC087315. Taxonomy (NCBI): domain Bacteria; kingdom Bacillati; phylum Actinomycetota; class Actinomycetes; order Kitasatosporales; family Streptomycetaceae; genus Kitasatospora; species Kitasatospora sp. NPDC087315. Next base: position 55,258 of record NZ_JBIUYD010000016.1, on the reverse strand, counting down.
GGCGGCCGTGTACAACGCGACGACCAACGCCATGGAGGTCTTCGGCATCGGCAAGGACGGCGTGCTGAACCACACCTACAACCTCAACGCCGGCGCCTACCAGGGCTGGGAGTCCCTCAACACCAAGTGGGCGTTCACCGGCACCCCGTCGGCCCTCTACGAGCCCGACGCCCGCTCCGCCGAGGTCTTCGCCATCGGCAGCGCCGACGGAAAGGTCTCCCACTCCTACACCGCCGACGGCAAGCCCATGAGCCCCTGGTACACCATCGACGGCGTCCGGGCCAAGACCGGCTGACCTCGGGCGACCACCGGTCGACCCCACCGCCCGGGCCGCGGTCCGGGCACGGCGTCCGGCCGGCCGGCTGCAGAGGGCGGCGGCGCGGCGGGTTGTCACCGCAGGCCGACGGCGCCCGGTGGCTGACTGTGCGTGCCGGCGGTGTTACGCTCCAGAGAGAAGAGAGAGCTGACTCTCACTTGTTGGCCAGGGATGCCGTTCGTCCGTCCCGGGCCTGGACGTGCAGGAGAGGGCGGTTCCGCCAAGCGTTCACTGCTCTTGTGGCCTTTGGCCGGCGAGGAGAGACCATGACCGCACCCGCACCGCAGTTACCCTTCGAGCGCCCCAACGCCCTGGAATTGGCGCCGCTGCTCGCGCGTCTGCGCGAGGAAGGTCCGATCACGCGGGTGACCACACCCGCCGGTGACCCGGCTTGGCTGGTGACCCGTTACGAGGAGGCCCGGGTGGTCCTGGGCGACACCCGGTTCTCCCGGCTGCGCCCCGATTCCGAGGACGCGCCGAGGATCTCGGAGTCGGCGCTGCACACGCGCCCCGCCCCCACACCCGAGGAAGAGGACCGCGAGCACACGCGGATGCGGCGGATGCTGACGCCCGCGTTCAGCGCGCCGCGGATGCGCCGGCTGGGCGGGAGGATCGGGGAGCTCGCCGCATCCTGCCTGGAGACGATGGACGAGGAGCGTTCGCGGGATCCGGAACGTGCCGTCAACCTGCATGACCACCTGTCGTTCCCGTTGCCGGTGATGGTGATCTGCGAGCTGCTGGGTGTGCCGGTCGCGGACCGGGACCTGCTGCGCGGCTGGTCGGAGCGGATCGGCGCGCTGTACGACGGGGCCGACGGGGCCGCGGCCATGGCCGAGTTCGAGGCGTACGTGGCCGCCATCGCCGAGGAGAAGCGCAAGAAGCCGGGGCAGGACGTGATCAGCGACATCCTGGCCGTGCAGGCGGAGGACCCCTCGTTCACCGAGGGGGAGATGACCCGGCTGGCGGTGGGGCTGCTGTTCGCGGGCCACGAAACGACGTCGGCCCGGATCGACCTGGGGGTCCTGTTCCTGCTGAGCGACACCGGCCGGCGGGACCGCTTCGTCGCCGACCCGGAGGTGCTGGCCCGCGCCACCGTGGAGGAGGTCCTGCGGATGTCCGCGCCCGGTGGGCTGGGCCTGACCCGCTACGCCCGCGAGGACGTCACCGTCGCGGGGACCGCGATCGCGCGGGGCGAGGCGGTGCTGGTGGCGATCAACGCCGCGAACCGGGACGGGCGGGCGTTCGAGGGGCCTGACACCTTCGACCCGTCGCGTTCCCCCAACGCGCACCTGGCCTTCGGGCACGGCGGTCACTACTGCATCGGCAACGTGCTGGCACGCACCGAGATGCAGGTCGCGCTGACCGCGCTGTTCCGGCGCTTCCCCGGCCTGCGGCTGGCGGTGGACGCGCGCAGCCTGCGCGACCACTCCGAACGGCTCGCGGGCGGCCTCGGCGAGGTCCCGGTCCTGTGGTGAACGGGGAGCAACCGCGCGAGTGGTCTGTCGCGCGGGTGGAGGCGGACACCTCGCGGTGCGTGTCGTCGGGGCAGTGCGCGGTGACCGCGCCGCTGGTGTTCGACCAGGACGAGGCCGGGCAGGTCGTCGTGCTCGCCGCCGAGCCCGGCGGACGGGCGGCGGAACAGGCCCGCCAGGCGGCCGCCATGTGCCCGGCCTCGGCGATCCGGCTGTATCCGGCGCCCTAGCGGCTGGTGGTGCCGGTGGTGCCGGCGGCCCGGCGGGGCGGCCGGCACCCACCTCGGCGTCAGGGGGTGCGGGTGCGCAGCGCGGGGGCGGGACAGGGCAGCGGGCTGGCCCCGGCGGGGGTGAGGCCATCGAGGACCAGGGCCAGGTACCGGCGCCAGCCGTCCTCGCGGGGCTCCATCGTCCACAGCACCGAGACCAGCATGACGACGATGCGGTGCAGGTCGTCGGGTACCAGGTCGGCGCGGATCACGCCCGCGTGCTGACCGCGCGCCAGGAGAGCGTCGAGGGCGGCGAAGAACTCCTGTCCGGTCGCCGGGGTCAGGACGCCGGCGGCGCGGGCGGCGGCCAGCACGTTGTAGTCGCCGGCCACCGATTCCAGCGCCGCTTCCAGCACGCTGGCCAGTCCGGACGCGGGGTCGGGGGCGTGGGCGGCAGCCTGGATGACGGGACGGACGTGCCCGCCGAAGCGCTCGTCCAGTACGGCCCGCAGGAGCGCGGCCTTGTCGGGGAAGCGGCGAAAGAGCGTGGCGGCGCCGACGCCGGCCCGGCGTGCCACCTCGTCGAGGTGGGCGTCGGGGCCTTGTTCGGTGAAGACCTCCCGGGCAGCCCGGATGATCTTTTCCGCGTTGCGGGCGGCGTCGGCGCGCAGCAGCCGGGGGGAGTCGAGGGCCATCCGGGCAGCCTATCCAAGGGCCGGCGGAACGGCGCCGGACGGCCGGGGAGACGGACTTGCCCCCGGCGGCCTGGCCGCCGCACCCCCTCCGTGGCTCAGACGTCCAGGTGGGTGGGCGCGAACATCCGCAGCACGGCGGGCAGGACAGCACGTTGGGGCCCGCAACAGCTCGGCCAGCCGGAGCAGTTCGCCGCTGGCTCCGGCGCGGACCACGCCGCCTCCGGCCAGGATCACCGGGCGCTCGGCCTCGGCCGGCAGCACCGCCGCCTCGGCGATCAGCTCCGGGCGGGGGGCCGGCGGCCGGGGTTACGGTCACCGGCGCGAGCCGGACGTCCTGCGGGATCTCCACCCACACCGGCCCGTACGGCGCGCTCAGTGCCGATTCCCAGGCGGCGGCCAGCGCGGAGGGGATCTGCGCGGGGGTGCGTGCGGTGTGTACGGACTTCGCCACGTCGCGGAAGCTGGCCTGCTGGTCGACGAGTTCGTGCAGTGTCGGCGGCGCCCGGGTGAGCGCCCGGGTGCCGGGGCCGGCCACCGTGCCGGCCCCGGCCGACCGTTGACGGAAGGCCAACTCGATGACCGCCACCGCGCTCGCCCAACCCGATCCCGACGACGGCGGCCAGGGCACCGGCCACGTTCCGGACCGGTCGGCGCAGGCCTCGCCCGGCCGGGACAATCAGCCCGCCACCATCCCCGCCACCATCCCCGCCGGCACCTCCGCCCCCACCTCCACGCCCCCAACCCCGCAGGGTCGCATTTCCGCTGGTCAGGTGCCCCGGACAAGGGTTTCGGGCCGTGGCGACAACCCTGCTGCCTCCTCCGCTGTCGAAGACAGCGGAGGAGGACGGTGGAAGCGGGGATCGACAGCACCGGTCCGGGGCGCCGTCCTCATGGCGCTCGCCCTGTTCCAGCGAGCCACCGCCCGCGAACTGTGGCCGCTGGTCCCGCCCCACCAGCGCAGCGACAAGTCCATCCGCGACGCCCCGGCCGACCTGAAGACGGTCGGCCGGGTCCGCGAGGAACTGCGCCTGTCCGACGGCCGCAAGCTCTGGTGCCTGACCACGGCCGGACGCCGCGAAGCCGCCATCCTCCTCCCGGCCGGTACCAAGCTCGCCGCGCTGCGCCCGGCGAAGGAGGGCCCGTCGACCGCGTACTCCGAGCACGCCCTGGACGTCGCCGCCGTCGCCGGCCTGCTCGCCAGGGCGGGCATCGGGCACCTGGCCGCGTTCACCGTCATGAAGGCGTACCTCGCGCAGGTGTGAGCCGCAGGGCGGCCGACATCGGCGGTCCCGAAGGCTTTTGCCGAGCGGCTTCACGCGACAGGAACTGTCCGGCGCCGCGTTGGCGCGCCGAGAGGGACCGCCGTCGGCTCACCGGACAAGGGGATGGCCCTGCCGGGGAACGTGGCACAACCCCGGCCCCGATACGCGGCCTGTCGCCCTCGAACGGAACCTGGAACGCTGTCGTGTACGGATCCCGGGGAGGGGGCGCACATGGCGGGTTGGTACCGACGCCGGGCGGAGTTGGCCCGAGTGGGCGGGGAGGTCAGGGCCCAGCTGTTGCTGTTCGATCTCGCCCGCGCGGCCCGGGCCGCCGGCCTGCCGGCCCGGGCCGCTGCGAACATACGGATCACCGCCCGGGTCATCGGCCGCACCAAAGCCTTCGAAGCCGTCGGCAGGGACCTCTACAACGCCCTGCTCGGCCTGTACTCCACGGCAGTCAGCGTCGTGACAATGAAAACCCGGCTCGTGGCGCCCCTTTGGCTCCAGGCGGTACTCTCCGGTCTCGCCGTGGCCGCCGTGCTCATGACAAAGGCCCGGTGGTCGGTCTTCGGGACCGGCCTGCGCCGGCTGGGCGGCACGTGGTCGGTTCCCGCACGTGCCGTCCTCGCCGCCGCCGCCCTCGGCCCCCGCGCAGCCAGCCCGAACCGCAGACGCCGCGCGGCGACCCGAAAGGTCAGCTCCCGCCTCCGCGACCTGGAACGAGCCCTCCTCGCCCGGGAAAGAGGCGTCGGCCGGCCGCGACGCCACCAGATCCGTACCCACCGCCGACTCGTCGTCGCCGCCCTGCGCCAAGCCGAACTCCGCCTCGACACCCAGCACCGCAACGACCTGCTCGAAACACTGCTGACCATCAGCACCAACCACACCAGAGGCCACTACGCGGCCCTCCTGCCCGCCGAGCAGCTCGAAGGCCTGGAACCCGCCAAGGACCACACCCTGCTGTGGGCCTCGCTGCGCACCGGGGCCGGGGTGGCGGTCGTCACGGCCGCGGTCTGGGCGGGAGAGCGGTTCGGCCTGTCCAGCCTGGTCCTGATGCTGGGCGCGCTCGCGGTGTTCAGCCTGGTGTTCCGCAGCCACGCCGAAAGGGTGCCCGACGCCGTCCTGACGAGGCTGTCCGGCTGAAAGGCCAAGCAAGGCCGGAACTCCGGGGGTGGCGCCTTTCTTCGGGCCGGCCGGGCCGACCGCCAGGAACTGCACGGTGCAGTCTTCCGCGGGCAGGTCCGGGGGCCGCGAGCTCTTGGGGCTCGATGCGGAGAATCCCGTCGCCTCCCCTCCAGAGGCCGTAGCCGTGGTACGGGGGTGTCCTCCACCGCGGCCCCGACGGTCTTGCCGGTGGCGTCGCCGGGGCCGCAGATGCACGTCCGCTCGCCGGGCCACTGGCAGGGCTTGGGGTGGAAGGTCAGTGCCACGGTGCGCCCTTCCGTGGTCCTCGGCGGGGAGGGTTCTTCGTCCGCGGCTTCCCTGGCGGCGGTGGCGCGGCGCAGCACGTCGGGGCTCTCCGGGAGGCGGATCGGCCATCGGCCGCGCCAACGGGGTGGTGCGGCCTGGTCGGGCGGCTCGTTCCGGATCACGATTTCCAGGTCGGGGTGGACAAGGAGCTTCAGGTTGGGGTTCTGCTCTTCATCGACCGCAGCGGGAACTTCGTGACGGCGGGTCCGCCGGAGTCAAGGAATGCCCCCGAGTACTACCTTGCCGGACACTGGACCAAATTTCCCGACCAGACGGAGATTTCCATCGACCTCGCCCGGGCGGCAGTGAAGGAATTCCTGGCATCGGGAGGGCAGCGCCCGACCTGTGTTTCCTGGAAAAACCAGTATCCTGACGATTAGCCGGAAGCAACCCAGCACCCGCCCCGCTGCCCCCGTTTCCGTCCGGGCGGCTTGCGGGGGGCGGTTTGGCCGTGGAACTTCTCCCGCCCGTCGGTCCAGCTCTGTGCCTGCCGCCCTCGGCCGGTGCCGCAGGCCCGGCCCGTGCACCTGCTACCGGTCGGGCCGTCAGGCCCCGGTCCCGGCCATCCACTGGTGCGGCCGCAGGCCGCCCGGTCCCTGACCCGCCACACCCTGTCTGCGTCCCACCCCGGGCCACCCTCGGCCGAGGCCGCGGGCCCGGCCCCGCATTTCACTGCGGGCCGGGCCGCCAGGTCCCCCAGTTCCTCGCTACCCGCCGCTCCGCTGCGCTCGTTGACCTGCCGTGGCTTGGTGCTCGAGGCGGCTGTCCCCCTGCGCCCGGGGTGGCGGTATGGGTTCAGGGGGTGGTGTGGCCCGGCAGGGGGCCGTAGGCGGTGCACCACTCGCAGTCGCAGGTGGTGAGGGAGTTGGCCTGGCAGTGGGCGGTGGGCCATGCCCGGGAGGTGCACGGGCCGGGGCCGACGGGGGTGCCGTCGTCGGGCAGGGTGCGCCGGCACCAGTCGCATCGGATGGCGGCCGGCACACCGGCCCGGCGCAGTCGTCCAGCCGCTTCGGCGGCGGTGGCGAAGGGGATGGCTTCCCGCGCGGTGACGGGTGCGCCGTTCAGGAGCTGTCTGCTGTGCCACAGGCTCAGACCCGTGACGGCGCGGACCGCCTTGAGGGCCGCAGGCCCGCCGGGCGAGGGGTCGGTCAGCAGGACCGTGAACTGCGGATCCTCCACAGGTCTCTCCTTCGGGTCGGTCGGTGTCGTGCCGCATGCCCGGTCAACAGTCGGCAGGGCAGTGGCTCCAAGGGGATATCGGGGCCTCCGTCCTGCCCCCGCCACCCGGGCCGGTGCCGCAGGCCCGCACCGCGCACCTGCCCGGCACCCCGGCCGCCCGCTGGGTGCGGCCACCGGGCCGGCACACCCACCCGCGGTCGCCAGGCCGTCCGCTTGAAGACCGGGTGGCGGTGCCTGCTGCGCCCCGACCCGGCCCCTGCCCCCTGCCCTTGGCCGGGTTGTGTCTGCTCCCCGCGCTGTGCCGTGGCCCGGGGGTGAAGTCCCTGACAGCTCTTGCATCTTCGTACGGCCGGACGCCCGGGTTCGCGACACCTCCCGCATCCCTGCACGGCCGGGCCGCTCGGGAGCCGCCGCTGCGCCCCGAGGAGGTGGTGCGAGGGTCGGTTCCGGAGTGCGGGTCCCGAGGGGTGGGATGTGGGGACGGTGGGGCTTGTGTACGGCCAGGGAGGGCCGGAGGGTGGCCGCACTGGGTTGTCCCGGAGTCCGTCGGTGGAGTGCCGGCGGGGCTGGGTGAGTTCCTCCGGGGCCGGGGCCCCGGAACGCCTCACCGGGCCGGTACTGCCCGGCAGCGGGGGTGCCGGTGGCGTCCGGGCGGGGTGGCCCGGTGAGCTCCTGGTGATGATTGGCGTGATGCTTTCAGTGGGTTCGGCGTTGCTGGTCACCCGGGGTCGGGTGGTGGTTCCTGCTGTTCAGGGACGTGTTGTGAGCGGGCAGTGGTGAAGGGCCGCGCTGATGTGGTGGTGAAGCATCACGCCGAGGTGCGGTGAACCACGGACGCCGATCGTTATCGCGGCTGCCGGGGTCCGGCCGGCAGTGGTGAGGCCCGGGACAGGGATCTTGTGGGCGTCGTATACGGGAAGCGGCAGGTTGATCGGCTCCGGCAGGATGACGCGGTGAACTTCTTTTTCCGTCGTCAGCAGCCTGCCTCGCGGCCTTCCCGGGCGTGGATGTCCTGGAGCGTGTCCGGCTGGCGGTTGCCGGGGCGCGGTCTCGGGACGGAGATGCGTTCGAGGAGTTGATCGCCGCACTGCTGGCGGTCGGCTCGGCCGGGGATCTTGACGACTCGCTTGAGGCGCTGCGCGTGCTGACGGGACGTCCGGCGCTGCTGCTGCGCCTGGACGCCTTCATACGACGGGAGCCGTGGTACTCGACGCGCCCCGCTCCATCACTCACCGAGGCCGACCCGGTCGCCCTTGTCCTGGCGGCCTCGCACGCCGATGGCCGCATCCGTGAGCGCGTGGTGCGGCGGATGCTGCACCAGCCGCGTCCCGAGATGATGCCGTTTCTCGTCCTGCGGACCAGCGACTGGGTCCGCCGGGTACGGGAGCCGGCGTGCGGGGCTCTGGCCGTGCTGCTCCACGAGAATCCCCTGCTGGCCGCCCCGGCGACCGTGCGTACGGCCCTGCTGATCAACCGGCGCCAGCGCGGCGCCTTCGCCCACGGTCAACTACTCGTGCCGCTGCTGGCCGAGTCGGGCACGGCCCTGTCCGGAAGGCTTCTCACGGCCCCCGACCCGGTGGTGCGTCGCTTCGTCCTCGACACCACCGCGCACCGCCTCAGGTTTCGTGACCTCGTGGCCCTCGCCGAGAGCGACCCCGGCCGGCAGGTCAGGGCCCGGGCCGCCGAGGCCGCCGCCCGGCAGGCGGTGTGGACCGACCAGGTCGAGCCGCTGCGCCGCCTGGCCCGCAGCCGCCACGCCGAGGTACGGATCACCGCCCTCACAGGGCTGATGCGCACCGGATCCCCGCAGAACGTGGTGCCGTACCTCGACGACCCGTCCGCACTGATCCGGGCCCTGGCCCGGGAGGCGGCACGCCGCACCGTACCCGCTCTTCGTGTTCGACCCGGGACTGCCCATCGCCTTGGTCCTGGGTCACGGCAGCCACCTTCGGGTACGGGGCGGGGCTGCTGCTGCAGGACCGGCTGATGGCGCTGACACCGAACGAGCTGAGCGGGCAGGCGCTGGGCCTGCACAGCTCCGGGATGCTCACCATGCAGGGTGTCGGCGCGGTGGTGGCCGGCTCGGTGGCCGAGCTGACCTCGCCGGCCACAGACATGGTGGCGACCCTGCTGCTGGCGCCCGGGCTGCGCGGAGGTCCGGCGGCGGACGGGGCCGCGGACGCGGAGGAGGAAGAGGCCCTCCCCACATCGAAGTAGGCCCCGTGGTGAAGCCCCACGGCAGGCCCGGGCCCGGTGGTGACCGGCGCCTGCTGTGCCCGGTGGACCGCTACCTGTACGCCCGTTGACCCAACGGGCCCGAAGAACGCGGACGCCCCCGGCCGGAACGGCCGGGGGCGTCCGCGTTCAGGCGCGGAACAGGGTAGTCGCGGGGACGACTACGGCAGCGGGACCTGTGCGGTGCCGACTACTTGACCGCGCGCAGCGCGTCGACGATGCCGAAGCCGTAGAAGCCGTTGATGCGCTTGCCGCCCGCACAGGCGGCGTCCACGATGCCGTCGCCGTTCCCGCCGTGCGGGTCGGCCGGGCACCCCGGGTTGTCCGCCTGGGCCTTGAGCAGTGCCTGCAACTGGGCCGGGGTCGCGTCCGGGTGGGCGGACTTCAGGAGCGCGGCCACACCGGAGGCGTGGGGAGTGGCCATGGACGTGCCCTGGAGGTAGCCGTACTGGTTGTTCGGCAGCGTCGACAGGATGCCGCCTTCCCCGGACGGTGTGTCCGAGGCCTGGTACTGGTCGCCGCCCGGCGCCGCGACGTCGATCACGCCGAGGCCGTAGCTGGAGTAGTACGACTTCGCGCTCCTGGCGCCGGTCGCGCTGACCGTGACGACGCCCGGCAGTTGTGCGGGCAGCTCCCAGCACCTGTGCGGGTCGACCGTCCGGTTCGCCGGGGTGGAGTCGTTGGGGCTGACACCGTCGGTGAAGGCCTTGGAGGCCAGGTCGTGGTCGGAGTTGCCGGCCCCGGCGACATTGAGGATGCCCTTGCGCTGCGCGTAGAGCTGGGCGCGGTTGACCGCCTCGACGATGGCCTCCTGGTCGGGGTCGTCCAGGCAGTTGTACTGCCACGGGTCCACGTAGTAGCTGTTGTTGGTGATCTGCACACCGTGGTCGGCGGCGAACACGAAGGCGCAGACGACGCTTTCGGCGTAGATCAGCTGGCGCGGGGTGGGCTGGGAGACCGTGATGCCGGAGACCCTCACACCGGGTGCCACGCCCGCGACGCCGATGCCGTTGCGGGCCGCGGCTATCGTGCCCGCCACGTGCGTGCCGTGGAAGTGGATCGCGTCCACCGGCCGCCAGGAGCCGTACGTGGTATCGGCCTTGCCGCTGACGCAGTTCGCGGACTGCGACGGGGAGAAGTTCGCAGCGAGGTCCGGGTGGGTGTCGTCGACGCCGGTGTCTATCACGGCGACCGTGACGTCCCTGCTGCCCGGGTTGATCCTCGCGGCCTTGTCCGCGCCGATCGCCCGCAGGTCCCACTGCTCGGCTTCGAGGGGTTCGGCGCCGTCGCCGGACGCTTTCCCGATCCTCGCGGCCTCGGCCTCGGAGAGGTACCGCACCGCACCCTCGTCGGTCGTCCCCGCCGCGCTGAGCGGCGCGGTCCGCGTGGTACCTGCCGACTCCACGCCGCGCACCGCGCGCAGCCGCCTGCCGAAGTCGGGGTTCGCCGAGTGGACGACGATGACGCCGATCCCGTCGTACGTGACGACGATGGTGCCGCCGGCCGCGGTGATGGCCCGCTGCACCTCTGCGATCGTGCGACGGTCGGTCTTGGTGTTGACGACGTACGCCAGGGTGTGCGCGTCCTCGGCCCGCGCGGCGGACGGTATTCGGGGCGTCGCCGAGGCCGACGCGGGGAGGAATCCGAGCGAGGCGGTCAGCGACAGCACGATCGGTACGACCAGGCCGAGCCGGAGTAAGGAACGTCGTCGAGCCATGTGGTCTCCACATCATCCGGGTGCAGGACCCGCCCGACAGCAGAGTGCCGGCCAGGCAGGTGCATGACGGGTGGTACAGGGGTGAAGCTATCCCGCCACCTCGTCAACCAGCAATGACTCGCAATGACTTGACCAGACCTGCGGCGAAGGTGAGGGTGGCACTGCGGCCGAAGCCTGGACCTGTCGGAGCAGTGCGGACCCTTTGCCGCTGAGGAACCGCCAGGCAAGGCTCGGCTGGTGACTGGGCCATGGTCAGGACCACGGGTCGTCGCAGTACGTGGACCGCACCCGCGCCGCGGCCCTCGCGCTGCGCGGCGAGCAGGCCCGGCCCGCCAGGCCCGTGGTGCGTCGCGGCCGGTTGTGACCGGAGCCCCTGCCACCGGCCGGGCGGCCAGGTCTGTTCAGGGCTGTTGCCGGGTGAGGCGTTGTTCGATGGCGGTGTACCGGTTGTGCCGCTGGTTCGGGGGTGGGGGGCTGTGCCAGTCGATTTCGTACAGGACGTCGCCGGGGCGGCCGCCGCGCAGCGGCACGGTGGCGGCGATGCGCCCGTGGTGGGAGGGGAGGACCGCGTACTCGACCGCGGCTCCGACGGTCTTGCCGGTGGCGTCGCCGGGGGCACAGATGCACGTCCGCTCCCCGGGCGACCCGCAGCGCTCGGGGTGGCCGGTCAGTGCCGTGGTGCGCCCTTCCGTGGCGGGCGGCGGGGAGGGTTCTTCGGCTACGGCCTTTCTGGCGGCCGTGGTGCGGCGCAGTGCGTCGAGGTCCTCCGGGAGCGGGAGCGTCCATAGACCGTTCCAGCGGGGTACGGCCTGGTCGGGCGGCTCGACGACCTCACCGAGCGCGTCCTGCCCCAGCTGCCGCCCGGCTACGACCTGCTGTTCGGACGTTCGGCCACAGGCGAACGACCCTGACCACCCTCGCGCCGCCGCCAGCCCGCGGCCGGCCAGCACCCGGAAGGCTCCACGGTCATGACCCGGTACCGCCTCCTCCTCCAGCACGTCCGCACCCTCGGCCGCTACACGTCCGACGAGGAAGCCGAACGCGTCCTGTATGCCGTCCTGACAGCCCTCGGCAGCCAGCTCACCGGCGAGGAACGCTGCGACCTCGCCGCAACCCTGCCCGAGCGCGCCCGCGCCGCCTTCGCCAACCAGATCCCGCTGCCCCAGCCCGTTGCCGCCCCGGCCTTCGTCGAAGCCGGCGCCCGCGCCCTGAACACCAGCCTCACCGGCGCCCGCTGGGACGTCTCCTTCGTCCTGGCCGCCCTGGCCGCCCTGGCCGCCCTGGCCGCCCTGGCCGCCCTGGCCGCCCTGGCCGCCCTCGCCGCCCTCGCCGGCCTCGCCGCCCTCGCCGGCCTCGCCGGCCTGGCCGGCGACCACCTGACCGACCGGCTCCTCGCCGACCTGCCTCGCGGTTACGCGCTCCTGTTCGGCCGCGCCGACCTCGCCATCGCGGCTTGACCCGGGACCGGGTACGGGCCTTCAGCGGCACCGTGCGCGAGCTCACCCACCGGGCGGGCACCTGCTCCCCTCGCCCCGGCCGGACGGGGCGAGCGCGCATCCGCAGCGGTCACGACGTCCGGCGTGGGATCGACCTGCACGCCCGGTCGGCAAGGGTCAGTGCTGCCTGCGGTTGTCGGATGGGCGGGCGGTGTCGAGGGCGTCGCGCAGGGCGTACAGGTCGGCGATGGTGGCCACCTCGGCGAAGCGGGCCAGCAGCCGGCGGACGGTGCGGTCGTCACCGTCGTGCACGGCCTCGGTGATCGCCTCGATCAAGGCCGCCTGCCCGTCCCGGACCGTCTCCGGTGCCACGGGCGCCGGGTGTCCCACTGCCGCCTCCCTGCGCGGTGTCGCTCGCTGTTTCGGGGCGCGCGGCGGCGGCTCGGGGGGTTGCCGCCGCCGCGCAGCGGAAGACTACCTCCCTTCTCGCATCCGCAAAATCTGTGTGCGCCGGAGTAGACATTGATCGTGGGCTGGTCTAGCGTTTCTCTCGTAGACAGCAGTCGGCGATACCGGCCAGACACGAACTGGCCGGGGTTGTTGGACAGAGTTCGCGGTTCGGTCCAGCAGTGGAGTTCCGAAGCCAGGCAGGTGCAGGACGGCGACGGGACTGGCTGACGGACCGGGCGGCCCGCAGGTATCAGGGGCCGCCACCAGCGGTACCGGTTGTACGCGGTTCAGTGAGTGCAGTACCGGCAGTACGAAAGTGACAGTGCAGTCCAGAGGATGAATGGAGGGCGCAAGCGCCATCAGGATCGCCCGGCCCGTGAACACTCGCCCGGGCGGACACCGCAGACCCCAACGCAAGGACGGTGGTTTCCGGTCACGCATACGCGATCCCCACACACCCCCTCCCCCGGGGCAGTGCGGAACCCAAGGACCGGCCCAGGCCGGTAGATGGTGTTGTTCCCCTTCGGGGCCCCGGAGCCGACACGGCGCCGGGGCCCCTCAACGCGTTCTCCCAGAACCAGAGAGGTGCAGTGACTACAACGACCAGCCCCGACACACCCGACAAACTCGACGACGACGACTACCCCGCCTACACCATGGGCCGTGCCGCCGAGATGACCGCCACCACCCCCGGCTTCCTACGAGCCCTCGGCGAACACCGCCTCATCACCCCACTGCGCTCCGACGGCGGCCACCGCCGCTACTCCCGCTACCAACTACGGATCGCGATGCGCGCCCGCGACCTCGTCGACCAGGGCACCCCCATCGAGGCCGCCTGCCGCATCGTCATCCTCGAAGACCAACTCGAAGAAGCCCTGCGCCTCAACGAGCAACTCCGCCGCTCCCAGCACGGCCAGGAACCCACCGCGGACACCTGACCGGACCGGCAACCTGGCCTACAGCCGCGGGCGGAGCCCATGGACAGATTCTGCAGGCTCCGTCGCGCGTCCGGTGCCGCAGCGACCGGAACACGCGTTTCCCCGTGAGTTCCTGCCGCTGCGCCGAGGCTTGAATGGCCTCTGATCGGCGCATCTCGTGAGTCCGCGGGAATCGTCCGGTTCGTCCGCTGAGGCGTCGAGCCGGTGTTCCCGGTCGGGGCTTCGTCTATGAGGGAGGCCCGACCGGCGTTGACCTGCCGACTTCGGCGGTGTACGGGATTCGCGGGGGTGTCCCGGGAATCCCGTACACCGCCCGCTACGCCCACTCCACGCCGTGTTCGGCGAGCTGCGCGAGCTGTCCCGGGGACAGCTTCGCCCGCCTCGCCTTGGCGTTGTTCAAGAATGAACCCAGCGCCACCTGGTGCACCACGACCTCTTCCTCGCCGCCGGGGCTGGCCTCCACGGTCTCCAACGGCTAGAGGGGCCGCGCATGCCGTTCCCGCGCCACGAACTGGGCGAGCACCGCCAGGCACTGGGTGAACCGGTCTGTGCGGGAGACCTTCGGCTTTGCCTCGGCAGCCGCCTTCGCGGCCACCAGCTCGGGGTCCTCCTCGACCCTGATCGCCGCCAGCAGGTTTCGCTGATCGGCCTCCAGGCGGTTCGGCCGTGTGACCGTGCGGGAAGCCGGCTGCTGACCCGACCGCGGTGGTGGAGGTGTTGTCGGCGCGGTCGGCAGGGCGTCCCGTGCCCCGCCGGCCTTCAGGTCCTGTTCGGCCCCACCCCCGGTCGGCTTTCTCGGCCTCCGGGTTGAGGAGGCGGTTCAGGCCCACCGGCTGAGGCCCCGGCATTCGTCTGCGTGTGGCCGACCGGGCCGGTTCACCGAAGGCTTTTTGCAGATTGCAGATGGGCCGTCACCGGTGCTGCGGTGACGGCCCATCGCGGGTGATGCTCATACGGTCGGGCCGACCAGACCTGTCAGGGCCCGGTGTGCGCGTCGGGTGGTGCGCTCGGCGCGGCTCTTGAGCCGGAGCGCGCGCGCAAGGCGGTGCTTCTCGGCCTCCCGCAGACGCTCGTCGATCGTCGCCCGCGCCACCTCGAGGTGGTAGGTCATGGTGCTCCCCCTGTCCGCGGGTGATCCGTCGGCATCACCGCGATGCCGACCCTTCGGACCACCCTCTGCGCTTCAGAGTCTACACCCAAATACGAGACAAAGCCTTGCATTTAACGTTCTGTTCAAGAAATTGCCTGCTGATCGAAGGCTTTGATGTCGATTGGCTCCCAGGTTCCGCGTGGCGGCGATTCGGTGCCCGGATCCCTGCCCAGGCCGCCGCTCCGCTCGCCGGTCCTGGCGGTCCGGTGCCGCTCGGCGACCGTCGTCCTCCTGGCCGTCCCGGTCGGGCGGGTCGGGACGGTCGGGTCGGGGCGGAAGATTTCAAGTCCAGTGAGACGGTCGTGGCGTTATGAGGTTTGTGGTGCGGGTTCGCGGCGTTTGGCGGGGTCGTTGATCCACGCTGTCTTCGGGATCTCGTATGGGGTGGCGTGGGCTGTCCGGAAGGCGTTACGGCGGGGTGACGGCGTGCTGGGTCGTGTTTGGGTGTGGTGGTGGATCCATGTCCGCAGGGGGTCGTCGTCGGACGGGTTCAGGCGGGGGAGCCCGAGTCTGGTGGCGGTGTGGTGGAGGAACGCGGCGTGGGCGGGGTGGGTGTGGCGGTGGGGGCCGTTGTGGTTGTCGGGGGTGGCGAGTACTCGGTGGTGGTGGAGTGCGCGGGCGAGGGTGACGGTTTCGGGGTAGGTGGCGGCATCTCGGGCGAGGAGTGCCCATGACGTGCGTGGCGCGAGACGGGGGTTGGTGGCGGCGAGGGTGCTGGTGCGCCGGTGCCAGCGGTGCGCGAGGTGTTGCTGGTGGTCGTACCAGCGGGTGGTGATGGTCTGGGCCCAGCTCCAGGCGAGGTCCGCGTCTTGACGGCGTTGCAGGCGCTGGTGGGCGCGTTGTGCGTGCTCGAGTTCGGGCAGCGTGGTGACGTCGAGGATGTGGCCGTGTTCGCCTGTGGTGGGCCAGGTGTGGTGGCGGGCGCACAGGCGTTGGTGGTCGGGGGTGTAGGCCCAGGCCGTGCGGGTGGCGCCGCGGGTGTGGTGTAGGACGCAGGCGGGGCAGGCGGCGATGGGTGGCTGCCGGTGGCGTGCGGTGCGCTGCCAGGTGATGTGGGGCAGTTCGTGGCCGCTGCCGGGCCGGGCGGGTGCCGGCGACGGGTTCCCAGCGGGGCAGGGCGCGGGCGAGGTGGGGGTGGGGGATGCGGGCGAGGGCCGCGATGCGTACCTGGGCGGCGCGGTTGGGGTGGAGTTCGGCGCCGTGCACGGTGGCGAGGCCTTTGCCTTGCGCGTCGACGGCGATCGCGAGGGCGTCCAGGAGCTGGGGCAGGCTCTGCCGGTAGACGTGTGCCAGGCGGGTGAGGTAGGAGGCGGTGGTTTCGCGTGGCAGGGGCCGTACGCGCTGGCAGCCGGGGGTGACGGGAGGCGCGTAGAACATGGCTGTCATCGCCGGGCGGTGGTGCGTGTCAGGGTGTGGGGGCGGTGCTGCTCTTCGGCGAGGTGGTCGAGGTCGATGTCCTCCAGGACGGCGCGGGTGATGCGTTCGGTGCCGTCGAGGATGGTGGTGATGGCGGCTTGGCGCACGAGGCGCGCCAGGCTGCCGATCCTGCCGCCGGTGCGGGCGTGGAGGTAGCCGGCCAGGCGGGGCAGCGTGCCGGGGCGGTGGTGGTCGAGGTCGAGGGCGTTGTCCATGGCGGCGGCCAGGTCGCGGAACGGTTCGCGGGTGCCGTGGCGAAGCGGCAGTGCGCCGGTGTCGATGAGGCTGGCGCGGGCGGCGAGCTGTTGTCCGCGCACGCCGGTGAACAGCGGGGTGTCGGTGACGTCGATGCCGGCGTAGAGGAACGTCGCCCGGATGCGTTCGGTGAGGTCCTTCAGGAGGTCGGCGGCGTCCGCGCCAGTGCTGGTGCGGGGGTTGAGGCGGTGGATCTCGTCGATGAGGACCAGCCGGACCCGGGCGGCGGCGTAGGTGTGGCAGACGGCGGTGGCGATCTGGGCCTGGGTCATCCGGGCGGTGACGGGGATGCCGAGGTAGCGGGCGAATTCGGCGGCGAGGGTCTTGGCGGTCGCGCCCGGCGGAACCAGGATGTACGCGACCGGCACGGTGTCCCCGCTCGCGTCGGCGCCGGCGCGGGCGTGTGAGGCCAGGTGGCAGGCGCGCCCGATGTGCAGGACGGCGGTGGTCTTGCCGCACGCGGCCGGCCCGGTGACGATCAGGGAGGGCCGGGCGGTGGTGTCCTGGTGGCGCGCCAGGACCATCAGGGTGCGCACGGTGCGCGAGACCTTGTCGATGGCGGGGGTCTGCACGGTGACGAACCTGGAGTGTTAGGCGAGCTTGTCCTCGGCGCTGCGCGGCGGCCCGCCGGGGGCGGGAGGAGCGGGCACGGGTGTGTCGACGAACCGCTGGAAGCCGTCCCAGGTCGAGCACTCGTACGCCCAGTCGTCCTCCGGCGAGTCCGGCGCCGGCCCGGTTCCCGTGCCGCTCGCCGCCCACGGGAGCGCGGCCGCCGGCAGCGCCGCATACGACGGTCCGGCGGCTTCACGCGCGCCGGGGTCGCCCTGTCCCGGGGAGGGCTGCCCGGTCCTGCCCGGCATGGCCGTCGAGGGCGCGTACGAGGGCGGCTTCGTAGTGGTCGCGGTCGGGGCGGCGGGCGACCTGGGTCTTGAGGTACTGCCAGATGTGGTCGTTGAACGGGCTGGTCGCGTGGTCGCGGTGGATCCAGGGGATCTCGGTGAGCTTGCCGTTCGGCAGCCGGATCCAGACCTGGCGCAGGTCGTGGGGGTTGTGGTGGACCTCCCATTTGCCGCCCTGGGCGGTGACGGGGGAGGGGTGGCCGCGGTGCGGGTTGAGGACGGCGTGGTCGTAGGTGCGGTGGTCCACGCGGATGCCCCGGTCGGTGACGGCCTTCCACACCACGGGCAGCAGTTCGGTGTAGTCGTCGCCGGTCAGCGGGACGGGCAGGTAACCGCACGCCGCGACCAGGGCGCCCCGCATCTCGTTGGGCGACAGGCAGGCCCGGGGCATCATGGGGTGCCGCAGTCCTTCGTGGGGGCGGTTCTGCCAGCCGGCGGTGATCCACTCGTCGAGCAGGTCCTGCAGCTGGGGGAGCGTCCAGCGGGCCTGGGAGGCGACGTCGCGGCCGCGGAGGGTGACGTTGGAGCCGGCGACGTACTGGCACAGCAGGGTGTTGATGGAGCCGAAGGTGCGCTCCACCGGCCCCTTGGCAGCCGGCTGGCGGGGCGGGGCGCTCTGCACGCTCACCCCCAGCGTCTCGCACGCGGCCAGGAACGGCTCGGACACGAAGACCTTCCCGCAGTCGACGACGACGGTCTCCGGCACGATGACCGGCCGCGCGGCCGCTCCGTCCAGCCGGGCGTCCAGGGCCAGCAGCCGCTCGTAGGGAACGGCCGCGTGCGACAGCTCCAGGACCTTCGGCCAGCCGGGGCGCATCGGGTGCGGTACCGCCATCTCCGCCAGCAGCAGCGCGGCGTCCACCGCCTTCGTCGAGGCCGGCCGCAGGACGGCCGCCAGGATGGAGCGCGTCGCGACATCGAGGGCGATCGTGAGCTCGGGCCGGCCGACGACGCCCTGGTCGAAGACCACCATGACGTCCAGCCGGGTGGTGTCGAGCATGACCTGCTCACCGGGCCGCAGCACGTTCGTCGGCGTGAACGGCGCCGCGGGGACGGTGGCCGTCCTGGCGGGGCGCCCGGGAAGCTCCCGGGGATCGGCGAGCGCGCGCACCAGCCGGTAGAACGTCGCCGGCATCGCCACCGCGCCCGGCCCGTGCGCCTCGTCCAGGATCTCCACCGTCAGCCGCCGCAGCCCCGCCACCGTCCCCTTGGACTGTCCGCGCTGGCGGCGCAGGGCCTCCAGGCCGGCGACCACCACCCGCTCGTCCGCGCGCCCGGTACGGCTGGAACCGCGCGTGGTGCGATGGTCGACCAGCCCCCACAGTCCCCGCTGCCGGTAGTTGGCGCGCATCCGCACCACCGTCGCCCGGCTCACCTTCGGCCAGCCGAGCGCGGTCAGCTCCTCGGCCTTGGCCTGCTCCCGCTCGGCCATCGACCACCGCGCCGGGTCGTAGGCGGGCCGCGGCACCCCCGATGCGCCAGGCCCCGCCGGCAGTCCGCACTCCACCTCCTGGATGTGCCGCTGCCACGCCAGCGCCCGCTCCCGCTGACGCTCCGACACCCCCTCGAACAGCCCCCACTGCGGCGCCCCCGGCACCGCCTGCGCCCCCACCACCCGAAACCCCGGCGACCCGCACAGGTGCCGCACGTCCGCCGCCGCGCCCTGCTCGTCGACCAGCCGCACCACGGACGCCTCCAGGCCCACGACCTGCCAGGCCCGGTCCTCGAACACCACATGGCAGCCCACCGCGACCACAGGCCGCCAGCTCCCGCTCACGCCCCCACCCCCGGCCGCGCCAACCCTGCCGGCCGCTCCTGGCCGCCGCTTGTCAGTCTTCTCTCTAGTTGCAACACTGATGCCGCTCTGACCAGGTGTGCTTGAGGTAGCCAACAAACTTAAAGCTGCCCATTGGTATGCCTATTGAGCTGCAGTGGTGTTGCTAGTGAGCATGTTGACCTCTGGCGGATAGCCGCTCTGACCTGGGATGTTTTAGTTACGCGGCGAATGTTGTAACTAGATGGATAACTACCCTGTGAGAGTTATCGGGCGATGCCCTCTGGAGTGATCTTGAGGGGGTGCGATGTGGGCAGGTCGAGGCGGTGTCAGTGTTGGCGGCGGGGGCTGTGGGCAGAGTGTCGTGTTGCGTGAGCTGACGACGACATCCAGGCTGCCGCCCTCGCCTGAAGCCTCGTCAGGATCAGGGCTCGATGTTGATGCCGTAGTCGGTGGCCAGGCCCGCCAGGCCGCTGTCGTAGCCCTGGGCGACGGCGCGTGCTTTCCAGCCCGGTCCGTGGCGGTAGAGCTCAACGGCGACCACGACCGTCTCGCCCGCGTCGTGGGCGGGCGGCTCGAAGCGCAGGAGCACACCTGAGATTTGGGTGATGTCCGCCCTCCAGGTGGTGCGCTGGTCGAGGACGGCGGTGGGTTGCGCTTCGAGGTCGACGCTCACCACCACAGCGACCGTGCGGACATCGTCGGGGATGCGGCCGAGGTCGGCGGTGATGGTGTCGCCGCTGGAACTGACGCCGTCCTGGTGGGGGTGGTTGTAGAAGACGAGGCCGTGGTCGGTCCGGACCTTGCCGTCGCCGGTGAGGGGAAGTGCGGAAACATCGACCGGAGCGCCAACGGTCGTGACGCGTAACGCTGTTGTCTCGGTAGGTAGGGGCGCGTTGCCGCCCTTGGCCAACAGCAGCGGCACGAGGCCCTTCCCGTCAGGGGATGGTGCGGCGAGGTCGGTGGTGACGGGGCCAGCGGGGGAGTGGGCCGGGGGCGTGCCGGTGCGGGTGAGGCCAGCGAGGGCGCGCTGCAGGAGCGGCCAGCCTTCGGCTTCCTCGCCGGGCCAAGGCCACCGTAGCCGCTGGGTGCCGAACTGCTTGGCGGTGGGCGGCTGTCCGAGTGCCTCCTGGAGTTGAACGTAGCGCAGGCTCTCGATGGCCAGCCGCTGCAACTCCCACTGCCGGCGGATCTCCTCCGGGTCCTGGGCCGCCGGCCAGGTGCTATTGGGGACGGGCTCGCCACCGAGCGCTTGGTACACCCGGCGGGCGAAGTCGTGGCCGTCGCTGGCCAGCAGGCGGGCGGGCCGCTTCTGCTCGGACGGCGCGGGCTCGCCGATCGCGGTGTAGAGCGCCCCGAGGTCACCGCCGGTCCACTGGTTGGCGGCGGTCGTCGCGAACCGGGAGAACTGGATGAGCGTGGGCGGGCGCCCCTTGAGGGCGACGTGGCGGTGGTACTGGTGGGCGACCTCCTCCAGTTCGCGGCGCCACCGCTGCTGCAAGTAGGTGTTGAGGTAGCGTTCGGCCCAGGCACGGCGGTGCCGGGTGACGATGTCCCTCACGTGCTCGAAGCCATCGCGGCGCGAGCCACGGCCCATGCTGAACGTGACGCTCACGAGGCCGTCCTCGGAGACGACCGGAACACTCCTGCCCTCCGAGATCGACTCCGGATCTCCCAACTGCTGCTCGGCGGCGCGCAGTTCCTCGAAGAGGGAAGCGTCGACGGGGCAGCCGGCCGTGCGCAGCTCGGTCAGCTCACGGTCGTAGTAGCCGGCGGCGTCGGACAGGGTGGTGCGGGAGTACGGGCCCTCGCACACGAACCACGCGGTCAGTCCGATGCCATGCCAGAACCCGGCCGCTGCACCGAGAACCTGGGTCATCGTGTGGTTCGGGCGGGGGTTGCTGACGATGCTTCCGGGGTGCTGCTTCAGCATCACCGTCTCCAACAGCCGCCCTACCTGCTCCAGGACCATGGGCGGCAGAGCCTGCAGGTACAGCTGAGGGGTCCGGTCCTCTCCGGGCGAGGACAGGTCCATCACTTCCTCATCGAGCAGGCCCCACAACGAGGGCATCCCCTTCGCCTGGCGGGCGTGTGCCTGGTCGAAACCCGCCCACCAGTCGCGCAGCACGGACACCCGCTCCTCGATGGGAGAGACGGCGGTGCTCGTGCCGAGGAACGCCGCGAGCATCGCCTGGACCTCGTCCTCGCCGATGCCCGTCTCAGCCGCCACCTCGGCCGCCTGGGAGGACATGCCCACATACAGGCGCGCCTCGGGCAGGGCGGTGATGACCTCCTCGTCCGGGTGCGGCGGGGCCTGGAGGTAGTCGAGTACAGCCAGCCAGTCACCCGCGAAATGAGCGGAGACCACCGGCTGCAGTGCGCGGGTGAGGACCCGCCGCGCCAGCGGCGTGCCCTTCTTCGCCTTCGCCGCGAACCCTGCCGTCAACTGCTGCAGCCGCTGCATACGGTGACGGGCCACCAGCTGTTCGAGATCGGCCGCGGCTAGCGCTTCCAGCAGGTCCAGACGGGCCTGCTGCTGCCCTCTGCGGTCGAGAGCGTGCCAGCCGCCGCCGAACCGGAAGACCTCCAACGCACCGGAAGCGATGCCCAGCAGCCGGTAGCGGTCCTCGATCGCCGCCCACACCTGCCGCTGCTCCTCACGCGTACCGGCCGGCCCCGCCGCCCGCACCCGAACCGGCTCCATCAGCGTCTCGAACAAGGGCACCAGCAGCGCCCACAGCAGCACCACATCCCCGCCCTCGGCGACGGTGAGGCGGGCCGTGTCACCAGCGGCCACCGTCAGTGCGTGGGCCGGACGGTGGCGCAGCAGATGTGGCAGGTTGACCACCCCTGCCTTCAGCGAGAGCTGCTGCGGCAGGTACCACGCGCCGCGCCGCTGCTGCTCCTGAACTCCGAACACCTCCGCGCACAGGGCGCTCTCCGTGCGGGTGAGAGCCGCGGCCTTGGCGGTTTCCGGGACATGAGCCCCCTTGCCGACAGTGACGGCGGCCACCGGCCGGCCCTCGAGCGAGGCGGCCAGCAACCGGGCCGTGAGCGCGTCGACGTCGGTGAAGCGCTGCTGCCGGCCGGCCGCCGCCTCCACGCGAAGTGCTACCTCAGGGTGGGCATCCGCGGCCGAAAGCCACCACCGCGACGGGTCAGCTGCCACCGGTCACCTTCCGCATGAGCTCGGCGAACTTCTCGAACGGCAGTGGCGACGCCGTGCCTTGCGCATAGACGGCGTAGCGCTGCGCCATGAACTCCATCTCCCGCTCGGCCTGCCTAGCCTCCACCCGATCCAGCTCATGCACGACGCGCTGCTCCACCCGTCCTCGCTCGTACAGGACGAACGCGTCCATCCCGCCCGCACCGTCGTCGCCTCCAGCACCTTCCGCAGGGTCGTCCCCTTCCTGCCCGTCACCCTGGAAGGAGGCGGCCTCGATTGGCGGGGCGTCCAGCAGCAGAGCCAGGTCCATGTCGTTGTCCGCGCACAGCGCCTCCAGGTGGTCCTCCAGGCCGAGTTCGGCGTGGCAGACCACGTCCAGGTACTGCTGTCCGGCGGGCACGCCCGGGTGGCGCAGCACACGGACACCGCGTCCGATGAACTGGTAGAACTCGCCGAAACTGCCGTAGGGGCGGATCGGCACGACAACGGTGACGGGCGGGAAGTCGTAGCCCTGGCCGAGCATCCGCAACTGCACGATGCCCTGAAGGTCCCCGGAGTCGGACTCGAACCTGCGCACAGTGGAGGAGATCGCCGACGGCGCCATGCTGTGGTGCAAGGTGGCGCAGGCGATGCCGTGTTCCTCGGCGATGCGCGCGATCTGCTTGGCGTGGGCCTGGCCCATGGCGGAGAACAGCACCCGCGGCTTCACGGGGGCCAGGAGCTTGGCCTGCGCGTCCAGGCAGGCGCGGGTGGCGGCCATCACGTGATGGATCGGCGCTTCGGACTGCGCGGTGATACGTGCCATCCGCCGCTCGTCGCCCAACGCGGCCAACAGCGCGTCACGGCCCACGATCTGCTCGCGCCGCCCATCCGGCCATGTGGCCTCGTACATGCGGACATCAGCAGCGCACGTGCGCTCTGGAAGTGGGCGAACAGCCGTTGGTAGGAGGCGCTGGCTGCGATGTGCGCCTCGTCGACGACGATGAAGTCCACATCTCCCGGCTGGAGTTTGGTCAGCAGGTCCCCGTCGGTCTCACCGGTGCTCAGGGAATGGAAGTTGGTGACCAGGATGTCGGCGGCCAGCAGCCGCTCGCGGCTGACCCGGCTGATCTGACCGTCCGCCCCGTCCAGGACGAGGGTTGTCGGCGGGCGCGCACCGGGCAGTATCGGCCCACCCGCCAGCCCGTACAGGGCATTGCCCGGCGCACCGGGGTCGAGGGCCTTGGCGAACGCGCCGCGGATGACCGAGCCCGGCGTCACCACCAATACGCGCCGCTTGGCGAACGACAACGCGGCCCGCGACGCCCAGCGCGGTCTTGCCGGCCCCGACCGCCATCCCCGCGGCCGCGTGCCGGCCACCGCACGCGTAGTAGTTCGCCAAAGCTGCCAACGCCTCGTCCTGGCACGCCCGCAGCGGCCCGCGGTCCACCCGCGCCCGCACGTCGTCGAAGTACGATCCGCCCCCGGCTCCGAACACAGATGCCCGGCGGGGCGGATCAGCCGCCCGCATCGGATCACCCACCATGTCCGGGACCTCGACATGAGGTGAAGCGGTCAGCAACGGAGCCAGCGCCGGACCCTGACGCAGCATCGCCTGCAACTGCGCGACGCAGCGCGCGGTGTCCGTGCGCACTGCGTCATAGGAGAACCGCAGTACCGTCAACCCGGTGGCGGCCAGGTCGTTCTGCCGCATCCGGTCGTAGGTGAACGCACCCCGGTCGCTGTGGAACGCGAATCCGTCCAGCTCGACAGCCACCCGCAGCACGTCACCCGCGATCAGGTAATCCAGCCGGTAGGTGCGCTCCTCGACGGTCACCGGGTACTGGCTGTGCACCCGCGCGACGATGCCCCGCCCCGCCGCCGGGGTGAGCACCCACCGCAAGAACGCCTCCTCCAGGAACGAGGCGGCGGGGATCAACCGCTCCAACCCAGCGCTCATGCCGGGCCGTCCTCGAGGTCCGCCTCGGAGGCAAGCAAAGCGACCTTCCCCGACAACTGCTCCACCAGGTCCTCGCCCTGCCCAAAGCGGGCCAGGCGGCGTGCCAGGCCGAGAGCCTCCACCAGGGCACCCTCGCGCTCGAGCAACTCGATCAACTGCGGCACAGAGGACACCCGCACGAACGAGGGCTCATCGTCAGTGAAGTCGAACGACACAGCTTGTGGGGCGGCCTCCATCAACTCAAGGTCGAGCAAAGCGAACACCTCGAGCAACTCCAGCGCATCAGGGTCAGAACGGCGGTCAGCCCACAGCTGGCTGACTGCGTGTTGCAGGACGAAGTGGTAGTCCATCGCCGAACCCGGGGTCTCCAACGCCTCCCAGACCCGCACGGCCAACTCCGGACCCCGCGCTTCGCGCGGTACGTGCCGACTGGCAGGTGTGGCAGAGGTACTGCCCTCAGGAGTTGGCCACATCGCAGAGCCGTACGACTCGTCGGGACGGTCATTCGCTCCTGGAAGTGACTCGCGGACTACACCGGGGCTGCCCGTGAAGCTCAGGCCAGGGATTGCCGCCATCCGTTCGAACCACGGTTCCATGTACCCACCGGTCTTGAGTCCTGTATCGCCACCTGCCGCGAGCAGGCCACCCACCCCTGCGCCCGCCCAGTTTTGCAGGACCCGGACCTCACGCCTGCGGCACCCAACGCCACGCCCACCAGCGGCAGCACGGTCGTCACCAGTTCGGACGTCAAGAAGGCTCCCTGCTCGTGTTGGCGGCCGCCAAGTACGTTGAGAGGCAGCGCTGCTGGCTAACGGCCGCCAGCGATGGCCAGGTCGCGAACCCGCCCTGCTGACCTGGTGGCTCCGCCGGTCCGGGCCCTGGGCGTGGGCGACGTGGTGAACACGGGCTGTCGCGTCGGCGGGCGAGTTGTACCAGTTGCCCAAGAGCCTCGGTGACCGATGACGGGAGGGACTCCGGACTGTGCTCAATCCTCGTCGGGGAGACTATCGTCGTGGGGTGCTGACGTGTGGTGGACGTTGAGGCCAGCTCGGCAGCGGGCGGGACCGACGATGTCGCACAGGCGTATGAAGAGGTCGGGACGGATGATGAGGTCCGCTCCTGTGACCGCGGGCAGCAGTGGCTCGTAGTTTCCGTCGTGGACGAGGTGTCCCCGCCACTGGCGGCAGATGAGCGCCTCGCCGGTCGCATCGCTCAGGCTGAACCCGCATACGCCGTCCGTAGGCGCGAGATCGAGTGCAGCGATGACCGGCGCAACAGGCGCGAGGACGTACGGGGGCACCCCTGGGCCGTGCCGGGGGCGGGGCGAGGGAAGCAGCGCGGTGCTGCCGGCGTCGGTGAGTCCGACCAGGGGCCGGTCGCGGGTCTTGAGGTGCTTGGCTGCCGCTTCCGGGCTTGCCAGGCCGAGTGCCAGTCGGCGCCAGGGGGTCGTCCACAGATGCCAGGGCAGCTCGGCGAAGGGCAGGGTGTCGGGCGGCGGACCGTCGACCGAAGCTTCCAGCCCGACGACGAGGCGCATTTGGCGGGCGGGCTGGTCCGGGTGGCGGCGGGCAGGAGTGCGCTGCCGTTCGGCGAGGCCGATCTGCACCCAGCCCGTGCGAGGGCCGTCGGTGACCCGGGGGAAGGCCGAGGCGCTGTGCGGCAGCGACCGCAAGCCGTCGACCGAGGCGAGACCGGGAGGGGGCCAGGGCTGGGGGTCCTGTCGGCCGTCGTCGAACCAGGGCGCGGGATCGAGTGTCCACTGCAGCGCTTCAGGGCGAGTCAGGGGCCGGGGAGTGCGGGCGAGTTCGGCCCGTAGGGCTGTCTGGGGGTCGTCGCGCAGTCGTGCGGCCGCACCGCGCTCGAAGGCCTGGGCATTGCCGCGCTGCCCTGCCTGGGCGAGCGCGGCGCGCAGGCCCGCCGCGGCCTGCTGCAGAGCGTCTTCTGCGGCGGCCTGGTCGGCGAGGTAGGCGTCGGGCATCTGGGAGCGACGTTCGGCCAGCAGGTCCAGCTGGGCGGTCATCAAAGGCTCGACATCCTCGGCGAAGGCGCCGGTGACGAGGTCGATGACGGCCTCACGAAGGCCGGCCGGGGACCCGGCTGCGTCGAGGCGCACTCCCAGGTAGTAGTCGACCAGGTGGGTCGCGTACGGCCGCGGGTCGTCCATGGTCAGTCCCCGGTGTTCAAGCTTGCGGACAGAATGCGGGCGAGTGTCGGATGCGCCGAGGTCGCCGGAGGGGCGGGCGGTTGGTGCCCGGCCCGGGCGAGGATTGCGGCGGCTTCCGCCCGCACGGACAGCATGTTGCTGCCGCACAGGTCCACGAGCCGCTCGCAAAGGGCGCTCTCCAGTGGCCCGTCCGGCATGTGGTTGCGCAGGACGGCCAGGAGCCAGGTCAGGGGGCCGGCTCCGATGCCGGGGGAGAGGACGTGTGCCAGCGCTGCTTGCGCGTGCCCGGGCCGGGCCGCGAGGAGGACCGCCGCGGCGACCAGGGCGCGGCGCTTGACGGCGCGCTCGGGGAAGGCGACGGTTGCCAGGGTAAGCTGGCACAGCGCTGCGTCGACGTCGTCCTGCCGAGCCGGCTCTGCGGCCGGAACGTAGACGCCCTCCCCGAGTCGGGCGTCGCCGGGCAAACGATGGGCGATTACCTCGTACGCCGCGTCCCAGCACGCGAACGCGTCGGCTGCTGGGGGTGAAGTGGGTGGCTGGACGGCGAATGCCGAGACAAGGGCCTGGCTGACACCGATGGTGCGGCTGTAGGAGGCACCGGCGACAGCGTCGGCCACCCGGTCCGCGAGATCCTGGGCCGCGCCGACAGCGTCGTCAAAGTGGGCCTGTTGCCACAGGTCCACCCGGTCACTGCCGGCGAAGGACCTCCACCCGCCGCCGCCCCGCATCTTGGTGAAAGCGAGCATGCCCGCCGTCGCGGCGAGCGGACCGAACACCTCGGGGGCGATATCTCGGCGCGCGTGGAGCCCGGCGGCGAGGTCTGCGAGCAGCTCAACGGGCCCGGCCACGCTCATCTCGTCGGCGATCCGGTGCAGCAACTGGGCGGCCGCGGAAGCTCCGTGGCCGTCGACGGCCTCCAGCAGCCTCCAACCCACTGCATTGGCCAGAGCGTCCCTGGACCACCGTGGACCGGGCGGATCGTCATATGCCTTGCTACTGCGGTCACGGACCGCGGCCAGCATGCCGGCAGCTCCTTCCGGCAGCGCAGGCCGCTGCTGGGCATGCAGGAAGGCGCCCGTGGCGGTGCGCTCTTTGGGGCCCCGCCAGTCACGGGAGGTTCTCAGGGGAGCGGCCCGGGGTGTCCAGAGCGGGCCGCCCTCGCCGCCGCACCGTTGTGCCGCCGCACGCAGCGCAACGGTGTGTGCGTCCCCGGCGTTGTCCGACGTGGAGATCATGACCTGGTCGTCGTAGGTTGAGGTGATCGCATTGGCCAGCACCGGCAGGAGACGCCGCACCTGCGCCGCGTCGCTGCCCGGCAGGTCGGCGAGCCGGCCGAGCAGCGTGGTGTCGGCCTTCTGGGAGCGGCCGTCGGGCCCTGCAGCGATTCGCAGCACCGCCAGGACGACAGGGTCGGCGGCGTCGGCCTGTGCGGACAGCAGCCGCTGGTGGGCTGCGTCCACCCGGGCATCGGGCAGTCCGGGCTCGGTCAGGAGCAAGTCGGTACCCAGCTGCGCGGCGGCCCGCGGGTCCAGGAGCGCCAGAAAGCGCCACCACTCGTGGACAGTCCCCGAGGTGCCCCGTCCGTTGGTGTGGTCCACGACAAGATGCACGAGGGGTTGCGTTCGGGCCAGCCGTACACGTGCCTGGACAGGATCGGCCTGCATGAGCTGGGGCAGCGGATCCAGCAGTTCGTCGACGGTGACGTCCTTGTGGCCCCCGTATGCGCCCATGTACCGGGCGGCACGCTCCCAGCAGCGCTGCGCTTCCTGCGGATCGCCGCAGGCGAGACTTACCCGGGCCATCTCGAGCTCGAAGTCGGCGTCCTCGGCGTACAGTGTGCGGCGCCCGGCCTGGGCCGGGCGCAGCGTCTCCATGAGCTCGCGCACGACGCCGGCTCCGGCCTGGCCAGCGCTCTCGGCTAGCAGGGATACCAGTTCCGTGGTGATCAGCGGGCCGGATCCGGCCATGCCCATGAGCGACGTGGTGGTCCCGCGACTGATGGCCTGCAGGGCAGCGATACCCAGCGCCAGGTCGTCGTCGAGCAGCAGGGTGACGGCCTCGTGCAGTACCCGCCGCACGAGGTGGTGGATGTCCATGAGGTCGCAGGCCCTCGGCTGTCCCGTGAACGGGTTCGCGTGCCCGACCAGTTCCTCGAGCGACACCCGGGCGGCCGTGGACGCGCCCTCGGCAGGGATCGTCCCAGCATCGACGTCCCGGCGCAGGCCGACAGTGGCAACAGCGAACCGCAGCCAGGCGCGGTAGAAACCGACGCCGTCGAACAGGGGAAGCAGCCGGGAGGGAGCATGCCGGTCGACTGTGTGCGCCACGACGAGCAACGACAGCCACCTGCCTACCGGTCCGGACAACCCGCTGGCCCGATCGACCAGCACCTCCTGCGTCGCCCGTGCGAGTGTCTCGGCGACGCCCTCGGAGAACAGGTCCCCGGCAATGTCCTCGGCTGCGACGCCGAGGTGGAGCAGCCGCCGCGGATCGCACGGCCCGCTAGCCCAGGCCGCACTGGCCAGCATCCGGGCAGAGGGCAGACCGCGGCCCCCGTTGCCGCGGGTCTCCGCAAGATGGAGCAGCAGAGCAGTACGCCGGTCGTGACGCTCGATGAGCTGCGCACTCTCCATCAAGGATTCGGGGCCAAGGCACTCCAGTAGCACACCGACAGCACGCTTGGGGGAGCCCAGGTTCTCCTGGTCGAGGAATCGGGCGACACGCTGCCCGAGAGCGAGTGACCCTTGTCCGGATCCGGGCTCGTCGGTGCCCCGGCCAGGAATTCGGATCCGCCCGCGCAACTCGGCGAGGAACACCGACTCGTCGCTCTCGGAGCCGTAGTGTGTGCGCTCGCGGTCACGTACCTCGTCCCACGCTGCCAGGTAGGCCTCCCACGGGGCGGCACAGCCGGCCCTGTCCACGGCCGCGCACAACTGCAGCCCCCACCGCGCGGACATCGTGGGCACGCCCTCGTACATCAGGCTTGCCGCGAGCCGGTCGGCCCCCGACAACGCCACCAGCACATCCGCGTACGGCACCAGCGAGCCCGGGAGACCCTCGTCCTGGTAGGTCGCCTGCGCCCGGCTGAGCTCCACACAACGCACCAGCATGGGCCAGTCCTTACGGGCCGCCGCCCGTCGCGCCGCCACGGTGAGAGTGTGGATGATGGCATGCGGGGGCTGCAGGCCCGCAATCGCTCGGGACAGGAAATCGGGACCGACCAGTACGGCGAGGTCGTCGTCTCGGCCCAGAGCGGACAAGAGCTCGGGCAGATGCCTGAACGCCCGCGGATCCGTGAAGAACCCGCGCCGCAACAGCCACTCGGCAGCCTGGGCCCGGACCTGATCGACCCAACGATGGTCGCCGTCGCTCCGGCGGACGAAACGACTGAAGCTCTCATGATGGATCCTCAGCCCACCAATGCCCGGCTGCTGCGCGACGATCGGTGCCACGCTGCTCAGTGCGGCACCGAGCATCATCCCGGGCAGCGGGAAGATCTCTCCGAGCTCCTCGGCGCTCACGGCGAAGTCGCAGACCGCGAGCATGCTGACGGCAGCGCGCTGCTGGTCGGTCAGTCCCTTCAGCAGGTAGTCGTAGTAGTCGTCGAGGTCGTGTGCCGACGGAGGGACCTCGCGCAGTCGATCGAGTGGGCCGCCGGCCACGGCCCGCGTCTGCGGTGACCCCAGTCCAGGTGCCGGCCCGAGAGCCTGACGGCACAGATACGTGGCGTAGAGGGCGTTGCCCCGCGAGCGCTCCTCGATCAACGTGACGGCGGCTTCCTCCTGGTTGTCGGCAGGCTCAAGGCCGACATCCGACGACGTCAGGACCGCCAGCAGACCCAGACGATCCGCCAGGTCACGCAGCTCGGGACCCTTGAGAGGAGGAACGGTGAAGTGGTCGGCGCCAGCACCCGCCGACGCGAGGTGGGGACCCGGCTGACTTGCGAGCACGAGGACGGCACCGGGCGGCATCCTCAGAGCACTGAGTTCCTCGACCAGGCCCGCGGCCGGGTCGGACTGCTCCCGGAACACGCCGCCGGTGCTGTGCCCAAGCACCCGGCTGACGTGGTCGATGCCGTCCACGATCAACGCGATCGGCACATCCGGGGCCAAACGCCGCGCCGCAGCGACAGCGTCCACGAGCGACTCGGGAGTCGCCGCGAAGCGCGGCCTCACCTCGGCCACCGCTTTCGGGACTGCCTCTTCGAGCTGCCGGAGCAGACTGCCGATCACGACCTCGGTGAGCACCCGCTGCTCACGATCCATGTCCGAGGCGCCCAGCCAGCAGTGATGGCGTGCAGCAAGCCACGTGTCCTGCAGGTCATCGGCCAGCTGCTCGCACAGCCACGACTTGCCGATTCCGGGCGCCCCCGTGACCACCACGACGCCGCCCTGCCGCGCCGTGTCCTCCAGAGCCCTCTTCATGTTCGCGAGCACGGCGGGGCGCCGCACTTCGGCAGCACGGTCCACGGGGTGCCCCTCACGGACAGCCCCGAAGTCGACCTCCAACGCCAGACGGGGAAGCAGGTCCTCGGCCGTCACGGTCCCGTTGCGGCTGCGTGCTGCTTTGGCCGCCTCGATGAGGGCGAGTGCGACCTCCTCGGGCGAACGGTGCCGGTTCGGAGGACGTCCGGCACCGAGCTCCGTGGTGACCCGGTGCAGCAGGGCCGCCTCGGCCGGCCCGGGATTGTGGATGTTGAGGGAGAATACCGGAACACCGGTGTCGACGACCAAGGATGCGCAGGCACGGCCGAGCAGATCGTCACCGATGCCCGCAAGCATCGTTCTCCACGGCTCATGAGACCGCAGGGCCGCGGCATCGAAGCGGAACCGCCTGCTGCTCAGACCGTGGAGGGCTGGCCCCGGGTCGTTGCCCGCACCGACAGGCCGCAACACGTTGGTCAGATCGGCGTCGTCCGGATCCGTGTCGCGCACCACGAGACGGTGCGACGTGCCGGATGGCGCATTGAGGTCGCGGCCGATGGAGGTGAACAGGAGATCCAGACGAAGACTCCGGGTGTCCTTCGTGAAACTGTCGGTCGACAATGCGCGATCGTGGCTGGTGTGCTTGATCTGCAGTCGCTCGAGACTGCCGTCGCTCCACTCGCACGTGATGTCGTCGAACCGGTCCCCGGCGAACGCCTTGGTGTCGACGACGACGGACCTTGCGTGTCCCACCGCAAGGTCAACGAGGCGAAGCCCGGTCAGCAGGTCCTGGTAGGCGTAGCCGAGGTGTGTCGGGCGAAGCCCCACTGCGCCACCTCCAGCGTGTCCTGCCCGCACGGAACCCGCCCCAGGGTATGCGCCGTGGTCACCCTGGTGAGCGGATATGTATGGCGGCACCGTAGAGCACACCTCCGACATCCCCACAGGTTAGTCGGAGGCAGCGGACCCAGCGGTGGCCCGCGGTGATCCGGGCGAGGGCACCAGGACTCGTTCCTGGCGGGCGCTGCCTGCAAAGGTATTACCGGCCGTCGCCCCCACACGTGGCACACTCGCCCGCGCGGGGGGCGCGCAAGACCGCAGGGAGGCTACTTGTCCTTCTTGGGCTTGAAGGTCATCTGGATTCGGGCGAGGGTCGGTACGGAGCCGACCATTCTGACGCGCTTGCTGAAACTGCGGAGGTTGACCTTGCTGAAAGTCGGCAGGTCGTGCGGGAGGCGCTGCTTCCCGTCGAACGCGATCGCGTAGGTGACGAAGCGGGGCGGCTTGGCGCTCGCCGCCTCCTCCAGATCCGCGTTGATCTCCTTCACCGCCTCGATGAAGGCTTCCCTGTAGGCGGCGTCCGAGACGAGGGTCTGAGCGGAAACGAACCCCTGGGAGAACAGGTGGCTGAGCGTCTGGCTCCCCGTGTACTGCTTGACGTGGATCAGGTACCCGTCTTTGTGGAGGAGGTCGCAGGCCTCGATCTGGTCACCGTCCTCCGCGAACAGCGGATACCGGTCCAGGCAGATCAGATCCGAGCGATCCTCAGTCGCGTTCTCGTTGTAGTGCTTCTCCCAGTTCAACTTCGGTCCCCAGTCGTCCCAGGTCCGAAGGCCCAGCACTGCAGTGACGTCCTCGATCTGAGCCAAGTCCTGGTCCAACTTCTCGTAGTACCCCTCAGCAAGGGCGTACCACTTCCCCAGGGTGAGCAGGTACCGCCGGTCCCCGTCTCCTGCCTCGAAGACGAGCCAGTGCTTGATCGGTTTGGACATACTGGCGGGATCCCCGTTGGCATCCCGCGCCATGATCCTCGCACTCTTCAAGCTGCCGACCGTGTTCCTGCCGGGAAGGTCGGAGAGAGCCGAGCGCAAGGCGTCCAACGACATCTCGTCGAACTCACGCGACTCGTCGTTCTTGGAGACGACGAAGTCGTGCAGGTTCTCGATGGACAGGTCGTCCGGAGGGGCGAAGGCGAGGAGGTGCACGTTCCACGGATCCGAGCCCCTGGCCGGGGGTGTATCGGCTGTTTTGAACAGCTCCTGGGCCAGGCGCTGTTCGAGGCGCTTCACGATGTCGCTGGTGGAGCGAAGAGGCTCCAGTGAGTCGATGAATGCGAGGTCCTGCGATGCCTCGCTCTCCAACGTGGTCCGAAGCATCCGAGAAAGAACGTCGTGCACGGAATTAAGGTCGGTGTCGAGCTTGAACGACACGGAATCGGTTGCTACAACTGCCCCGAGTTCAGGGAGCTCGACACCGATTTCGAGGTCGCCCACCAGTTTCCGCGTGAACTCCCCTTCCAGCTCCACTTCGAAGCCGCTGATGGAGGAGTTGGACGGGATCTGGACCCATTGGGACCGGGCTGATGCGTCGATTCGTCGGCTTGCGATGCCGCTCACGGCGTTGCTGTCGAACGTTCGGGCGGCGAAGCGGAGCCCGAAATTGGCCTCGACATGCGACCACTCCAGTGTGGAGCTGCCGTAGCCGAAGCAGACGGCGAAGGTGCGGCCATGGACGGGGAGGAAGATGACGAGCCGGTGGGAAACGTTCTTGATGGCCTCGAGCTCGGGGAATGTGGGAGTCAGAAGTCGGGCCCAGGCGGGGACTTTCTCGGAGTTCTCCCTGAGGTAGGCTACGCAGCCTTCTGGGATGCCTTCGCCGGATGCGAGGCGCCGCATGCCCTGGCTATTTCCGGGGCGGTACTGGACCCGAAAGGCCTGTTCATGCGATTCGAGCCCGTCGCGCAGAAGGAAGCAGTTGAACCTCAGTTTGGATTTGTTCGATGCCATGTAGCCCCCAGGGAGCGGCGAGAGGCATCAGGATAAGGTCGCATGAGATGCCTTTCAACCGTTTCCGCGCACTGACCCATGCCCAAATTCTGGCTGGCCACCGACAAGCGGTTCCAACGGCAAAGCTGTGGCGCTAAAGGTATTGGTCGGAGAGGCGGTCAGGCGCGGCCGTTGAGGGTCCAGCCGCCTTCGGCCGGGGTCGGGATGGTGGTGATGAGTTCGCCCAGCTGCCAGGGCAGGCAGGAGCGTTCGCCGAGGGTGGAGTCGAGGTCGTGGTCGGTGGGGGTGCCGGGTGCGGGCAGTGGGCGGTTGCGGCCCGGAGCGGGGCGCGAGGCAAGGGAGGGGGCCTGCGGGTGCTTGGGCGTGAGGGGATGGCGGGAGGCCCAGAGCGCCAGGGTGTGCAGGGCGGGCTCGGGCGGGACTCCCCAGGTGCCGACGAGTTCGATGGTGCGGGCCAGCCACGCGTGCTCGTACCCGTCGGTGAGGGTGCCGCGCAGGCGCAGGCGTTCCCGGGCGGCGAGCGCGCGGGCGAGAGGTACGGCCTCCGGGTAGAACAGCATCGGCGCCACCCGCAGATGGTCGCGGCCGTTCCGGCCCAGGGCCCGCAAACGGTCCTGCCACGCGCAGGGGTGGAGAGCCGGCAGATTCCACCAACAGGAGAGCAGGGCGTAGGCGTCGGCGAACGCGGCGCGCCCACCCGCTCCCAGCCGACGCTCCATCAGCAGCCGCTGTCGATGGGCGTCGACGACCTCAGGGAGCGCGGCCAGAAAGATGGCGCTGGCGCCGGGTTCGCGGCGGTTGTCGAGCCAGCGGCCGTGGCGCGAACACACCTGCCACGTCGCCTCCGAGGCGAGGTAGGAATCCAGGGACGTGCCCTTGATGCGGGCGCACATTTCGCATACCCGCACCAGGAAGCAGCCCGAGGCGTCCCACGGCCAGTCCCACGCCGGGCCGTTCCCGACTGGCAGAAGCCGCTGGGGGCGCAGGTTCGGCAAGGCGAACTGCAACTCGCCCACCTGACGGCCCGCCATGACCGCCAGCCGCTCCAGGGCCGCGGCGTTGAGGTACCCGTCGCTGTACCGGGGATCGGAAGGCGAGCCGTTCTTGCGGGCGCACGAGCCGAGCATCGGCCAGAACTCCTCCTCAGGGATACCGTTGGCGTCCGCCAGACGCCGCGCGAACGATCCGGTCGACTCCCCGCCGATGAACCGCACCGACAGCGCCAGGCGCCGCGCCGGCCGCAACGCCTTCGCCCGCGACCTCCGCCCGGCCCGGGCCGCGTCCGTCCCCGCCATCGGTCCCCGCAATCCGCTCAGTGCCTCGACACCCCATCGACTGCCTCGGCAGAACTTCGCCTCCACCGCTGTGTCTACGGGACGCGCGGCGACAGTCCGGCCGGTTCTTCCTCTTTGCCCCGCACCTGCGCAGCTTTGGCCGAAAGCGATCGGCGTCCGGGACGCGACCGTGCTCGGCGCCCGTACATTCCCCGCGCGATCGGCCCGTCTGTCCGCGGCCCGGGGAAGGAGGACGCGTGGAACTGCGCGAGCACCAGGTCGAAGCGCTCACCGCGATCGAGGCCGCGGCGGCCGCAGGCCATCCGCGTATGACCGTGGTGGCCGCGTGCGGAACCGGCAAGACGCTGATCGCCCAGCGGGCGGCGCGGCGCCTGGCTCCCCGGGGGACGGTGCTGGTCCTGATGCCCACCAAAGCGCTTGTGACACAGACGATCAGGCGCTGGCGCCAAGCCGGCCAGCCGGGCGCCGTGTTCGGTGTCTGCTCCCTGAGCCAGAACGACAGCGGACTGCACCCCCGCGAGGCGACCATGACCCGCGACATGGCGCAGATCGCCCGAGCGGCCCGCACGGGGCAGCCGGTCACGGTGTTCTGCACCTACGGCTCCCTCCACCACGTCCAGGGCGCCCACGGCTTTCACGGCCTGCCGCGGTGGGACCTGGTGGTCGCCGACGAGGCGCACCGCACCTGCTCCGCCTTCGGCGACGGCTGGGGCACCGTCCACGACGACGCGGCCATCCCTGCCAGGACCCGCCTCTACATGACCGCGACCCCCAGGATCTGGGGCTCGGAAGCCGCTCCCGCCCGCCACCCGTTCATGGAACGCATCCCGCTCGCCACCATGGACCGTTACGAGATCTTCGGACCCACCGTGTACTGCCTCGGCATGGCCGAGGCCATCGGCCGGGGTCTGCTCGCCGACTACCAGGTCGTCATGCCCTTTGTTGACGACAGCGACCTGCACGGCATCCTCGCGGTGCACCGCCCGTTCACCACCGCCCACCACAACGGACTGCGCAACGCCGCCCTCCAGGTCGCTCTGCTCCGCGCGATCGCCGAACACCGCCTGCGCCGCGTCCTCGTCTTCCACAACCGCGTCTCCACCGCCCAGTCCTTCGCCGACACGCTGGCCCGCACCGCCCTCGAAGTGGACGCGCCGCTGCGCGTGGACAACCTCTGGTCACAGGCCATCCACGGCGAACAGCCCAGCGACTGGCGCCGCGACCTGCTCGACGACTTCGCCACTCCGGACCGGGAGTGCGCCGTACTGTCCAACGTCCGGGTCCTGAACGAGGGCGTCGACATGCCCGACGTCGACGGGGTCGCATTCGTCGATCCGCGATACAGCATCATCGACGCCATCCAGGCCATCGGCCGCGGGCTGCGCCAACCGCCCGGCGCCGGCAAGAAGACCACCCTGGTCATCCCCGTCTACCTCGGCAGCGGTCTGAGCAGCGACGACATGCTGAAAGGATCGGCGTTCGCGAACCTGATCACGATCCTGCAGGCCCTGCGCGCCCACGACGAGACGTTCATGGACCGTATTGCCCTGCCCGACCCCTCACGCCGCGGCAGGACCGCCGGAATCCCCCTCCACTACGCGCATCCCGAACGCGCCGCGCAACTCTCCCGGGCACTCGGCCTGGAGATCGCACTGCCCGCCATCGGCAGCTGGGAACAGGCCCACGCTTCCGCCAGCACCTACCGCACCGTCTTCGGGCACCTGGACGTACCCGCCGACTACACCGACCCGGAGGGCTTCGCACTGGGGGAGTGCATCGCCAGTCTGCGCCTGCGCCATATCCTCGGCCGCCTCCCGGCCGGCCAGCAGCGGGCGCTGGACGAACTCGGGATGCTGTGGACCGCCCGCATCCAGACCTTCGACTCCATGCTCGAACACGCCAGGGCCTGGCACCGCGCCCACGGCCACCTCGCGGTCCCCGCCAACAGCACGATGGGCGGCCACCCCTTGGGCCGTTGGCTCGCCACCCAGAGAACCAAGGACCGGGAAGGCAAACTCCTCCCGGCCCAGCACAAGGCCCTCGCCGACATCGACCCCCACTGGAACCCGTCGTGGTCGCAGGAATGGCAGCGCCGGTACGCCAGAGCGAAAACCCTGCTGCCCGGACACGGCCGCCTCTGGAAGACCGGGACACCCCTGCACATGCGCATCACAGCGGAGGAGGGTGACACGGCGGTGTGGATCGAGAAGCAGCAGAAGGGCTTCTTCGGCCTGCACGAGCGCCAGATGGCACTGCTGCTCGGCATCGGGATCCCGCCACTGCCCGAGGCCCTGGGCCGGCAGCGCCCCGACAGTCCCGCCCAGGGCACGTTCCATTACGCGCTGGTCCACGCTGTCGCCTTCGCCCTCCGCGAGGGCCACCTCGACGTACCGCGCAACCACTACGAGCCGCCGGTCCTGGCAGCACCGACCCGTGCCCCGGCGAA
Source organism: Kitasatospora sp. NPDC087315 (assembly GCF_044744345.1). Lineage (NCBI taxonomy): Bacteria > Bacillati > Actinomycetota > Actinomycetes > Kitasatosporales > Streptomycetaceae > Kitasatospora > Kitasatospora sp. NPDC087315. The sequence goes on along the minus strand of NZ_JBIUYD010000016.1, from coordinate 18,165 downwards.
GCCGTTCGCCCTGGGCACGTGGATCCACAAGTGCCGCACGTCCTTCCGCAGCCTCACACCGGAACAGCGTCTCGCCCTGGAGGGGCTGCGCATGGTCTGGGATCCCGATCTGGGACGCCGCACAGCTCCTCCAGGCCGGCCCGCCCAGTAGAGAAAGCCGGTACGGCGCGCGGGACAGAGGAGTCACAGTTGCTCGACGCGGCCCAGCGAAAGCCCGTCGAGCAGTTCCTGGGTGATGCGCTCCTGTCCGGTCAGGATGGCCTTCTGCGCGGCCTGGCAGATGAGTTGGGACAGTGCCCGCATGTATCCGCGGCTGCGCTTGTGCAGGTAGGGCGCCAGCGGTCGCAGGTCGCCGCGTTCGTGCCGGTACAGCCGCAGGTCGGCATCGAACAGGTTGACGATGCGGGCGAACTTCTTCATCTCCTCGTCGCTGTAGCCGACCCGGCCGGTACGTAGCACCGGGTGGTCGCTCCACAGGTCCTCGTCGGGTTCCAGCGGGGTGTCGTTGTCGCGGGTGAGCGGGTCGACGATGCCCCGGGCGCCGCGCCCGCAGTACACGAACGTCGCGCCGGTGTCCTTCTCGATCGTCTCGAAGTACTGGAAGGCCTGCTCCGCCTCGGCGGCCGTGCGCAGGCGGTCGATGTTGTCGACGAGGACCAGCAGGGTCCGGGCGTTGCGCATCGTGCGGATCACCGAGCCGGTCGGGTCGCCCCCTTCTCGGTCCTGCCCGAAGTAGTGGGCGAAAGTCCCCGCCCAGTTGCGGACGTTGCCGCGGACGGGGGGCGGCACGCTCAGTGCGACCACCGGGTGCCGGTTCTCGTCGGGCCCGTACAGCTCGCGCAGTCGGCGCTCCCAGTACACGCCGATGGCCTGTAGGACGGTGCTCTTGCCCGTCCCGCGCGGGCCGTCGAGGACGATGCCGACTTTGCCGTCGGGGCGCTGGCGGTTCGCCCGGATCTTGCGACACCAAGCCGTATCTGGCGGTTCCAAGTTCTTGTTGGCGGGACTGTTGATGGTGTTGGTAGGCATGCATCTCTCACTCGTTCGTCCAGTTGGGTGGGGTGGGAGTCCAGGCGAATCCGGTCGCTGACCCTCGATGGTCGATGTGCTTGGCCAGCCCGCTGACGTAGTCGAGGCTCAGGCCGCGGATGGTGGCGTAGGCCGTGGGATTGCGTTTGAGCGGGTAGTGCAGCTCACCGGCATTGCGGAGGAGCCGGGCAGTTCTGGGCTGTCCGGCGTGTGCCTTCTTGTCGGCGAGGACCAGTGGGGCGAAGCTGAGTTCGCCGTGGGTGACCAGGGTCCAGATGTGGGCGGAGACAATGACTCGCTTCGATTCGTCGATCTTGTGCCAGTGCCCGCGTCCGCTCCGAGTGCGTTGTCTGAGTTCGTCGGTGAAGAGCTGCCAGTGGTCCATGGGCATGTCCCAGTCCTTCAGGGCATGTCGGCGCTTCGCGTAGTCGATGAGGGTGTCGGTGGCGTCGAGGCTTTGGGCGATCTTCTCCGCCGCGGCATCGAAGGCCCGGTGCCGGCCGTGGCTGGTCATCCAACCGCGGACGTGGAGGACCGCGTGTTCGGCACGCTTTCGGGGGATACCGAGGAATTCGGCTGCCCGTGACCAGGCGTCTCCGGAGGCGAGTTCGACGAGCTTGAGGGCCATGGCTCTGTGAAGGTGCTTCTCGGCGACGGCGTCGGCGTCGGGCAGGTGCTGACGCCAGTCCTCGAAGAGTCGCTGGGGGACGTTGGCGGCCTGGTAACGACAGACGCGGGTCGGGAGCGGGCGGCGTTTACCGGGCCGGGCGGGAACTCGGAAGCCTCCGACCGTTTGGACGTGGGACTCGCGGAGGGCATCCGGCCAGCGGGCGTCGGTGCGCAGGTAGTACCAGGCCCGCGGGTCGGTGGCGGCGGCTGCGTCGGTGAAGGGTTTGATGCGTTCGCGGAGGGCGCCGAGGTCCGCGTCTGCGATGAAGGAGTCGGCCGCGGTCAGAAACGCCGCGCAGGACCAGGGGTCGGCGGGGGGTTTGCGCATCAGGGAGTGGACGGGATGACGGGACTTGTTCGAAGCCAGTGCGGTGATCTGCTTGTGGACGTTGTCGACGTGCCTGTCTGCGGCGGCGGCCAGCTCGGGCTGCCCGATGAGAGCGCGCCCCATCGGCCAGGTCAGCACGAGGAGTTCGTGGACGAGTCCAAGGAGAGTGAAGTACTCCACGGCCTCGGACGCGGGAACGGGACCTGTCGGGTGCAGCCGTTCCAGGATGCGTTCTTGGCAGCGCAGAACTGCGCGGTCGGCGGGGTGGACTGGGATCGCCGGGTCGCTCAGCCAGCCTCCGCATGCCGGTCCTCGGCTGCCGGGGGCGGCGTCCTGACGGCATTGAGCGGGGTGGAGTCCGGCCTCGCCGGCCCGCGTGATCATCTGGTGTGCCCTTCCGGGACGCGTGGGGGTGCCGGCGCTCTCGCAGTGCGGGCAGAAGTGGTGGAGAAGCCGGCGATGGGTCGGGCAGGCGAAGACGACTTGGAGTCTCCAGCGCCGCAACCACGGACCGCCGAGCCGGTCCTGGACAGGGCTGCCGTCTCCTGCCAGGCACTGCGGGCAGAACCGTGTCGAGGTGATCTGGATCCAGCCGCCCTGGGTCAGCGGTGTGATCCGGCGTCCGGAGTCGGCCCAGAACTGGGCAGTCTCGGCGAGGGGCGAGTAGCGGGACGCGTACTCGTCCAGGAGGAGGGCGGCGACTTCCTGCGGTGTCAGACGGGCCGCGGCGGCGAAGTCGGTCGCGGAGACCGGGTTCAACGTGAGCAAGCGTCGAGCGGAGACCTGCATTGCTTTCCGGGTGTCGGGGTGGTGGTGGAGGCCCGTGATCAGCATCAGGCGGTTGGGGGTGATGCCGAGCCGGTAGGAAAGTCGTAGGACGTATCCGGGGAGGGACTCGTCGTCGAGGGGCGCGAGGCTGCGGCCGAGAGCATCAGCGGTCACGTGTCTCACCCCGCAGCCGCGGGCGGGGTGCCGCGGTCGTCGAAGACGGTGTTCCTGGACCGGGTCGTCCGGCGGGGTGCGGGCGGGATGTCGGGCATCTCCCCGGAATCGGGGTCGAGGCCGGGCAGGTCTGCGGGGTGGATGACCATGGCGTCGAGCAGGTCGGGGGTGAGACGTTCCTCGCCGGTTTCCATCGCGTAGCGGCAGCCCGCCTGGATGAGGCGCTTGAGCAGGCCGACGACGCCGTTGGCGCGGGAGAACAGGTACTCGGGCATGGAGCCGGTGGTGAGCATGCCCTCCTCGGACCGCAGCAGCCGCAACTGGCTTTCGAGGCCGACCAGGTGGCCGGTCCAGGCGGTGATGCCGGCGCGGGTGTCGTAGCGGAACGGGTCGAGGTCGAGCAGTTCGAAGCGAAGGTCGGTCTGGCCCGGGGCCTCGTCGTTGGGGCTCTTCCCGCGGTCCTTGACCGGTGGGAAGAGCCACTGGCCGGTCACGGGGTCGCGCCTGCCGTCCCGCAGCAGTCCGGACTTGGGGATGCCGACGCCCACCAGGGCCAGGGTGACCGGCAGACTCATCAGTTCCCGGATCAGGTCCAACACGTCCTGGTCGGCCTCGCGGTGGAGCTTGAGACGGGTCACATCGTCGAGTACGAGGGCCTTGCAGCCGTGGTCGAAGACCGCGTCCTTGACGGTGCGGACCAGGTCCTCCAGCCGCATGCCCTTGTAGTCTTCGCCGAAGAAATCCAAGATCCGCTGGCAGGTGGAGATGGGCGTCGCCTTCACGGGCGTGCGCACGTAGGCGACCGGCGCATGGATGTCCCTGGTCCCCGCGATGGCCAGCGGATTGTCGGCATGCAGCGCCAGCCAGTCGTCCTCGAAGCCGGCGATCACCTCGCAGACCGTCTCGGTCTTGCCCTGGCAGGCGCCCCCGTTGATCATCATGCCGGGGCGGGTGCCGGGGCTGCAGTCGAAGGCGTTGTCCTCGATCAGTGCCCGCAGCCGCCATGCGACGCGCATGCTCATCGGCGTCTCCTGAATCTGCAGGTTGGAGTGGGTCGCCACTCGGTGCAGGTCGTGCAGGCGTCGCTGACGTGGGCTCAGCTTCTGGTAGGCGTCCAGGGTGAAAAGCGGTGCGGGGACGAACAGGCCGCGGGTGCGGCGCCACCGGTCCCAACCGGTCCAGCGTGTGCGGTCGGGGATCTGCCCGGGCAGGAAAATCGGCGCGACCGGACCGCTCTGCGTCGCGTCACTGCTGGTCATCGGACCTCCCCAAGAGCGCGCGCGGCGTCATCGGCTCCGTCGTCCTCGTCGGGCAGCGGTGCCAGCAGGCTGCTGCGGCGTAGTCGCTCGCCGAGCCGGGCGGGGGCCGCCGGCCTGTTCGGGACGATCTGCTCGCGCCGAAGGCGGCGCTCGCCGTCCACCGCGTTTGCCGCCCGCCTCTCCCGCTCGGCCCACCCGGGTCCGGGCACCGGGGCCGACTCCGCGGGCCGGTCCGCGAGGGCCGCGGACCGCTGGGCTTCCTCCCGCGCGAGACCCTTGCGCTGGCTGCGGCTGAGCTGGGTCGTCCACCGGTCGACAGGAACGTGCGTGCCGATCAGCCTGAGCAGCAGCGGCAGCAGCTCGGCGTCGCTTCGCGGCCGGATCCCGAGAGCCTTGGCCTCGCGCAGCAGCTCGGTGACCCGAGCGTCGTTGAAGGAGGGGACCTCGCCCTGTTCGGGTAGCCCCCGCCAGCGCAGTTCGTGCCATTCGTGGCTGTCGGGGTCCTGGTAGAAGACGGTCCGGGCGTCCCGCGGGTCGCTGCGGACCACCCACGTTCGCGGGTGCCGGCCGCCGCGCGTCGATACCGTCTCGCGCAGTTCGGGTCCTGTGTACCAAAGTCCGCGGATCTTCACTCCCCGCTTGGGGTGGACCTTCACGTAGTGCACCGGCAGCAGCTCGTAGTACAACTCCGGACGGGGGATCTCCAGCGAGAATCCGCCCTGGGCCATCGCCGCGGCGAACAGCGAGTTCGGGCTGTGCTCGCCGCCCGGCTCCCAACTGGGCCCGTGTTCACCCAAGATCCGGTTTTGCCACACTCCAACGACCCAGGTGGCGATCGCGTGCTCCATCTCCGGCAGGGTCAGGACCGTGTCCCCCTCCACGTCGGCTCCCCGGTCGGCGACATCGACACCCCGGTAGCCGGGCAGCAGCTCGAACAGCAGCGACTGGATCGCCCCAAAAGCACGTTCGACCGCCTGCTTGTCCGTGGGACGCAAGGTGCGGGAGGGAAGAATGTTGCAGCCCAGGACGCGCTGGACTTCGACCAGGTGATGGTTCTTGTAGACGGACCCGTGATCGGTCGTCACGGTCTCCACCGGGAAGAACGGCAGTCCCGCCACCTTGTAACCGGCCAGGTCCGCCACCAGCGTCCGCGGGACACCGGGATAGGGCCAGGCCATCTCCTCGCCCCAGGCGGCCCGCATCGGCAGCGGAGTCATCACGTCCCGCAGCACCATGGCCACGTCCACCGACTTCTCCGAGACCAGCGAGAGGCGGAAGGCCACCACCGAGTGCGTGTAGGCGCACAGAGCCAGCGTCAGATGGGCCTCGACAGGCTCGCTGAACACCGTCTCGCGCACCAGCACCGGCAACGGCGTCGTATCCAGCGCGACCACCTGCCCGGGACGGTGGATCACCACATGCCCGCCGCCCGAATTCTCATGCACCGAAGCCGCCGACCGCGCGTAGCGCGCCCGGGCCCCGCCCGGACCGAACCACTCAAGCCAGACAACACGCAGCGTCTCCGCCGAAGGAACGGCCACCTCCTCGCCGAACCGCTCCCGCACGTACTGGTGGATCATCCGCACCTTGGTGGCCATGCTCACCCGAGAGCGCCGCAGGCACTCGCTCCGGACCGCGAAGATCGCCTCCCGGACCGGTTCCGTGATGCTGTAGTGGCCGGTGCACGGACGCAGCCACCGGTCATCCGCGCAGCCCAGCACACCCCATCGACGGTAGCGGGCAGCCCACCTCTCCAACGTGCGCAGGCTGACACGGTCCAGTCCCGCCATCCGGGCCTGCTCGGGTTCCTGTCGCTGTAGCTCCGCCAGCTCCGCGACCTTGGCCCGGCGCCGTTCGCTCAGCAGTGGTGTGCGCGCCGGGTCGTACTGCGACTTCGGCTCGCCGGCCGCAGGGCGCAACGGATCACCGCTGCGGTGGCCGGTCTCCACCTCCAGCAGGTGAGCCAGCCGGAAGCCCGTCACCTTCTGCTGCACGGGCGTCAGGTCCTTCAGCGTCTTGGGCTGACGGCCCCGGTCGGAAGCAGGAAGGTCTCGGCGCGACCGGCTCGACAACCGGCAGTCGCGGTGGTGCATCAACGCCCGGACCGTCACGCGCTGCCGATCGCCGTCGGCGTTCCGCAGCGCGACCGTGCCCTGGTGCGCTTCCAGAACGTCCACCGTCCACGGGGCGCCGTCCAACATCAACTCGCACCCCTCGAACAGCTCCAGTGCCTGACGAGCACTCATCGCTGCCTCCCCATCTGCGGCGTGGAGCGGTGGACCACCGACCGGTCCGTCAGCGGCGCGGCCAGGTCGACGGCCAGGCGCCGATGCCACAGAAGGTGCAGGATCGCAGTGCGGGCCACCACCGGCACGGTCGTCTCCTGCGCCAACTCGCCGAATGGCAGCGGCCCTTGCGCGAGATGCGCCAGCACCTGTTCCTGCAGGCCGAGCCGGTCGAGGATCGGCCGGCGCTGGGATGCGAGCGTGTCCAGCGTCGTCTGGACGTGCGGTTGCCAGCCCGACACCACGGTGTATCGCCAGCCACAGGCCAGTGCGACCTCGGCCGCCGCGGCGAACCGGACCGTGTCCTCCGGTTTGATCAGGTGCCCGGGGCGCACATCGACCAGCCAGGTCCCCGCCCGTGTCCAGGCCAGGAAGTCCGGGATGTGCGACCCGGTCCCGGTCGAGCTGGTGAACGTGAGCCGGAACGGTTGCGAGAGCACTTCCTCCAACTGGCCGGCGAAGTCCAGCGCGAGGAGGAACTCCTGCTCGGCGTGGCTCTCGAACCCGTGGTGGCGACCGGTACTCACCAGGTACTGCAGGCCGGGCCGGTGATGCTGGGACGTACGCCAGGAAAACCGGCGGACGGGCTGCGTACCTTTAATGGGAAAGGACGCCAGGTCACGTACAGGGCAAACGACAGCGGCTCCGGCGACCTTCCAGGAGGTCGTCCAACGCTTCGTCCATCCCTCGCCCTGGTCCAGCTCGGTACTGGTCACCCACTTTCGCTGGCACGGAACCGCCAGCTGGTCCCACCCGCACCGGTCCGACTGCAACGCATCCCCCCGCATTCGAAGAGCATCGATCACGTGCACCCCTGTGTTCTGGGCCGCTCTCCACGGCCACCATCCGCAGGGAGCATGGCCAAGATCAACGGACGCATGTCCGACACGGCGCAGGAGACCTCGCACGAGTGAACATCTGGACCAAGCCGCCAAGAATGGTTTGGGCACCTCGCCAACCGTCCCTGGAGATCTCCGAGAAGAAGCACGTCCTTCACGTCCTCAGCCGTCAGTCAGGATCTGTGGTCGCAGATCTGCCCTGCCACGACGCGCAGCGCCTTCGTGATGGCCGGGGAGGTCACGGTGAGCATCATGCCGTGGTACAGCAGCCGCTTGTCGTGGTCGGCGACCTTGGTGCCCATGGGCGCGCAGTCCGCCAGGTCCGGTGCCGAGCAGTAGGTGGCGGCAATCGCCCGCCAGGCGTGGCAGTCCTGCGGCCACACCGGAGCGGGCGGTCTCAGCGACAGCGGCCCGGGTGCCGGCTCCTCGAGCAGCAGCAGGTTCTCCGCCCGGTCCAGGCGCTCGGAGCCGTCCATCCTCACAGGTCTCCCATCTGTCGACCGCCGGCTGCCGGCTCTGTCCGGCGTCCGATCGGTTCCTTGCGGTCGGGCCCGTCGCCCTGTGCCCGGTTCTTGCCGCGCCTGCGGCATGCCGTACCGGGCAGGGGCCGGTATCACGTCGGACGGCCTCGGCGGCCCGGTCACGGCGAGGACCCGTCGTCTGGGGGCGTGTCGAGGGCGGCGAAGATCTTCCGGTAGCGCTCGGCGAGGTCGCCGCCGACGGCCGCCGTGCCGGCCCCGTTCACTGCCGCACCGGCGACACAGGGGCCGTGCCCCCAGGCGGTGAGCGAGGCATCGGGAGGGAGCGGGCTGCGGCTCCAGTCGATCGCGGCCCCACCGGTGCTGGCCGCCGGGGACAGGCCGGTGTCGCTGAACGCCAGCAGGCCGCCCCCGGCCTGCCCGGGTGCCGGGACCGGAAGACCGGGCAGGTCCGGCAGATCGGCGAGGTCGACGGGTCCGCGGCCGGCGTACGGGTCGAACACCCTGGCGGGTGCCTGCGGGGGAGAGGGCGCCCAGCCGTCCGGGGCGGCGGGCCGCCCGGGCCGGTCGGGGCCGAGGGAGGCCCGCTCCAGGAGATCCGCGAGCGCCTCGGCGATCGCCTCCTCGTCCTTGAACCGCCCGCCGCGGGCGACGTGCTGGGATGCGGCGGTGTCCCACAGGAACTGCGTCCACGGCGCTCCGACCTTGTGCTGGTGCACCCACGTCGCCTCCACCCACTCGCCCCTGCGGTGGTCGCGCAGCCACACCTTCGACGGGTCGTTGGGGGTGTACCGCACCTCCCAGCGCCCGCGCCGCTTGCCGTTGAGCCCCGAGGGCGTTCGGCGGCACGGGTTCAGGCCCTTTTCAGGGTCGCGTTCCGGGTGGTCGTAGAGGCGGTTCTTGAACCGGATGCCCTGCTCGCTCACCCCCACCCACGCTGTCGGCAGCAACCGGAGGTAGTCGTCCCGGGTCATCGGGATCGGCAGGTAGCCGTCCACCTCCACACACGCCGCGAACATCTGGTTCGGCGACAGATGGGGCAGGTACGCGTCGTACGGGTCGGCCAGCTCCGGGTGGGGGCGGTTCTGCCACTCCAGCACGATCCACTGCTGCAGCATGTCGTCGAGCTCTGCGAGGGTCCACAGCCGCTCGCCGTCGACGGTCCGCCGCACCCGAACCGGGTCGTTGCCGGTGTAGGTGTTGAGGTGCTGGCTGAACATCGACTTGATGGACCCGAACGTCCGCTCGATGATCGCCTTGTCCTGAGGAGTGCGCCGCCGTGCTGGCCGCACCGAGATGCCCAGATAGGCGCAGGCGTCGAAGAACGTCCGGCTCGTGAACACGGTGCCATGGTCGATCACGATTAGGTCTGGGACGATCACCGGCCGGGCCGCGGCCTGCGCGAACCGCTCGTCGACGGCCGCCAGTTCCTCGAACGGCAGGTCGGAATTGGCGGCGTGTGCGGCGGGGGCGAACGTGGGCCGCATCGTCAGCGGCTTCAGGGCCTGCGCCAGCAGTTCGCACGCGTCGACCGCCTTCGTCGCCCGTCCCGTGGCCCGCGTGAATCCCACCCTCCCATCCCGGTGCTTTTTGCCGAGTCTGCGCGCCTGCTTGGGTCGTACGACCGCGGCGATGATGCTCCTGGTCGCCACGCAGATCGCGGCCGTCAGCTCCACCCGCGCCGGCTGGCCGTCGTCGCCGAGCACCCACACGTCCAGATCGGTCGAGTCGATCTGCACCAGCTCACCCGGCATCGTCGCCGACGTCACCGAGAACGGCGGCACAGGCCCGCGCCCCGACGCCGCCCGCTCACCTCCGGGCCCGGACAGGTCCCGCGCCTCGAAGCCCAGCCGCTTCAGCAGCTTGTACAGCGTCGGCTCCGCCGGGACCTTCACCGTCGGCCCGTACCCGCCGCGCACCGCCCGCCGCAATTGCCCGAACAGCTTGCGCGCGTCACTGGGCGCATCCACCCGCCGTTGCTGGCGCCCCACCAGGACCAGTAACTGCTCCACGACCCGTGGATCGGTCAGACCGTGCTGCTTCTTGGCCTTGACGCTGCGACCGTCGACCAGCGCCACGGCGGTCGGGTTCTTCACGTACTTCAACCGCTTGGACTGCACCGTCTGCCACGACACCCCCCAGCCCAGCACCGCGTTCATCTCTGCGGCCTTGGCCTGGTACCGCTCGATCAGCGTCGTGGAGTTGGGGTCGAACGCGGGCCGGGGCACCGACCCCGGCAGCGCACCGGGCAGCAGCCCCGTGTCGACCTCGACGACCGCCATCTCCCACTGCCGCGCCTTGAGCGCGGCACCCTCGGGAATCCCCTCCAACAGTGAGAAGTCCGGAAGCTCCGCCCGCGCAACCCGGCGGCCGGCGCCGTCCAGGACCGCGAAGTCGGCGGCAGACGCGAGCACGGGAAGCATCACCGAGACCACGGCCCCTTCGCCGTTCGCCGCCAGCTGGACCTCCACCCCGTCGAAGCCCGCGATCGTGTAAGCGGCCCCGCGCCACACCACCCGGTCCCCGCGCCCATCGGCGCGCCCCAGTCCATGCCCAGCCGGCGGTGCCACAGCATGTGATACAGCCTCGGCAGCGCCAACTGCCGCGTCACCCCGCACTCCTGGACACCCTCCATCAGAGGCCGCGGCTGCTCGAACGCCTCCGCCAGAGCGGCCTCCACCTGTCGGTTCCCATACCGCGGATGCCGCCTGCGCGAGACCCACCGCAGATTCGCCAGTGCCACCCCCGATGGCAGAGCCGGCGCCGCCAACCGCCACCCCGCCGCCGCGCACGCCTCCCGTAGCACCTCCAACTGTTGCTCGAACCGCTCACCGGGCCCGGTCTGCGGAGGGCACATCACCACCAGCGTCTTCCCGTCCGTGGTCTGTACGAAGAAGTCCGGCACCAGCCGCCGCTCCCGGCCGCGCTCCCGCCACACCAACTGTGCCGACCAGGCGCCGAAGTCGGCTACACCCGGGTGGAAGTCCAGCAGCATCGCCGTCGACAGCCGGTCCAACGACCGACACCCCACATGCCGCCCGCTCGTCGCCGACCACCACCACGTCGCGATGCTGCGCTGCGCCGGATGACGCGAGGGCCGCCACACCTCGCCGCGCTCCGTCAGGGGAGCCCCGGCCACCTGCTCCACGGGCAGCGTCCGCCGCAACCCGTTCGCGTCCAGGTGGAGGACTTCCAACTGCCTTGCCATGAGCGCTCCCTGGGACGTTACCGGTGCCGTCGGGCCCGCGCGCGGAAGCGGGCCGGAACACCTGTTAGCACATCGGCGGATCTTCGTGTCGCGGCCGCCGCGGACGTCGGCCGTTTTCAAGACGTCCCGCTCCCAGCGGCCTCGGATTAGCGAGCTTCTTACTACTCATGCATCGTCAGATATCTGATTCTGTCGACGGGTTCACCGTGTTGGGTCGGTCGCACCGCAGCAGCCTGTTGGGCAGGGCGGTGCAAGGGGCCAGGGCGCCTGCGGTCCGGGCGTGTGCGACGGCGGCCTCGAACGCCAGACGGTGCAGGCCGGCGTGCGTGCGGCGGCGTCGGGTTCGACGAACAAACCCTTGCCTGGTTGTTCGGCCCAGGTGAGGATCGCGAGGACGGTCAGGTGCGCGGCCGCGTCCAGGCCCGCCATGCGCGGGTCACCCAGCAGTCGCAGCGCCAACTGCCCGACTCGGCCGCATCGGTGGCCGGCGAGGTCGGGGATGAGGGCAGCGGGCCCGCTGCGGGGCCAGCGTCCCGGACCACGAGGCCGTGGTGCGGATCCCCGCTCGGATGATCCCGATCCCGCGAAAGGTATGTGATGACGTAGAGCGTGGTGGGCTTCTCTGACCTGCTGGCCGCCACCCGGCATTCGGCGGTTCACCTGGAGACGCGACACCTACGCGGTGGCGGACGAGGCCGAGCGGATCCGGCAGTGGTCGACCCGGCCGACCGGGCTTCGTGGTACACCAAATGGCAGTCCAAGCGGTCCGGGCAGCCGACGTCCCGCGAGGTCCCGCGAGGTCCAGCGCGACTGATCCATCTCACGACCGCCACCACGACATCCTGTCGGACGCCGCGCTCGCCTATGCTCTGCACACCAATACCCAGGCCCTCACCGACCACTTCCAGGACGCCCGCCACAGGCCCGGAGCCGACATCGTGTTGTTCCGGGCCGGACACAGCCTCGGCGAGAGCGGCCGGGCCGTGGCCGCCCGCGACCACTTCCGGGCGCTGGCCGACACCACCGCACGCCGCCTCGGACCCGACCACCCCAGCACCCTCCTCGTCCCGGACAGCACCGCCTTCTGGCGGGGGCAGTGTCGGTCCCCGGGCGTGCGGGCCGGGGGCTCTCGTGGAGCACCGGGCTGCTGCGGGTTTGACCGGGCAGCATCCGTTCAGAGGGTGAGTGCGGCGATGCCAGCGGGGCCGGCGATGCAGATCACCGGAGTGTCACGGCCGGGGAGGTCGGTGATGTTCAGTACGGGGGCGGCGGTGAGCAGGGAGCGGCTGGGGGCATCGGAGGTCCCGTCCCAGAGGTGGACGCCGGTGCCGTTGCCGTAGGCGATGAGGGGGGTGCCGTCGGGAGTGGTGACGGCGGCCACGGCCCGGGTTGACGGCGTGGCCAGGGAACTGCGCAGGGTCCAGTCGTGGGTGTTCCACAGCTGGAGCCCGTTGGTGGTGGCGAAGGCGGCGAGCGGCTCCATGCCCGGCGCCCGTGGGACGAGGGCGGTGACCCTCACGCCGCGTGTGCTCGCGGCGGGGCTACCCGGCATGTGGGCCTGCTCGCCGGTGGCCAGGTCCCACATCTCCAAGCCCTGCCGGGTGCACAGGACGGCGGTGGCGCGGCCGTCTGGGGTCGGCACGACGAGCAGGGACTGCACCGGCACGGGCCGGCGACGGCGGTAGGACCAGCGATGGATGGTGTTCTCGGTACCGGTGGTGAGATCGCGGACCCGCAGGTGCCCGGAGGCGGCGATCAGGAGGGCGGGGGAGCGGTCCGGTTGTAGGAACAGGGCCCAGGGCCGGGGGCGGTCGACCCGGGCGGTGTCGACCACTCGGCTTTCGGCCAGGTCCCATGTCTGCAGGCGTCCGGGGAGGAGGCAGGTGACCAGCGGACCGGTGCCGGGCGCAGAGACCGTTCGGAGGGAGCGGACGGGGACTCCGGTCTCGAATTGCCCCGTCCGTGTGCCGTCCCGGGCGTCGAGGACGTCGAATCCGACCGGTGTGGCGTGCGCTAGCAGCTCACCGCCTGCGCGGCCGTCGTGCCGGGGGAGAGCGGCGAGAGTCTCTGCCGGCAGGGAGATCCGGCGGTTGGGTGGCGGAGGGGACAGCCAGATCGGATGACTGTCCGGTGGCAGTGCTTCCCACAGCCGGATCCCCTCGTCGCCCGCGGTGGCCAGGCGCGGCAGCGCAGTGCCGTCGTCTTCGCGAACGGGGTCGCCGGGCAGCGTGGTGAGGGCGTGGACGTCGCCGACCGAGAACAGCCCGACCGGCCGTGCGTGCTCGCGCACGGGGGAGCCTGGGCGGCCGTGGACGTCCCACAACACGGCCTGGCCGTAGGAGACGGACACTAGCAGTGCCCTGTCGTCCGGCAGGGCGGCGGCCGCCAGTTGTTCGGCCGGGCCGTCGAGGTAGGAGACGGGCTCTCCTTCCATGTTCCACACCGACACCCACGCGCGCCCGGCCGGGTTGTGGGCGAAAGCGATGAGGTCGCCGTCCCAGTGTCCGGGCAGGACCGTCATCTCCTGCGGCGTGTGGCCGAGTCGGACGAGCAGGCGGTCCTCGTACGGCTCCTTCGGATCCCACACGCGCGCCGAGCTTTCGGCGTCCCTGGGGACGTGGACGAGCACGCGCCGACCGTCACGTCCCCGTGCCGCCTCGCACAGTGCCCGCGGTCCCATTCCCGGCACGCTGAAGAAATCGTTCCACCCCTCGGTGGGTGCCCACAGCAGGACGCCGCCGCTCGTCGGCATCGCCACTGTCCACCGGCGTTCGCCGTCGTCCAGCACGCGCACCGCGCCGGGCTGGAACCGCCGCGGAATGTTTAGGGAGGCGACCTGCGCACCGGACAGCGGATCCCACACCGCCACCCGTTGGGCGTCGGCGCTCACGAGGAACAGCCGCCCGCTGTGCCCTCTGATGGTCCGCAGGTCCCGGATCCCGTCCACGGGCATGCGGGCCAGGCTGTGCCCCGAAGCCCGGTCCCAGACAGTGATCTCGTCCTCGGTGGCGGCGGCGACGAGCGTCCGGCCGTCCTGCGCCCGCAGCGCGCACATCGTGCGGACCGTGTCGCCGGGGGAGACGAGCACGTTCGTCCGTGGCCGCCAGCGACTCCACGAGGTCCTGAACGCCCCGTCCGGCAGATCGGTCACGGGCGCGCCGCCCAGCGAGGCGGTGTGGAAAGCGATGCTGTCCAGGCGCGAGGGCGAGTCGACGCCCTCGTCGGCGTAGGGCTCGATCAGCGCAGCCGCGGTCACCGCCTGGCGGGTCCGGTCGGCGACCGGCAGTGGCAGGCCCAGCCGCGCGCGCAGCGTCCGGGACGTCTCGTGGGCCAGGACCCCGGCCGGCAGGTGCCGGTCGTCCAGCAGGCCCGCCGCATCCGCGTGGCCGACCAGGTGGCGGCGCAGGTACGGGTGCGGTGCGAGCGGCGAGGAGGCATTCGCGAGCGAGGCGAACTCACGGGCCAGGTGACGCCGGACCTGCCGCCGACTCAGCACGCCTCCTCCCTCCTCCCCGGGGTTCGCGTCCGTTCCGTCCGGTCCGCTCGATCCGGCGGCGTCGACATCGAGGAGCAAGGACTGCGGTCGGTCGAGGAGGGCCTCCGTGACGCGCTGGTGGACGGGGCGGTAGGTGACGCGCCTGTCCTCCTGCCCGTTTGCGAGGTAGCCCACCAGGCGGCTGTGGCGGAAGACGCGGATCGCCCGGTCGACGTCGACCTCGGCAGCGGAGGGGGAGCCCAGGACCGCGCGCACGGCGGTGGGCCACACCTGCCCCCAGGGCAGCCCGGCGCCGGAGGCGAAGGCCGTGGCTCGCAGTACCGCGAGCAGCATGCGCGCGGGGACGTCCTGGGCCTGTGCGACGGCGCGGATGTCCTCGCGCAGCAGGGCGGTCGTGCCGTCCTGGAGTCGCTCGCGCCACGCGCGGTCGTCCAGGTCCTGCGTCCGGTCGGCGGTGCGCAACTGGTCGGCGGCGATGCGCGCGTCGAGGAACGAGGGCCGCACGGCGTCGGCGACGACGGCTGCCGCTTCGGCGGCGGCCCGGGGGGCACCCCGGTAGGGACTGGCGCCGGGGCCGGTCAGCAGGGCCCGCACGTACTGGGCGATGTCCTCGCGGCTGGTGGCGCTCTCGTCGGTGCGCAGCACCGTGAGGGGCATCGCCCGCTCCGCGGTGTCCCCGGCGGCCAAAACTCCGAGAGCGCCCAGGAGTTGGTCGGCCGTGTCGTCCTGGAGCCGCTGTCGGTCGGAGGGCAGGGAACTGCGCATGCCCAGCAGCAGGCGTACACACGGTCGGCCGTCCTCGGTCTCCAGTCGCCCCAGCGGCAGCACTACGTCGCTGAGGCAGGCCAGCGGCCGGTCAGCCTCGTCGATGCCGTCGATGACGATCGTCACTGGCTGCGTGCTCCTCCCCACGCGTGCGTGAAGGTGAGCGAGCACCGACTGCAGGGCCGGCACGCCGGGAGCGGCCGGGGCGCCCAGCGCCGCCGACAGGTCCCCGATCAGGCCGTGCGCGTCCTTGCCGCGGGCCAGGACGGCGGCGTGGACCGATCCGGGCTCGGGGCGCAGCGCGGCCGAGACACCGTCCAGGGCGCTTCGGACGCGGTCGTCGCGCAGGAAGGTGGAGTCGGTGAGGGTGACCAGGCGCGCCAGGAGCGCGGACTTCCCGGACCCGGCCGCGCCGGTGACCACTAGCGCCCCCTGACCGTGGCCGAGGAAGGCTATCAGCTCCTTCATGAGCGTCTCGCGGCCGCTGAAGTACCAGCCTTCGTCCTCGTCGCCGACCTGTCCGGACGCCCGGGCCAACCAGTATCGCTCCAGGGCGGTCTCCGCCAAGGCGAGTTCGCCGACCGCAGGTCCCACCACGGCCCGCCGGGGCTGCCAGGTGGGGTTGGGCAGGCACGCGGACGGCACCCGACGGCGGGAGGGAGGCCATACCCACAGAGCCTCGATCAGCCCCGGCTCGTCCTGGCCCACCGCTTTCAGCATCTGCTCCCACTCCTCGAAGGACAGGTGGGAGGCGGTGTAGCCAGCCGACTCGTCGGCGAGCGCCGCGAGGGTCCTGCCCATCAGGGAAGTGAACTCGCCGACGTAGGGCTGCTCGTCGAAGTCTCCGCTGGTGACGACGGCGATCGTGGGGAGCTTGCGCCGGGAGGTCTTCAGATCGCGGAACATCTGCTGCACCTCGACGTTCAGCGTGCCGGCGAAGCAGGAGTCGACCAGGACCAGGATGTGTTCGGCCTCGCTGTCGACGACCGCACCGATCAGTTCGGCCGTCGGAAACGCCGTTCCTACGAGACGCTCTTCGTCGGTGCCGGCGAACGTCAGGTAGTGCCGGCCCGAGGCGCTCGCCAGGCCGTGGCCCGTGATGTAGACGACCAGCGCCTCGTCGTAGGCCGCGTCGACCGGATCGACGAAAAGCAGGAAATCGCGCAGATCGCGCACGTTCTTCAGCGAGGTGGGTTCGTAGAGGGAGAACCTCTGCTCTTCGGCAAGGGACTCGCTGGTCAGCCATCCCGTCACGACCGCCGTCTGGGAGGCGATGTCCCGGCTGAAACCGGTGTCCCCGTCGCCGTAGTCGTCGACCCGAACCATCAGAAGCCGACGCACCGCGGTCTCGGGTCCGCAACTGTCCTCGTTCCCCAACCCCGCCGCCTTCCGTGTCCCGTCGCGTTCGCCACCGGAAGGCTATCCTCGCAGGCCGCGCCCCACGACCGCGTCCCTCGCCCCGGGTGGGGAAGAGCCGCAGCGGGGGCGTCCTACGATGTGAACCGAGCGGCCTCCGCCCGTGTCCACCGGCCGCGGATCCCGACGAGGGGCCGGAACGGGAAGGGGAGCATGAGCGACCTGCACATCGTCGGCGTCCACGGCATCTGGCAGGGCGACACCGACACCACCAGGCTCACCGCCGACTGGCGCGCCGCCCTCACCCGGGGACTGACCCGCCACCTCGGACCGCACACCACCATCCCGCCGATGACCGTGCCCCACTACAGCCCCGCCTTTACCGCCCCCCGTCGCCGACTCGGCGCCGCCAAACCCACGGACCACGAGCCGATCGGCCCCAACGAAGAGGCCTTCATCCTCGAGACCCTGGCCCACTACGCCCCTGACGCCCCGGTACGGGCCGCAGCCGACGCCCCCAGCGCCCTCGGCCTGGGCCTTCCCTACCTGCCCCGGCCCGTCGCTGCGGCGATCGCCGGCATCGACCGGGAATCCGGCCGCGGAACAGGCGCCCTGCTCGTCGGAGCCATCCGCCAAGTCCACAAGTACCTCCATCACCCGGACCGTGCCGAACAGATCCGCGCCACCGTCCTCGACGCCTTCACCACACCGGGAACCCGCCTGGCCATCGCGCACTCCCTGGGCAGCGTAGTCGTCCTCGACATGATCCTGCGCGGACAGATCCCCCCAGCCGACGGCCACGGACAAGGACTCGCCACACTCGTCACCTGTGGCTCCCCCCTCGCCTGGCCCACCGTCAGACGCGGCATCGGCCAAGAGGGCCGATCCCTGCGCTTGCCCGACGGCATCGCATGGATCAACCTCCACGCCCGCGGCGACGCCATCGCCCAAGCCCGAGGACTCGCATCCGTCGCACCGGACGTGCACGACGTCGAAGTCTCCAACGGACTCGGGGAACCGCACGCCGCCACCCGCTACCTCGACAAGGAACCCATTGCCCGCACCATCGCGGCCGACGGCCACTGAATGTCCCCGGACGTGCGGTGGCGTGCTACGCCCAACGGTAGTGAAAGACGGGCCCTCCGGCCGCTACGCCCTGCTGCGCGGTGGCTTGCGGGGCCGCTCGACCTTGGTTTCATGGCGCTGGTCGGCCCGGTGCTGATATTGGAGACCGACCCGGTGGCGAAGGCCGTGCCGGAGACGGGCGTCAATTTCCTCGGCGCGGCCTTCGGCGAGGTAAGCGTGGTGGTGCCCCTACGCCGGACAGCGGCCGGGTTCTCACCGGCAGCCTGAGGGCGGTCGGCGGGGCGGGTCCAGTCGGCGGGGCAACGCCCTGGGACGACCCGTGGTGCGGCCTTACTGATCGTTTCAAAATGAGTTCAGCTCAGGGGCTTGGCAGTTGATGTGTTCGGGCGGCAGAGTGCTCCACGTGTCGGATGATCTTGTGCCT